>NZ_CP013362.1:2727301-3030334 GCF_001718315.1 Burkholderia diffusa | reverse complement strand
GCCCCGTGTTCGCGGCGTTGTACGACGCGTACCAGCGTGCGAAGGCGCGCGAGTTTGAACAGTTTGACCTAACCCGGAGAAAGTGATGAGCGAACCGACCAAAACCATCGAGGTTACCGGCGCGATCGACGCCAGGAAGGAGTCGCTGCTGGAGTTTCCGTGCGATTTCCCGATCAAGATCATGGGCAAGGCGCACCCGGAGTTCAAGGATACGATCTTCAAGGTCGTGGCCGTCCACGACAACGAGATCGACGTCGAGAAGATCGAGGAGCGTGCATCGAGCGGCGGCAACTACACCGGCCTCACGATCACCGTGCGCGCGACGAGCCAGGAACAGCTCGACAACATCTACCGCGCGCTGACCGGCCATCCGATGGTCAAGGTCGTGCTCTGAGCGCCGTCTTCCATCCTCCTTCCTGCGCGCACTCGGCGGGGGGCTTCCCCGCCGCGCGCCGCGCGTCCAGCTCGTCGCACAGCAGCTTGTATTCGGCGACTTCCTGAAGCAGCCAGGTTCTGAACGCCTGCACGCGCGGCGTGTTCGCGAGCGGCGGCGGACACACGAAAAAGTAGTGCCACGGGCTCTGCCCGTCGATGTCGAACAGGCGCACGAGGCGCCCGTCCAGCAGGTCGTGCACCGCGAGCGAGCGGCGCACCAGCGCGATGCCCTGACCATCGATCGCGGCCAGCAGCAGGTTCGACGAATCCTGATACAGAATCCCCCGTTTCGGCTCGGTCAGCGTATCGAGCCCGGCCGCGTCGAACCACGGCCGCCACAGCTCGTCGTCCGAGCGCAGCAGGTTGTAGTGCACGAGATCGGCGGGCGTTTGCGGCAGCTTGCCGCCGTTCAGTGTCGGCGAGCATGCCGGAAAGAACACCTCCTCGAACAACGGCTCGACGTGCAGCCCCGGATAGTGGCCGGAGCCGAAGCGGATCGCGAGGTCGACGTCGTCGCGCGCGAAATCGGTGAGCGAGTTGGTCGACTGCAGCTCGACGTCGATTTCCGGATGCCGCTCGATGAACGTGCCGATGCGCGGCGTGATGAAGCGCGCCGCGAACGACGACAGCATCGACACCACCAGCCGCCGCCCGCGGTCGCTTGCGCGCACGTCGCGCGTCGCATCGGCGATCACCATCAGCGCGGTGCGGACCTGCTGCGCGTAGCGCATGCCGGCGTCGGTCAGGCACAGCCGCTTGCCGTTGCGCGTGAACAGCTGCACGCCGAGCTCTTCCTCGAGCGCGCGAACCTGGTGGCTGACCGCGCCGTGCGTGACGTACAGCTCGTCGGCGGCGCGGGAGAAATTCTCGTGGCGGGCGGCGGCTTCGAACGCGCGAATCGCGTTCAGCGCAGGCAGCTGGCGGAGGTCCATTTGCTAATTTTCCTCACATCGACGTGAAAATTGGTCGTTTGGTCGAGTGCCTTCAAATGACTACGATTGTAGCCATCGAAGCATTTATTGGCGGAGTCGATCATGCAAGAAATTTCTTCAAGCATCACGTTCGAAATCCCGGCGGGTGAAACCGTGCCGATGAAGGTGCAACGCAGCACGCGTCTGACAGTGCAATGCGGGCCGGTGTGGGCGACGCGCAGCAACGACGTCGAAGACTATTTCCTGGTCGACGGCGAGACGCTGCGGCTGCGCCGCGGCGAGCGGCTGTGGCTCAGCGCGGAAAGCGGGCAGGGCGCGCAGGTCGCGTTCTCGGTGTCGCGGCCGGCCGCGGAGGTCGCGCGCGGCGCGCTCGCACGGCTGCGTCACCGCGTGAATGCACTGTTCCACGACGGCTGGCGCACCGTCTGACGGGCCTTTCCTCCGACGGATACGCATGATCCGTCCCCTTCCGCAGCCGGCGAGACGCATGGGTTTTCGGTAAACTACCGCCCATGTCCGTCTCGCCGGTTGCCATCGTGTCCACGCCTGTCGCTGTTTCCGAATCGCCCGCCGGGTCTCCGGTTCAGCCCGTCGCGCCGGTCACCGTGCGCTGGCGGGGCAGCGAGGCGTACGAGACGAGCTTCGACGCGATGCGCGCGTTCACCGACACGCGCACGGCCGACACCGGCGACGAAATCTGGGTCGTCGAGCATCCGCCCGTCTACACGCTCGGCCAGGCCGGCGACCCGGCCCACCTGCTGGTGGCCGACAGCGGCGTGCCGCTCGTGAAGGTCGACCGCGGCGGACAAATCACCTACCACGGCCCCGGCCAGATCGTCGTCTATTTGTTGCTGGACCTGCGCCGGCGCAAGCTGATGGTGCGCACGCTCGTGACGAAGATCGAGGAGGCCGTGATCGAAACCCTCGCGGCGTATAATCTCGCTTCGGTCCGCAAGGCGGGCGCGCCGGGAATCTACGTGGCATCCGGCGTGCACGAGGGCGCGAAGATCGCGGCCCTCGGCCTGAAGATCCGCAACGGCTGCAGCTATCACGGGCTGAGCCTGAACGTGAAGATGGATCTGAGCCCGTTTCTCGCGATCAACCCGTGCGGCTATGCCGGACTGGAAACCGTCGACATGGCGAGCCTCGAGGTTGCCGCCGACTGGAACGACGTCGCCCACACGCTGGTGGGGCGTCTGATCGCCAACCTCGACGGCGAATCCGCGGCCGCCGACAAGCCGCAGGCACTGGAACATTCGAATGACTGACGTTACCGCTTCCCCCGCACCGGCCGATTCGGCCGCGACCCCTGCCTACGATCCGACCGCCAAGCAGAAGGCGCAGGCGAAGACGGCGCGCATCCCGATCAAGGTCATTCCGATCGAGAAGCTGAAGAAGCCGGAATGGATCCGCGTGAAGGCGGCCACCGGCAGCTCGCGCTTCAACGAGATCAAGACGATCCTGCGCGAGCACAACCTGCACACCGTATGCGAGGAAGCGAGCTGCCCGAACATCGGCGAATGCTTCGGCAAGGGCACCGCGACGTTCATGATCATGGGCGACAAGTGCACGCGTCGCTGCCCGTTCTGCGACGTCGGCCACGGCCGTCCCGATCCGCTCGACGCGGACGAACCGAAGAACCTCGCGCGCACGATCGCAGCACTCAAGCTCAAGTACGTGGTGATCACGAGCGTCGACCGCGACGACCTGCGTGACGGCGGTGCGGGCCACTTCGTCGAATGCATCCGCGAAGTGCGCGAGCAGTCGCCGGAAACGCGCATCGAGATCCTGACGCCGGACTTCCGCGGCCGTCTCGACCGCGCGATCTCGATCCTGAACGCGGCGCCGCCCGACGTGATGAACCACAACCTCGAAACGGTGCCGCGCCTGTACAAGGAAGCGCGCCCGGGTTCGGACTACGCGCACTCGCTGAAGCTGCTGAAGGACTTCAAGGCGCTGCATCCGGACGTCGCGACGAAGTCGGGCCTGATGGTCGGCCTCGGCGAGACCGAAGAGGAAATCCTGCAGGTGATGCGCGACCTGCGTGCGCACGACGTCGACATGCTGACGATCGGCCAGTATCTGCAGCCGTCGGAGCACCACCTGCCGGTGCGTGCTTACGTGCATCCGGACACGTTCAAGATGTACGAGGAAGAAGCGTACAAGATGGGCTTCACGCACGCGGCCGTCGGCGCGATGGTGCGTTCGAGCTATCACGCCGATCTGCAGGCGCATGGGGCGGGGGTGGTTTGAGCGCCATTGGCCTGTTTCGCAGAAGCCATGCAGTCGAAAAAAGCCCGCAGCGATGCGGGCTTTTTCGTTGGCGCGGCCGTCGAGCGCGCGTTCGCACGACATTCGCCACCCGACCGGACGCCCGATCCAATCGAACGTGGAAAGCAAAGCTGAAACGGCATCGATAGCTTCGCAGGATAAGTTCGCTCCCGTCGCGCGCAAAGCCCGTAAAGTCGGCTCTCCAGCAGCAATGCACGCATTCGAAGGAGAGCCGCATGTCCCGTTTCAGCCTCGTTGGCCGCGCCGTCGCCGCGCTGACCGCCTTTGCCGCGCTGGGCGCGGCGCACGCCGAATCGCGTGAAGTCGTGATCGCGTACCAGGACATGGTCGTGCCGTGGCGCTACGCGCAGGCGAGCGGTGAAGTCGAAAAGGCGACCGGCTACAAGGTCACGTTCCGCAAGCTCGACAGTGGGGCCGACGTGATCCGCGCGCTCGCGTCGGGCTCCGTGCAGCTCGGCGAGGCAGGCTCCAGCCCGATCGCGGCCGGCCTGTCGCAGGGGCTCGACATCTCGCTGTTCTGGGTGCTCGACAACATCAACGACGCCGAGGCGCTCGTCGCACGCAACGGCTCGGGCGTGACCAGCGTGGCTGCGCTCAAGGGCAGGAAGATCGGCGTGCCGTTCGTGTCGACGTCGCATTTCCATACGCTCGTCGCGCTGCAGGCCGCCGGCGTGAATCCGAACGACGTGAAGATCGTCAACCTGCGCCCGCCCGAGGTCGCGGCCGCGTGGACGCGTGGCGACATCGACGCGACCTATATCTGGGATCCGGTGCTCGCGAAGGTCAAGCAGTCGGGCACCGTGCTGACGACGTCGGGGCAGGTCGCGAAGGAAAGCGGCAAGGCCACGTTCGACGGATTCGTCGTGACCCGCAAGTTCGCGCGCGAGAACCCCGAGTTCGTCGCGCGCTTCGTGAAGGTGCTTGCGTCCGCTGATGCCGATTACCGCGCGCATGCGGCCGCGTGGAAAGCCGGTTCGCCGCAGGTCGCGGCAGTGGCTAAGGTGTCCGGCGCGAACGTGCAGGACGTGCCCGCGAGCCTCGCGCTCTACGCGTTCCCGACGCCGGCCGAGCAGGCGTCGCCGGCCTGGCTCGGCGGCGGCGCGCAGTCGGGCGCCGCGAAGTCGCTCGCGGCCACCGCCGCGTTCCTGAAATCGCAGGGCACGATCCAGACGGTGCTCGCCGACTACTCGGTCGGCGTCGATCCGCAGTTCGTGCAGAAAGCCGCTCGCTGAACGCGGCGCATCAGGCGACCCAGGCCACTCATCGCGGAGCCCTCGATCATGAGCACGCTGGAAGTCCGTCAGGTATCCGTCGCCTATCCGGGCGAACGCGGTCGGCCGACGACGCAGGCGCTCGCGCGCGTCGACCTGCGCATCGATTCCGGTGAATTCGTCGTCGCGCTCGGCGCGTCGGGTTGCGGGAAGACGACGCTGCTGAATTGCATGGCCGGCTTCGTCGCGCCGACGACGGGCGACGTGCGCGTCGACGGTGTGCCGGTCGCCGGCCCCGGCGCCGATCGCGGCGTCGTATTCCAGAAATATGCGTTGCTGCCGTGGCTCGACGTGCTCGACAACGTCGCGCTCGGGCTGCGCTTCGCACGCGTGTCGAAGGCCGAGCGCGAAGCGCGCGCGCTGGAGATGCTCGCGCTCGTCGGCCTCGAGCGCCATGCGCATGCGCGCGTGTACGAACTGTCGGGCGGGATGCAGCAGCGCGTCGGCATCGCGCGCGCGCTCGCGAGCGATCCGCGCGTGCTGCTGATGGACGAGCCGATGGGCGCGCTCGACGCGATGACGCGCGGCACGATGCAGGCGCTCGTGCTCGATGTATGGGCACGCACCGGCAAGACGGTGTTCTTCATCACGCACGACGTCGAGGAGGCGCTGTTCCTCGCGACGCGTCTCGTCGTGATGACGCCCGGCCCCGGCCGCATCGCGGAAACCTTCGAGCTGCCGTTCGCGCGGCGCTACGTCGAATCGCGCGACGCGCGCGCGGTGAAGTCGGCGCCGGAATTCATCGCATGGCGTGAGCGGCTGATCGCATATCTGCATCGCGACGAGGCGCTCGGGCAGGCGGCGTGATGCACGAGTTCGCGCGGCAGGGCGCGTCCGTCGGGCGTGGCCGGATCAGTACTTTGCACAGGCAGGACGACATGAGCACGCAGGATTCGTGGCCGGCCGATCGAGCGGCCGCGCCGTTCGTGCAGGACGAGCGCAACACACAAGGGCATCGCGCGGCGCGTGCGTCGCGCGCATCGCATCGTTACCGGCTGCCGGGGCAGGGGAAGACGGCCGCGCTCAGCGCGGCGACGGTCGCGGCGCTGGCCGTGCTGTGGTGGGTGGCGACGCATCTGCAGTGGCTGCCGCCGCTGTTCCTGCCCACGCCGGAAGCGGTGTGGGCCGCGTTCGTCGACGCATGGCACGGCCGCATCCAGGGCGGCCTGCCGTTGTCCGAACATTTGTTGTGGAGCGCCGCGCGAGTGTTCGGCGCGTTCGTGTTCGCCGCTGCGATCGGCGTGCCGACGGGCATCCTGATGGGCGTCAGCCGCATCGCGCGCGGCGTGCTCGATCCGCTGCTGGAATTTTACCGGCCGCTGCCGCCGCTCGCGTACCTGCCGCTCGTCGTGATCTGGTTCGGCATCGACGAGACGGCGAAGCTGGTCGTGATCTTCCTCGCGTGCTTCGCGCCGATCGCGATGGCCGCCCGCGCGGGCGTGCGCGCGGCGACGGTCGAGCAGATCAACGCCGCGTATTCGCTCGGCGGCAGCTTCGTGCAGATCGTGCGCCACGTCGTGCTGCCGGCCGCGCTGCCGGAAATCCTCACCGGCCTGCGGATCGCGATCGGCTTCGGCTGGACGACGCTCGTCGCGGCCGAGATGGTCGCCGCGACGGCCGGGCTCGGACAGATGGTGCTCAATGCGTCGAGCTTCCTGCGCACCGATATCGTCGTGATGGGCATCCTGATCATCGGCGCGATCGCGTGGCTGTTCGATCTCGCGATGCGATGGGGCGAGCGGCGGGTGGTGCCATGGAAAGGGCGCGGGTGACGCGAAAAGAGGCGGCGCACGCGCCGCCTCTGCCAGCTATTCTCAATCCCCCATCGCGATCCCTTCGCGTCGCGGATCCGCACCGCCGAACCACACCGTCTGCCCCTGCACGTTCAGCCGCTGGATGCCCTGCAGTCCCGAATTCATCTCGACGACCTGCACGTCGTGCCCGCGCCCTTTCAGCCCGTCGACGAGGGCATCCGACACGCGGCCGCGCTCGAGCTGCGTCGGCCCGTTCATCGATCCGAAGTTCGGCAGCGCGATCGCCTGCTGCATCGTCATCCCCCAGTCCATCACGCCGATCAGCGTCTTCGCGACGTGGTTGATGATCGCGGGACCGCCGGCCGAGCCGACGATCATCGTCACCTGTTTCGTCTTCTTGTCGAACACGAGTTCCGGCGACATCGACGAGCGCGGCCGCTTGCCCGGCTGCACGCGGTTCGCGACGGGCCGGCCGTTCTCGCTCGCCACGAACGAGAAATCGGTGAGCTGGTTGTTCAGCATGAAACCGCGCACCATCAGCCGCGAACCGAACGCATCCTCGACGCTGGTCGTCATCGACAGCGCCTGGCCATAGCGGTCGACGATCGCGATGTCGGACGTCGACGGCAATTCGGGGCTGCGGTCGTCGGCCAGCGCGAGCGTCGCGCCTTGCGGCGTCCCGGCCTGAGCGACGCCCATGCTCGTGTCGCCGATCAGGCGCGCGCGCTGCGCGAGATAGGCCTTGTCGGTGAGGCTCGCCCAGCTGCCGCCCGGCAACGGCGCGAAATCGGGATCGGCGACGTAGCGCGCGCGATCCGCGAACGCGAGGCGCCCAGCCTCGCTGAACAGGTGCGCGGCGAACGGCGTCGGCTCGTAGCCGAGCTCGGTGCGCACCGGCTTCTGCGCGCCGATCTGCTGCCAGTCGGGCATCGCTTCGAGGATGCCGAGCATCTGCGCGACCGCGAGACCGCCCGACGACGGCGGCGGCATCCCGCACACCACCGAGCGCCGGTAGTCGGCGCACAGGGGCGCACGCACCTTCGCCTTGTAGCGCGCGAGATCCTGCAGCGACAGCAGGCCCGGGTTGGTCGGGTGCTTGCGCACCTTCGCGACGATGTCGCGCGCGATCGCACCGGTGTAGAACGCATTCGCGCCGCGGTCGGCGACCTGGCGCAGCACGGTCGCGAGCGCGGGGTTCTTCAGCACCGTGCCGGCCGCCTTCGGCGTGCCGTCCTTGTTGTAGAAGTACGCGCGCGCGGCCGGGTCGTTCATCAGGTACTTGTCGTTCGCGATCAGCATCGCCAGGCGCGGGCTGATCGTGAAGCCGTGCTCGGCGAGCCGGATCGCGGGCTGGAACAGCCGGTGCCACGGCAGCTTGCCGTGCGCCCGGTGCGCGGCGTCGAGCATGCGCAACACGCCCGGCGTGCCGACCGAACGGCCGCCGACGACACCTTCGTAGAAGCCCATCGGCTGGCCGGTCGGGCCGTAGAACAGGCGGTCGGTCGCAGCGGCGGGCGCGGTCTCGCGGCC
This sequence comes from Burkholderia diffusa, assembly GCF_001718315.1. NCBI lineage: Bacteria > Pseudomonadati > Pseudomonadota > Betaproteobacteria > Burkholderiales > Burkholderiaceae > Burkholderia > Burkholderia diffusa. Next base: position 3,022,120 of record NZ_CP013362.1, on the reverse strand, counting down.
GTCGTATGCCTGCGTGGTCTTGCCGTCGGAGTACAGCATGAACGCACCGCCGCCGAGCCCCGACGATTGCGGCTCGACGAGCGCGAGCACCATCTGCGTCGCGATCGCCGCGTCGATCGCGGTGCCGCCGGCCTTCAGCATGTCGTAGCCGGCCTGCGTCGCGAGCGGGTTCGCGGCCGCGATCATGAAGTGCTGCGAGGTCCAGCCCGGCTTGTCGGTCCAGCCGGACGACCGTTCCGGCGCGTGAACGCCGGGCAGCGGCACCGCGGCGCCCGACGCGGCGGCCACCGGGACGACGGCGCCCGACGGCGCGGACGGGGACGTGCAGCCGGCGCTGAACGTGACGAGCGCGACGAGCGCGAGCGTGGCGGCAAGCGTCGGGGGACGCGAATGCGGACGGATCCGGTCGAACATTGAAACCCTCGGCAACAGTGAATTCGAAGGAGGCGGCGTGTGCGCGGCACGCGCTCCGCACGGGCGGCGCGCTATTGTCGCCGCGCGGCCGGCGGGTTGTCACCCGACAGGAAACCCTGACGCATCCCGTCGGGCCCGCCCCGACCGGTCTTCCCGGCCTGTTCGAGGATGAACTCTATGAACGTCGCGGTCGCGCGCGTGTGGTGCCGGTTCGGCATGTAGAGCATGTACATGTGCGTGCCGAAGATGCTGAGCCGATACGCGTCGAGCGACGTGACGACCGTGCCGCGCCGCATGTCGTCCTGCATCACGTAGTCGGGCACGATGCCGACGCCGATCCCGGCGAGGATCGCCTGGCGCAGGAACAGGAAGTTCTCCGAAATCAGCGTGGGCTCGAGCAGCACCTCGTGGCGCTCGTCGCCGAGATACGCGGCGATCCGCAGCTGCCGCCCGAGCACCGTCGCGGTGACGACCGGCGCGGCGGCCAGCGCGCCCAGGCTTGCCGGCATCCCGTGCGCCGCCGCGAACGCGGGCGACGCGCACGCGACGTAGCGCACCGCGCCCATGTCGCGCGCGACGAGATTCTGCGGCGGCTCGGACATCACGCGGATCGCGATGTCGACTTCGTCGCGCATCAGGTCCTCCACGCGATTCTCGAACACGACGTCGAGCACGATGCCCGGATGCAGCCGCTTGAACGCGAGCAGCCAGTCCGACATCACCATCTGCCCGTAGCCGCTCGGCACCGACAGCCGCACGCGGCCCTGCAGGTCCTGGCCGAGCGTCGTCACCGATTCCTGCGCGGCGAGCAGTTCGTTGCGGATGCGCCGGCCGTGTTCGTACAGCTTCAGCCCGATCTCGGTCGGCTCGATGCGGCGTGTCGTACGGCGCACGAGCTGCTGGCCGATCGAGCGTTCGAGCTGGTTCAGCCGGTAGCTGACATTCGCGCGGCTCATCTTGAGCCGCTGCGCGGCTTTGCTCAGGTTGCCTGCATCGAGAATCTCGACGAGCAGCGTCAGCGCGTTCAGGTCCATGCCCCTGTGTCTCCCCGATCCGGCCCTTTGACGGTCCGAAACCATTCAATGTCAAGTCAGACTTGACAGCTTGTAAAGGCGTGCGGGAATTGTCAATGAATCTCGATCAATCGAGAATCGAGTCATGCCCGGCAAACACGCCGGATCGTTTCCCGCCGCGCGGCACCAGGCTCGGGAGCCGGCATCGCTCGCCGGCCCGATGACCGATCCCGCCCGCGCGGCGCACCGCACTGGAGACACGATGAATTCACCCGCTTCCCCCGAATCCTCCCAAGCCGGCACCGTCACGCGCGAACGGCGCGACAAGGTGCTCGTCGTCACGATCGACCATCCGCCCGTCAACGCGCTGTCCGCCGACGTGCGGCGTGGCCTCGCCGACGCATTGGACGCCGCGCAGGCCGACGACGCGATCCGCGCGGTGCTGATCGTCGGCGCCGGCCGCAATTTCATCGCGGGCGCCGACATCCGCGAATTCGGCAAGCCGCCGGTGCCGCCGTCGCTGCCCGACGTGTGCGAGCGGATCGAGTCGAGTGCGAAGCCGGTCGTGGTCGCGCTGCACGGCGCGACGCTCGGCGGCGGCCTCGAGGTCGCGCTCGCCGCGCATTACCGGCTCGCGGTGCCCGGCGCGAAGCTCGGCCTGCCCGAAGTCACGCTCGGCCTGCTGCCCGGCGCGGGCGGCACGCAGCGCACGCCGCGCCTGATCGGTGCGAAGGCCGCGCTCGACCTGATGCTGACGGGCCGTCACGCAAGCGCCGACGAAGCGCTCGCGCTCGGCCTCGTCGATCGCGTCGCGCACAGCGACGACACGCTCGCCGAAGGTCTCGCCTACGCGCAGGAACTCGTGTCGCTCGGCGCGCCGGCGCGGCGCACGCGCGATGCGCAAGGGCTTGCCGATCGCGCGGCCGCGCAGGCCGCGATCGACGCGGCGCGCGCCGAGTTGCCGAAGAAGTCGCGCGGGCTGTTCTCGCCGGCGAAGATCGTCGAAGCGGTCGAGGCGGCGCTCACGCTGTCGTTCGACGCGGGGATGAGGCTCGAGCGCAGCCTGTTCCTGCAATGCATCGACAGCCCGCAACGCGCGGGCCTCGTGCACGCGTTCTTCGCGGAACGCGAGGCGGCCAAGGCGCCCGAGGCGCGCCGCGCGAGCGCGCGTCCGGTCGAGCGGATCGGCGTGGTCGGCGGCGGCACGATGGGCGCAGGGATCGCGGTCGCGGCGCTCAACGCCGGGCTGCCGGTGACGATGATCGAGCGCGACGAAGCGTCGCTCGCGCGCGGCCGTGCGCATGTCGAGAAGGTGTACGACGCGCTCGTCGCGAAGGGGCGGATGACGCCGGCCGCGCATGCGGCGCGTCTCGCGCGCTTCAAGGGCAGCACGTCGTACGACGCGCTCGCGCAGGCCGACGTCGTGATCGAGGCCGTGTTCGAGGACATGGCCGTGAAGAAGGCCGTATTCGCCGAACTCGCGCGCGTATGCAAGCCGGGCGCGGTACTCGCGACCAACACGTCGTATCTCGACATCGACGAGCTGGCCGCCAGCATCGACCGGCCGGCCGACGTGATCGGCCTGCATTTCTTCTCGCCGGCCAACGTGATGAAGCTGCTCGAGATCGTCGTGCCGGCGCGCGCGAGCGCGGACGTCGTCGCGACCGCGTTCGCGCTGGCCAAACAGCTGAAGAAGACGCCGGTGCGCGCGGGTGTGTGCGACGGTTTCATCGGCAACCGGATCCTCGCCGTCTACCGAACGGCGGCCGATTACCTGATGGAAGACGGCGCGTCGCCGTACCAGATCGATCGCGCGGTACGCGAATTCGGCTTCCCGATGGGGCCGTTCCAGGTTGTCGATCTGGCGGGCGGCGACATCGGCTGGGCGACCCGCAAGCGCCGCGCGGCAACCCGCGACCCGCGCGCGCGTTACGTGGAAATTTCCGACCGGCTGTGCGAGCGCGGCTGGTTCGGGCAGAAGACCGCGCGCGGCTACTACCTGTATCCCGACGGCGCGCGCGCCGGCACGCCGGACCCGGAAGTCGAGGCGATCGTCGCCGACGAGCGCGCGAAGAAGGGCATCACGCCGCGCACGTTCACCGACGACGAGATCATGCGCCGCTACCTCGCGGCGATGATCAACGAAGGCGCGAACGTCGTGCACGAGAAGATCGCGCTGCGCCCGCTCGACGTCGACGCGGTGTTCCTGTACGGCTACGGCTTCCCGCGCTATCGCGGCGGCCCGATGCACTACGCGGATACGGTCGGCCTCGCGAACGTGCTCGCCGACATCCGCGCGTTCGCGAAGGAGGATCCGCTGTTCTGGAAGCCGTCGCCGCTGATCGTCGAGCTGGTCGAGCGCGGCGCGGATTTCGCGAGCCTGAACCATATCGACTGAACGCCCACCGCATTCGCAACGGACTTACGATGGACCTCAATTTCACACCCGAAGAGGAGGCGTTCCGCACGGAAGTGCAGCGCTTTCTCGCCGCCGAACTGCCCGCGCGCATCGCGCGCAAGGTAAAGGGCGGCCTGCATCTGACGCGCGACGACATGCGCGAATGGCACGCGATCCTCAATGCGCGCGGCTGGCTCGCGAGCCACTGGCCGCGCGAGTACGGCGGCCCCGGCTGGAGCGTCGCGCAGAAATTTCTGTTCGACAACGAATGCGCGCTCGCGGGCGCGCCGCGCATCGTGCCGTTCGGCGTGAACATGCTCGGGCCCGTGCTGATCAAGTACGGCAGCGACGCGCAGAAGCGCCACTGGCTGCCGCGCATTCTCGACGGCACCGACTGGTGGTGCCAGGGCTATTCGGAACCGGGCGCCGGTTCCGACCTCGCGTCGGTGAAGACGAGCGCGGTGCGCGACGGCGACCACTATGTCGTGAACGGCCAGAAGACATGGACCACGCTCGGCCACTACGCGAACATGATCTTCTGCCTCGTGCGCACCGCGACCGACGTGCGCAAGCAGGAGGGCATCAGCTTCCTGCTGATCGACATGACGACGCCGGGCGTCGAAGTGCGCCCGATCATCACGCTCGACGGCGAGCACGAGGTGAACGAGGTGTTCTTCACCGACGTGCGCGTGCCTGTGGAGAACCTGGTCGGCGAAGAGAATCGCGGCTGGACCTACGCGAAATACCTGCTCACGTACGAGCGCACCAACATCGCCGGGATCGGCTTCTCGACGGCCGCGCTCGAGCGGCTGCGCACGGTCGCCGCGAAGGTCACGAAGAACGGCCGGCCGCTCGCGGACGATCCGTTCTTCGCGGCGCGCGTTGCGCGCGTCGAGATCGAGCTCGAGAACATGCGCACGACCAACCTGCGCGTGCTGGCCGCCGTCGCGGGCGGCGGCGTGCCGGGCGCGGAGAGCTCGATGCTGAAGATTCGCGGCACGCAGATCCGCCAGGAGATCACCGCGCTGATGCGCCGCGCGATGGGGCCATACGCGCAGCCGTTCGTCGAGGAGGCGCTCGACGCCGATCACGACGGCGAGCCGCTCGGCCCGGAGGGGGCCGCGAGCGCCGCGCAGCAGTATTTCAACAACCGCAAGCTGTCGATCTTCGGCGGCTCGAACGAGATCCAGAAGAACATCATCGCAAAGATGATGCTCGGGCTGTAACGAGGACGCGACGATGGATTTCCAGCACACAGAAGACCGCCGGATGCTGGCGGACACGTTGAACCGGTTCATCGCCGAACGGTATGCGTTCCCCGTGCGCGACCGCATCGCCCAGTCGGCCGACGGATTCGATCGCGCGATGTGGCGGCGCTTCGCCGAACTTGGCGCGATCGGCGCGCTGTTTCCCGAAGCCGACGGCGGCTTTGGCGGCACGGGTTTCGACATCGCCGTGGTGTTCGAATGTCTCGGGCGCGGGCTCGTCGTCGAGCCGTTCCTCGGTGCGCTGCTCGCAGGGCGCGCGCTTTCGCTCGCCGGCGGCGACGCGCATCGCGACAAGCTCGCCGCGCTGATCGACGGCAGCGCGAGCGCCGCGTTCGCGCACGACGAACCGGGCTCGCACTACGAATTGACGACGGTGCGCACGCGCGCCGAGCGCACTGCCGGCGGCTGGGTGCTGACCGGTGCGAAGGGCGTCGTCGACCAAGGCGCGCAGGCGGCGTTCTTCGTCGTCAGTGCGCGTGTGTCCGGCGATGACGACGACGCGGCCGGCATCGGCCTGTTCGTCGTGCCGGCCGACGCACCGGGCGTGTCGCTGCGCGACTACCGGAAGATCGACGGCGGCCGCGCGGCAGAAGTGCGCTTCGCGCGCGTCGTGTTGCCGGCCGATGCCGCGCTCGGCGCGCCGGATTCTGATGACGGAGAAGCCGGCGCCATACTGCTCGAACATGTGCTCGGCTACGGGCTGCTCGCGCTGTCGGCGCAGGCGCTCGGCGCGATGGACGTCGCGAAGGACGCGACGCTCGACTACCTGCGCACGCGCAAACAGTTCGGGCTGCCGATCGGCAGCTTCCAGGCGTTGCAGCACCGGATGGCCGACCTGCTGCTGGAAGTGGAGCAGGCGCGCTCGGCGGTGATCAACGCGGCCGCGCAGCTCGATGCGCCGCGCGTCGCGCGCGAGCGCGCGCTCGCCGCGGCGAAATACAGCATCGGCCGGATCGGCACGCTCGTCGCCGAGGAAAGCATCCAGCTGCACGGCGGGATCGGGATGACGTGGGAGCTGCCGCTGTCGCATTACGCGAAGCGGCTCGTGATGATCGATCACCAGCTCGGCGACGAGGATCATCATCTCGCGCGCTACATCGCGCTGTCGAAACAGTAAACGCATACGACGCGAATGGAGGAGACAAGGATGACGAACGACCCGCGCGCATTGCCGCTGGCCGGCGTGAAGGTGCTCGATTTCTCGCGCGTGCTCGCGGGCCCGTGGAGCGCGATGGTGCTCGCCGATTTCGGCGCGGACGTGATCAAGGTCGAGCATCCGGCGCGCGGCGACGACACGCGCGACTGGGGGCTGCGGATCGGCGAGACCGAGACGACCTACTTCAACAGCGTGAACCGCAGCAAGCGGTCGATCTGCGTCGACCTGCAGACCGAGGAAGGGCAGCGCATCGCCCGCGAGCTGGCCGCGCAGGCCGACGTGCTGATCCACAACTTCAAGTTCGGCGGCGCCGAGAAGCTGGGCCTCGGCTACGACGCGCTGGCCGAATTGAATCCCCGGCTCGTGCATTGCGCGATTTCCGGCTACGACCGCTCGGGCCCCGAGGCCGCACGGCCAGGCTACGATCTCGTCGTCCAGGGTGAGGCCGGGCTGATGGCGCTGAACGGCGAGGCCGGCCAGCCGCCGCTGAAGTTCGGCGTCGCGGCGGTCGACCTGTTCACCGGCATGTATTCGGCGCAGGCGATCCTCGCCGCGTTGTACGAGCGCCATACGACCGGGCGCGGACGGCGCATCGAGATGGCGCTGTTCGACTGCGGGCTGATGATCACCGCGTATTACGGGCTCGATGCGTTGCTGATGGGCGAGGATCCGCCGCGCTACGGCAACGCGCATCCGTCGATCGTGCCGTACGGCGTGTTCGACGCGGCCGACGGCCCGCTCGTGATCACGGTCGGCAACAACATGCAGTTCGCGCGTTTTTGCGATGCGATCGAGCGGCCCGACCTCGCCGCGGACGACCGCTACCGGACCAATCTCGGCCGCTCGGAGAACCGCGCCGCGCTGCTGCCGGAAATTCGCAGCGAACTCGCGCGGCGGCCGCGCGCGATGCTGCTCGCGGCACTCGCCGATGCTGGCATTCCGTGCGGCGAGGTGCTCGGCCTGCACGACGCGCTCACGTCGGAGCGCGCGACCCGCGCGGGGCTCGTCACACGGCAGCCGCATCCGGTCGCGGGCGGCGTCGACGTGCTCGCACCGCCATACCGCTTCGACGGCGCGCGGCTGCCGGTGCGCGGTGCGCCGCCGGTGCTCGGCGCCGATACGGACGACGTGCTCGGCAGCTGGCTCGGACTGTCGCCCGACGCGCTGACGCAACTGCGCGCGGACCGCGTCGTGTAACGCGTTTCATGTATTGCCGCCGCGGCGCGGGCGGAGCAGTCGATGCGCGCCGACCATCCATAAGACACGCCTCGCGAACGACGAGGGGACATTGGAGACACCATGGAGCATTGCGTCATCGAATCGGTCACGGCGCGCCGTGACTACCAGCAGCTCGTGCGTGCGCGGCGCCGCTTCAGCTTCACGCTGACGGCGCTGATGATCGCCACCTACTACGGCTTCATCCTGCTCGTCGCGCTTGCCCCGCAGGTGCTGGCCACGCCGCTGTACCGCGGCGCGACCACCACGGTCGGGATCGTCGCGGGCGTCGCGATCATCCTGGTCGCGATCGGCCTGACCGCGTGCTACGTGCTGCGCGCGAATCGTGCGTTCGACCGCCGCGTCGACGCGATCCTGCAACGTTCGTGACGGAGGCCGACATGCGACGCATCTCGAGCGCGCTCGGCGCGCTGGCCGTTCTCGTTTCCTCCACCGCGCGCGCGAGCGCCGTCGCGGGGCCAATGCCCGACAAGGTCGAGCTGAACCCGGTCGCGATCGCGATGTTCTTCGCGTTCGTGTTCGCGACGCTCGCGCTCACGCGCTGGGCCGCTCGCCGCACGCGCTCGACGCGCGACTTCTACACGGCCGGCGGCGGCATCACCGGGCTGCAGAACGGGCTCGCGATCGCGGGCGACTACATGTCGGCCGCGTCGTTCCTGGGGCTGTCGGGGATGGTGTTCATGTTTGGCTTCGACGGACTGATCTACTCGATCGGCTTCCTCGTCGGCTGGCCGTTCGTGATGTTCCTGATCGCCGAGCCACTGCGCAACCTCGGCAAGTTCACGTTCGTCGACGTCGTCGCGTACCGCTTCGCGCAACGACCGATCCGGCTGCTGACGTCCGCGAACGCGCTGACGATCGTCGTGCTGTACCTGGTCGTGCAGATGGTCGGCGCGGGCAAGCTGATCCAGCTGCTGTTCGGGCTGTCGTACGGCACGGCCGAGCTGATCGTCGGCGTGCTGATGGTCGTGTACGTGTTCTTCGGCGGGATGACCGCGACCACCTGGGTGCAGGTGATCAAGGCCGTGCTGCTGCTGTGCGGTGCGACGCTGCTCGCGTTGCTCGCGCTGGGCGAGTTCGGCTTCAGCGTCGACGAGATGTTCCGCCGCGCGGTGGCCGTGCATCCGGGCGCGCTGTCGATCATGGGGCCCGGCAAGCTGATCCGCGATCCGGCCAACGCGCTGTCGCTCGGCATCGCGCTGATGTTCGGCACGGCCGGCTTCCCGCACATCCTGATGCGCTTCTTCACGGTGCCGAACGCGAAGGAGGCGCGCAAGTCGGTGCTCTACGCGACCGGCTTCATCGGCTACTTCTACCTGCTCACGTTCGTGATCGGCTTCTCGGCGATCGTGCTGCTCGCGCAGCATCCGGAATTTTTCCGGCTCGGCGCGAACGGCACCTTCAACCTCACGCACGACCTGCTCGGCGGCTCGAACATGGTCGCGGTGAAGCTCGCGCAGGCGGTCGGCGGCAACTGGTTCTACGGTTTCATCGCGGCCGTCACGTTCGCGACGATCCTCGCGGTGGTCGCCGGGCTGACGCTCGCCGGCGCGACCACGATCTCGCACGACCTGTACGCGCAGATGTGGGCGCGCGGCAAGCCCGACGAGCGGCTGGAGATGCGCATCTCGCGCGCGGCAACGATCGGGCTGTCCGCCGTCGCGATCGCGCTGTCGATCCTGTTCGAGCACGTCAACGTGGCGTTCATGGTCGGCCTCGTCGCGGCGGTGGCGGCCAGCGCGAATTTCCCGGTGCTCGCGATGTCGATCTTCTGGCGCGGGATGACGACGCGCGGCGCGGTGCTCGGCGGCGGCCTGGGCCTCGCGTCGGCGGTGGCGCTCACGGTGCTGTCGAAGTCGGTGTGGGTCGACGTGCTGCACCACGCGCATGCGCCGGTGTTTCTCGACAACCCGGCGCTCGTGTCGGTGCCGCTCGCGTTCGTCGGGATCGTCGTCGGCTCGCTCGCGGACCGCGGCGAGCGCGCGCGGCGCGAGCGCGAGGCTTTCGCGCGGCAGGAGTTCTACGCGCAGACGGGCGTGCTGGCCGGTGAGGCCGTGCAGCACTGATTCGTCAGATGAAATGACCGATCCGTCCGGATCGCCGGACGGATATTTTCCGGAAATCCGGAATCCCGGATTTCCTTGCTTGCCGCATTATGAGAAATACAATGAAAACAACGGCTTGAGGGATTCCGGAAACCTGGCATCGACCTTGCAATATGAAAAGCACGGCCATCCCCCGGCCCGACTATTAAACCAAGGAGACAATCGATGACCACTGCCTTCCATCCCCTCCGGACGTCCTGAGGCATCGCTTGTTGCGGCACGGCAGCCGCGCGGGCGAGTGACTTTTCCCCTGGGCATTCGTCCGCGCGCGTGACGCCGTTTCCACCGGCTCATCTACTTCAGCAGGAACCATCGTGAAGAAGAAACCCTTCTACAAAGTGCTCTATGTGCAGGTGATCTTCGCCATCATCGTCGGCGTGATCCTCGGCCACTACTATCCGGCGCTCGCCACCGACATGAAACCGCTCGGCGACGGCTTCATCAAGCTGATCAAGATGGTGATCGGACCGATCATCTTCTGCACGGTCGTCACCGGCATCGCCGGCATGGAGGACATGAAGAAGGTCGGCCGCGTCGGCGGCAAGGCGCTGCTGTACTTCGAGATCGTGTCGACCTTCGCGCTGCTGCTCGGCCTCGCGGCCACGCACATCCTGCGTCCGGGCGTCGGCTTCAACATCGATCCGGCGACGCTCGACGGCAAGGCCGTCGCATCGTACGCGGCGAAGGCGCACGGGCAGTCGACGGTCGATTTCCTGATGCACATCATCCCGAACACGATGGTCGATGCGTTCGCGCAGGGCGAAATCCTGCAGATCCTGCTGATCGCGCTGCTGTTCGGCAGCGTGCTCGCGCACCTCGGCGAACGCGGCAAGGTCGTCACCGACTTCATCGACGGCCTCACGCGCGTGCTGTTCGGCATCGTGCACATCGTCACGAAGCTGGCGCCGATCGGCGCGTTCGGCGCGATGGCGTTCACGATCGGCAAGTACGGCGTCGGCTCGCTGGTGCCGCTGCTCAAGCTGATCGGCACGTTCTACCTGACCTCGGTCGTGTTCGTGCTGGTCGTGCTCGGCGCGATCGCGCGCGCGACGGGCTTCTCGATCATCCGCTTCGTGTCGTACATCAAGGAAGAGCTGCTGATCGTGCTCGGCACGAGCTCGTCGGAAGCCGCGCTGCCGCAGCTGATGGAAAAGCTCGAGAAGGCCGGCTGCTCGCGCTCGGTGGTGGGCCTCGTCGTGCCGACCGGCTACTCGTTCAACCTCGACGGCACCAACATCTACATGACGATGGCCGTGCTGTTCATCGCGCAGGCGACCAACATCGAACTGACGTGGATGCAACAGCTCACGCTGCTCGCGGTCGCGATGCTGACGTCGAAGGGCGCGAGCGGCGTCACGGGCGCGGGCTTCATCACGCTCGCCGCGACGCTCGCCGTCGTGCCGACGATCCCGCTGTCGGGCATGGTGCTGATCCTCGGCATCGATCGCTTCATGAGCGAATGCCGCGCGCTGACCAACATCGTCGGCAACGGCGTCGCGACCGTCGTCGTGTCGGCCTGGGAGAAGGAGCTCGACCGCAACAAGCTGCGCCAGGCGCTGAAGGGCGGCGGCGAGGTCACGACGACCGAGACGGCCGGCGTCTGACGTCATGAAGGAGCAGGCGGCGGCGCCGCTCGCGGGCGGCGCGCCGCGCGGCGGCCCGGGCGAACGCGGCAGCGGTGCGGAGCCCTATGACACAATAGGCGATCCGCATCGCCAGGAAGTCACGTCCGTGAAGCGCCGCCTGCTCATCCTCGTCGTGCTTGCCGCCGCGCTCGCGGCGGCGTGCGCGCTGACGTGGACCATCACGTGGCGGCGCGGCGTCGCGGAGCTGCAGCGCAACGCCGCGGTGCGCGTCGACCGCACCACCAATGCGCTCAAGAGCACGCTCGACCGCTACGAGTCGCTGCCTTATCTGCTCGGCAGCCACCCGTACGTGCAGGACCTGCTCGCCGAGCCGAAGCGCGCCGATTTCACCGCGCGCGCGAACCGCTATCTCGAAGACCTCAACGAACACGCGCACGCGACCGTCACCTACGTGATCGGCGCGGACGGCCTGTGCGTCGCCGCCAGCAACTGGCGCGCGCCCGACAGCTTCGTCGGGACCGGATACCAGTTTCGCCCGTATTTCATCGATGCGATGGGCGGCCGGGTCGGCCGCTTCTTCGGGATCGGCACGATCTCGCGCGATCCCGGCTACTACATCTCGCAGCCGGTGTGGCGCGACGGCAGGATCGCGGGCGTCGTCGTCGTGAAGCTCAATCTCGAATGGTTCCAGGGCGCCGACGCGTCCGAGCCGCTCGTCGTCGCGGACGATCACGGCGTCGTGTTCCTGTCGTCCGTGCCCGCGTGGAAATACCACACGCTGCATCCGTTGACGGGGCCCGTCGCCGCGTCGATCTACGAGACGCGCCAGTACGCGCAGCAACCCGTCACGCCGCTGCCGCTGCGCGTCGAGCAGGTGCTCGACGCCGACGCGGAGATCGTGCGGCTCGGCCCCGGCCTGCGCGCGCCGCGCTTCCTCGCCAGCAAGCGGCGGATCGGCGAACCCGACTGGCTGCTGGTGACGCTCGCGCCGATCGCGCCCATCGACGCCGACGCGCGCAACGCGACGATCGTCACCGGCTTCGGCTTCGTGTCGGTCGCGTTGCTCGCGTTCTACTGGCGCATGCGCCGTGCACGCGTGCGCGAGATGATTCGCGGCCGCGCGCTGTTGCAGCAGGCGTATGCGGAGCTGAACCGGCGCGTCGAGGAGCGCACGGCCGACCTGTCGGAGGCGAACGAGCAATTGCAGAAGGAAGTCGGCGACCGGATCCGCGCGGAACAGGAATTGCGCGCCGCGCACGACGAGCTGATCCAGGCGAGCAAGCTCGCCGCGCTGGGCCAGATGGCGGCCGGCATCACGCATGAACTGAACCAGCCGCTCGCGGCGCTGCGCAGCTTCTCGGACAACACGCGCGTGCTGCTCGACCGCGGCGAGCAGGCGGCCGCACGCGAGAACCTCGAAGCGATCGCGGCGCTGACCGAGCGGATGGGCAAGATCACCAACCAGCTGAAGCTGTTCGTCGGCCGCGCGAAGCCGCGCAACGAACAGGCGCTTGTCGTGCGCGCGCTGCGCAGCGTGCTGTCGCTGCTCGGCGACCGGCTGAGCGGTGTCGCGCTCACGCTGACGCTGCAGGATGCGACCGTGTCGCCCGCGCGGGACGCACCGCTCGATCTCGCATGCGACTATCCGGAGCTCGTCGCCCGCTGCGAGGATCTGCGCCTCGAACAGGTGCTGATCAACCTGCTCGGCAACGCGCTCGACGCGGTCGCGGGCGTCGCGTCGCCGGCGATCGAAGTGACGATCGCGGTGTCGGTCGCGACGCTCGCGGTCGAGGTGCGCGACAACGGCCCGGGCATCGCGCCCGACTTGCTGCCGCGTCTGTTCGAACCGTTCTTCACGACCAAGGAAATGGGGCGCGGGCTCGGGCTGGGCCTCGCGATCTCGTCGTCGATCGCGAGCGACGCGGGCGGCGCGCTGACCGCGCGCAATGCACCGTCCGGCGGCGCGCTGTTCGTCTTGACGCTGCGGCGCGCGCGCACGCATCATCCGGACTCGGTGTCCGAGCCGGCGGGCTCGCACTAGGGTCCGTTCGCCGCACGACCGGCATCAACGAGAGCCGCGCGCACCAGCGCCGCGCGGCCTGTCAGGAGCAAGTGACCAAGATGGCCAACCGGCTGCAAGTGATCTATATCGAAGACGATGCGCTCGTTCGCCGGGCGAGCGTGCAGAGCCTCCAGCTCGCGGGGTTCGACGTCGTCGGGTTCGAATCGGCCGAGGCGGCCGACAAGGCGATCGTCGCGGAAACTGCCGGCGCGATCGTCAGCGACATCCGGCTGCCCGGTGCGAGCGGGCTCGACCTGCTCGCGCAGTGCCGCGAGCGCGTGCCCGACGTGCCGGTGATCCTCGTCACGGGCCACGGCGACATCTCGATGGCCGTGCAGGCGATGCGCGACGGCGCTTACGACTTCATCGAAAAGCCGTTCGCGGCCGAGCGGCTGATCGAGACCGTGCGGCGCGCGCTCGAGCGGCGCGAGCTCGTGCTCGAGAACCACGCGCTGCGTCGTGAGCTGGCCGGGCAGAACATCGTCGCGCCGCGCATCATCGGCCGCAGCCCGGCGATCGAACAGGTGCGCAAGCTGATCGCGAACGTCGCGCCCACCGACGCCTCGGTGCTGATCAACGGCGACACGGGCGCCGGCAAGGAGCTGATCGCGCGCAGCCTGCACGAGCTGTCGCCGCGTCGCGACAAGCCGTTCATCGCGGTGAACTGCGGCGCGCTGCCGGAGCCGATGTTCGAGTCGGAGATGTTCGGCTACGAGCCCGGCGCATTCACCGGCGCCGCGAAGCGTCGCGTCGGCAAGCTCGAATACGCATCCGGCGGCACGCTGTTCCTCGACGAAATCGAAAGCATGCCGCTCGCGCTGCAGGTGAAGCTCTTGCGCGTGCTGCAGGACGGCGTGCTCGAGCGGCTCGGCTCGAACCAGCCGATCCGCGTGAACTGCCGGGTCGTCGCGGCCGCGAAAGGCGACATGAGCGAGCTCGTTGCGGCCGGCACGTTCCGGCGCGACCTGCTGTACCGGCTCAACGTCGTGACGATCGCGCTGCCGCCGCTCGCCGAGCGCCGCGAGGACATCGTGCCGCTGTTCGAGCACTTCATGCTCGACGCGGCCGTGCGCTACGGGCGGCCGGCCCCCGTGCTGACCGACCGGCAGCGCGCGAGCCTGATGCAGCGCGACTGGCCCGGCAACGTGCGCGAGTTGCGCAATGCGGCCGACCGGTTCGTGCTCGGCGTCGCCGACATGCCGCAGGAAGCCGGTGCGGGCGGCGACGATGCCGAGAGCGACCAGACGCTGAAGGAGCGCATCGAGCAGTTCGAGCGCGCGGTGATCGCCGAGGCGCTGAACCAGACGGGTGGCGCGGTCGCCGCGACGGCCGACCGGCTGCATGTCGGCAAGGCGACGCTGTACGAGAAGATGAAGCGCTACGGGCTGTCGGCGAAAGGCGAAACCGAGCGCTGAAAAACAGACGGACCGCGGAACCGGGCTTGCCGGTCGGGCGGTCCGTGGAGCGGAGCGGGGTGCTGTGAGCGACCCCGCGAGTCTTGCCGTTTGGCGCTCAGGCCGCGTTGCCGTCGAGCGCCTTCTTGAGGAGCGCGTCGAGTTCCGCGAATTGCGGGGCGCCGACGTAGCGCTTCAGGATCTTGCCGTCCTTGTCGACGACGAAGGTCGTCGGCGTGAGCTGCACGTTGCCGAACTGCTTCGCGACGCTGCCGTCGTCGAGTGCGACCTTGAACGGCAGCTGGCGCGTCTGCGCATAGTTCGCGACGTACATCGGCGGATCGTAGTTCATCGCGACCGCGACGAATTCCAGTCCCTGGCCCTTGAAGCGATTGTAGGTATCGACCATCTGCGGCATTTCCTGCATGCAGGTCGCGCAGCTGGTCGCCCAGAAATTCACGAGGTAGACCTTGCCCTTCAGGTCGCCGGCCGTCGATACCTTCTGGCCCGACAGCAGCGTGAACGTGGCGTCCGGCACGGTGGACTTGCCGTTGAACGCGAAGAAGCCGGCAACGGCGATGGCCGCGACGACGACGGCCGCGGCGATATAGCGGGCGGGGCCGGTGCGGCGCTGGGCGGGAGGCGTGGTGTTCATCTGCGGTGCTCTCGGAGTCGGTCGATGACGCGGATCGATGCAAAGGACGTCGAAATTCGGCGCTCATTTTAGCGCGAATGCGGCGCACGCACCGGCGGCCGCCACGCATACCGGATGTCGGCTTCGGCGGATAATGGGCGTTTTGCCTGTCCCCATCACCGTCATGCCGAAGGAAGTCACCGATTCGTTGCGCCCCCTTTTTCGTCCGCTGCGACATGTCGCGGCGCTCGCGTGCGTGAGCGCTGCGCTGGCCGCGTGCTCGCCATCATATGACTGGCGTACGCTGCACAACGACGCCGGCTACACGATCGACCTGCCGGCGAAGCCTACCGTCGAGGACCAGCCGGTGGCAGTCGGCGGCGCGTCGATGCCGATGCGGATGCAGGCTGCGCACGTCGACGGAGCGGTGTTCGCGGTCGGCACGCTGACGCTGCCCGACGACCGCGACGAGACGCGCGGCGCCGCGCTCGAGTTTCTGCGGTCCGGGTTGTCGCGCAATCTCGAAGGTGTGCCGCAGACGGCCTCGGTGCCGGTGCCGCTCGCGGCCGGCGGCGCGGTGAACGGGCTCGAACTGCGAATCGCGGGCGCTGCCAGCGGCGGCGACCATTCGCACAAGACGATCGTCGCGCGGCTCGTGGCGCGGGGCCGGCACGCATACCAGGCCGTCGCGATCGCCGACCGGCCGCTCGCGCAGGAGCAGCTCGATCAGTTTTTCGGCTCGTTCAAACTTGACTGACAGCGGCCGGCGAGGGCGCTCAGACTCCCCGTGGCAATTGAAAGTTCATTCGCAGCTTTCGACGCTAATCGCCGGATTTTGCGGGGATTTTTCGGCTATCCACAGCGCATGTGGATAACTTTGTTGAAAAGTTGGCCGAATCTCCCGCAAAGCCGCGCCGGACGGCCTTCCCGCGTATTTGGCAGCCCACGCTCCCTTTTGGAAAAGTCAATAAAAACAAAGGGATATGAATTTCGCGACAAGAGGGTGCCCGCGCAGGATAACCGGGTCCAGGGTTCGTGAAATTGTGCATAAGTCAAGTCTTGACAGCCGTATTTTGTCCTCCAAAGGCGTTCACAGCGCCGTGAGCGCACGCCGGTAGCGGATCGCTTCGGCGATTTGCGCTGCGGTCGGCAACGGGTCGCCGGCCAGGTCGGCGATGGTGCGTGCGACCTTCAGCACACGGAAATACGCGCGCGCCGACCAGCCGAAGCGCTCGCCGGCCTCGCGCAGCAGCCGCTCGCCATCGTCGGTCGGCCGGCACAGGTCGTCGGTCTCGCGGCCGCTCAGCATGTGATTGGTCTTGCCCTGCCGATCGAGTTGCAACGCACGCGCGTGGGCGACCCGTGCGGCGACGGCTGCGCTCGGCTCGCCCGGTGCCGTCGCGCGTGACGCGAGTTCGGCCGGCGACAGCGCGGGCAGGTCGATCTGGATGTCGATCCGGTCGAGCAACGGGCCCGACAGCTTGCGCAGGTAGCGCGTGGCGGCATCCGGCGTGCAGCGGCAGCGCCCGGACGGATCGCCGTGCCAGCCGCACGGACACGGATTCATCGCAGCGATCAGCTGGCACGCAGCGGGGAAGTCGGCCTGCTGCGCCGCGCGCGAGATCGTGATGCGGCCCGCTTCCAGCGGTTCGCGCAGCATTTCCAGCACGTGCCGGTCGAATTCCGGCAACTCGTCGAGAAACAGCACACCGAGGTGCGCGAGCGTGATTTCGCCCGGCTGAGGCGGGTTGCGGCCGCCGACCAGCGCGGCGGCGCTCGACGAATGGTGCGGCGAGCGGAACGGGCGCCGCCGCCACTGCGAGGGCGAGAAGCCGATGCGGCTCGCGGAAAGGAGCGCGGCCGACGTCAGCGCTTCGTCGTCGGTCAGCGGCGGCAGGAGGCCGGGCAGCCGCGCGGCGAGCATCGACTTGCCGGCGCCGGGCGGCCCGATCATCAGCATGTGGTGGCCGCCTGCGGCCGCGACTTCGAGCGCGCGCCGCGCGCCGCGCTGGCCGACGACGTCCGCGAGATCGGGCGCGGCCGGCGCCGGCAGGCCGTCGAGGCAAGGCGCCGCGACTGGCGCGAGCCGGGCGTCCGGCGCGCCGGACAGGTGCGCGCATAGCGCAGGGAGGTCGGGCGCGCCGAACACGGTGACGCCCGGCACCAGCGCTGCCTCGGCCGCGCTGTCGAGTGGCAGGTACAGCTCGGGCGGTCGCGACACGGCTGTCACGCCGGATATCGCGACGCAATCGACGCCGGAATGGCCGCCGGAACCCGGAATGGAGCCGAGATCGGGATCGAAGTGCGCTCCGGCATGGCCCGCGCGCCAGTCGCGCGCCGCGCCGCACGCCATCGCGAACGCGCCGCGCATTGGCCGCAGCGCGCCGGTCAGCGACAGCTCGCCCGCGAATTCGCGGCCGTTCAGCGTATCGGCCGGGAGCTGGCCGTTCGCGGCGAGAATGCCGAGCGCGATCGGCAGGTCGAAGCGGCCCGATTCCTTTGGAAGGTCGGCCGGTGCGAGATTGACGGTGATGCGCCTGACGGGGAAGTCGAATCCGCAGTTCTGCAGTGCGGCGCGCACGCGCTCGCGGCTTTCGCGGACTTCGAGATCGGGCAGGCCGACGATCGAGAACGACGGCACCCGTTGGCAAGATGAACTTCGACGGTGACGTCCGGCGCGCGGCCGGCCGCCGGCGCGCGACTGCGCACCACGGCGAGCGACATGGCGAGGCTCCTGTAGGTGAATCGTGCGGGCAACGGCCGTTCGGGGCCGCATGCCGCGGGAATCGGAGGAATCGGTGCGCGCTGCCGGCGTGGCGCGGGAAAGAACGAGGAACGACGAACTGCGGGGAACGACGAACTGCCGAGAGCGAGGAACAGCGAAGCGCGACGGAACGGCTTGCTGACTGGCTGATTTCCGGGTGGCGGGCGCGGGCCGCACGAGGCGGCCCGCGCCCGGACCAGTTGGCCGGGTAGGGCGTCAGGCCTGGGACGCTGCGAGCTTCTGCTCGAGTTCCGCGACGCGCTTCTCGAGTTCCTCGAGACGCACGCGAGTGCGGGCGAGCACCTGTGCCTGCGTGTCGAACTCCTCGCGCGTGACGAGATCGAGCTTCGAGAAGCCTTGCGACAACATGGCCTTCACGTTGCGCTCGACGTCCTTGGCCGGCGAGTTTTTCAGCAGGTCGCTGACGCGCGACTGCAGGTCGTTGAAAACATCGCTGGGTTGCTTCATGAGATTTCCCTTCCTTGCACAAAAAATGTGCATCTTCCGTTGCATACGTGCCCATGATGCACGCATGACCGGAAATGGTGCGCCCGCGGCGCGATTTCCGGGCATGGCGCCCGCATGGGTGAATGGCCCGGCAAGCCGGGACGTGCGTGCACTCTAGCAACGATCCTTTCGGCGCGCCAGCAAACCGGGCCATGTTGGCCATTCGGCCGGGCTTTCGCACCTTTCAGCATTCGATGCGACCCTGTTCGGGAGCCGTTCGAGGCGGTGTTCGCACGCACATGGCATGCGAGTTGCTGAGAGGAGAGCGTCACACCATTCCAACCAATTCGACGGGACCACCCAGCGAGAGGACTTCATGAAACTCATTACCGCAATCATCAAGCCGTTCAAGCTCGATGAGACGCGCGAAGCGCTCTCAGCGCTCGGCGTCTCGGGCATCACGGTCACGGAGGTGAAGGGCTTCGGGCGCCAGAAGGGGCATACCGAGCTGTACCGGGGCGCCGAATACGTGGTCGATTTCCTGCCCAAGATGAAGATCGAGGCAGCCGTGTCCGACGATCTCGTCGATCAGGCGGTCGAGGCGATCGAGCGGGCCGCCCGCACCGGCAAGATCGGCGACGGGAAGATCTTCGTCACGCCGATCGAGCAAGTGATCCGGATCCGGACCGGGGAGACCGGCGCAGACGCGCTGTAACAGACAAAGACAAGCGACAAGAGGAAACCCGAGATGCGCAAACTTCTGATGTCCCTGCTGATGGCCGGCTCGCTGATCGCGGCCGGTGTCGGCCCCGCGCTCGCCGACGACGCGGCTTCCGCCGCCGCTGCGTCCGCGCCCGCCGCAACCGCGTCCGATGCGTCGGCCGCCGCCGCACCGGCCGCTTCGGCGCCGGCCGCCACGGACGCATCGGCGCCCGCCGCCGCCGCACCCGCTTCGGGCGCCGCCTCCGACGCAGCGGCCGCCGCCGCGGCGTCCGCGCCGGCCGCACCCGCCGCGCCGACCGAGCCGTTCTCCGTCGATTCGTCGAAGATCAGCGCCGGCGACACCGCGTGGATGCTGACGTCCACCGCGCTCGTGCTGTTCATGACGATTCCCGGCCTCGCGCTGTTCTACGCGGGCATGGTCCGCAAGAAGAACGTGCTCGCGACCGTGATGCAGAGCTTCGCGATCACCGCGGTGATCACGGTGCTGTGGACGGTGGTCGGCTACAGCCTCGCGTTCACGCCGGGCAACGGCTTCATCGGCGGGCTGTCGCGCGCGTTCCTGCACGGGATGACCTACGTGAAGGGCGACAAGGCGACCACGCTGACCGTCAGCCACCTGGCGACGACGATTCCGGAGTCCGTCTACTTCGTCTACCAGATGACCTTCGCGATCATCACGCCGGCGCTGATTTGCGGCGCGTTCGCCGACCGGATGAAGTTCTCGGCGATGCTCGTGTTCATGACGCTCTGGTCGCTGATCGTCTATGTGCCGATCGCGCATATGGTGTGGGAGCCGACCGGCTGGCTGTCGTCGGACGGCGTGCTCGACTTCGCGGGCGGCACGGTGGTGCACATCAACGCCGGTATCGCGGGCCTCGTGTCGTGCCTGATGCTCGGCAAGCGCGTCGGCTTCGGCCGTGAATCGATGGCGCCGCACAACCTCGTGCTGACGATGATCGGCGGCTCGATGCTGTGGGTCGGCTGGTTCGGCTTCAACGCGGGTTCCGCGGTCGCGGCCGACGGCCGTGCCGGCTTCGCGATGCTGACGACGCAAGTCGCGACGGCGTGCGCGGCGCTCGGCTGGATGTTTGCCGAATGGATCTCGCACGGCAAGCCGTCGGTGCTCGGCATCGTGTCGGGCGCGGTCGCGGGCCTCGTCGCGATCACCCCGGCCGCCGGCTTCGTCGGCGTGACGGGCGCGCTCGTGATCGGCATCGCGGCAGGCGTCGTGTGCTTCTGGTCGGCGACGTGGCTCAAGTCGAAGCTCGGCTACGACGATTCGCTCGATGCGTTCGGCGTGCACGGCGTGGGCGGGATTCTCGGCGCGCTGCTGACGGGCGTGTTCGCGGTCAAGGACATCGGCGGCGCCGACGGCAGCCTGCTGCTGCAGGCGAAGGGCGTGCTGATCACGCTGGTGTACAGCGGCGTGCTGAGCTTCGTGCTGCTGAAGCTGATCGACCTGACGATCGGCCTGCGCGTGACCGAAGAGGAAGAGCGCGAAGGCCTCGACGTGGTGCTGCACGGCGAGCACGTCGAATAAGTCGTACGGATGACGGCGGGTCGCCGCTCAGACGGCGCCCGCCCCGAATGAGCGCAGCGACTTCGGCCCGCCCACCCGGCGGGCTTTTTTTCTCCTGTCGCGTGCTGCCGTAGCGCATAACCCTTCACGCTATCGGGTCAATAGCCGAAAACTTCCTCCAAATCCTTGTGAAGCCGGGAACAATCCCCAAATGGGCAAGGCAATTGCTCTACAATCTTCATTCTCCCGCTCGCGAGTGATTCATGGTTCCCCACCTCGTTACCGCGTTGAACGGTCCGCTGCTTGAGCTCGAGCAGAAGATCCTCGACGCGACGCCGGCGATCGAACGCTGGTTCAGGCTCGAATGGCAGGAACACACCCCGCCGTTCTATTGTTCGGTGGACCTGCGCAACGCCGGTTTCAAGCTGGCGCCCGTCGACGCGAACCTGTTCCCCGGCGCGTTCAACAATCTGCCGTCCGAAGTGCTGCCGCTCGCCGTCCAGGCCGCGATGGCCGCGATCGAGAAGATCTGCCCGGACGCGAAGAACCTGCTCGTGATTCCCGAGCTGCCGACCCGCAACGCGTTCTACCTCGAAAACGTCGCGCGGCTCGCGACGATCATGCGTCAGGCCGGCCTGAACGTACGCTTCGGCTCGCTCGACCCGAGCATCACCGACATGACGCCGATCACGCTGGCCGACGGCCAGAAGATCGTGCTCGAGCCGCTCGAGCGTTCGCAGCGCCGGCTCGGCCTGAAGAATTTCGATCCGTGCTCGATCCTGCTGAACAACGACCTGTCGGCCGGCATTCCCGCCGTGCTGGAAAACCTGCACGAGCAGTACCTGCTGCCGCCGCTGCACGCGGGCTGGGCCGTGCGTCGCAAGTCGACGCATTTTTCGTGCTACGACGACGTCGCGAAGAAGTTCGCGAAGATGGTCGGCGTCGATCCGTGGATGGTGAATCCGTATTTCGCGCACGTCGAAGGCGTCGACTGGCAGGGCCATGAAGGCGAGCAGGCGCTCGCCGACGCGATCGACGGCGTGCTGAAGAAAATCGCACGCAAGTATCGCGAATACGGGATCAGCGAAAAGCCGTACGTCGTCGTGAAGGCCGACGCGGGCACGGCAGGGCGCGGCGTGATGACCGTGCACGACGCGGCCGAGATCGGCCGCATGTCGAAGGCCGAGCGCGCGCAGATGGCCGAGTCGAAGGCCGGCCTTGCGGTGCGCGACGTGATCGTGCAGGAAGGCGTCTATACGTTCGAGCGCGTCGGCGACGAAGTCGCGGAGCCGGTCGTGTACATGATCGACCGCTACGTGGTCGGCGGTTTCTACCGCACGCACGGCGGCCGCGAGCGCGACCAGAACCTGAACGCGCCCGGCATGCACTACGTGCCGCTCGGCTTCGAGCACACCGCGCTGCCGGATGCAGGAGCCAAGCCGGGCGCCGCGCCGCCGAACCGTTTCTACATGTACGGCGTCGTCGCGCGCCTGTCGCTGATCGCGTCGTCGATCGAACTGGAAAAG
The DNA here is from genome assembly GCF_001718315.1 of Burkholderia diffusa. NCBI lineage: Bacteria > Pseudomonadati > Pseudomonadota > Betaproteobacteria > Burkholderiales > Burkholderiaceae > Burkholderia > Burkholderia diffusa. The sequence continues at coordinate 2,999,875 of NZ_CP013362.1, read as the reverse complement.
ACCGATCCCGAAGCCATCCAGGTGTAACGGCTTCGCTACGTACAGGACCCGCATGGACATTCTCTTTATCGCCGACCCGCTCGAGCGCTTCAAGATCTACAAGGATTCGACCTACGCGATGATGGCGGAAGCCGCGCGGCGCGGGCATGCGGTGTATGCATGCCAGCCGCATCAGCTCGCGTGGACGGGCTCGGGCGTCGAGGCGGACGTGCAGCGCGTGACGATCGTCGGCGACACGGCCGATCTGCATCGTCATCCGTGGTTCGAGGCGGCCGCGCACGAATCGCGTCAGCTGACGTCGTTCGGCGCGGTGCTGATGCGCAAGGATCCGCCGTTCGACATGGAGTACGTGACGGCCACCTGGATGCTCGAGCTTGCCGAACGTGCGGGCGCACGCGTGTTCAACAAGCCCCAGTCGATCCGCGATCACTCGGAGAAGCTCGCGATCGGCGAGTTTCCGCAGTTCGTCGCGCCGACGCTCGTCACGCGCGACGCCGCGCGCCTGCGTGCGTTTCACGCCGAGCATGGCGACGTGATCGTGAAGCCGCTCGACGGCATGGGCGGGATGGGTGTGTTCCGCGTGAAGGCCGACGGGATGAATCTCGGCGCGATCATCGAGATGCTCGGCCACGACGGCACGCGCTCGCTGATGATCCAGAAGTTCATTCCCGAGATCACGGCCGGCGACAAACGCATTCTGCTGATCGCGGGCGAGCCGGTGCCGTATTCGCTCGCGCGGATTCCGCAGGGCAGCGAAGTGCGCGGCAATCTCGCCGCGGGCGGGCTCGGCGTCGCGCAGCCGCTGACGCCGCGCGACCGCGAAATCGCCGAGACGCTGGGGCCGGTGCTCGCCGCGCGCGGGCTGCTGCTGGTCGGGCTCGACGCGATCGGCGACTGGCTGACCGAGGTGAACGTGACGAGCCCGACGTGCTTCCGCGAAATCATGGAGCAGACGGGTTTCGACGTCGCCGCGATGTTCATCGACGCGCTGGAGCGGGCGGCTGCATAGCCCGCTTCCCGCGCAAGCCCGGCGGCGGCCGCGCAGGTCCCCCGTCGCCGGAGCGGTTCGACCGGCCTGCTACAATGCCCGCTCGCCCGGTGCCGCGACCAGCGGGCCGAAGGCCCGGCGGTCGGGCCGAAACCGTTGCAAGGCTGAACATGAAACGATTCCCTCACTCGCTACGCTCGTTGCCCCGCTGCGGGGCGTCGGCCCGCCAGGGGCGGCCGGGGGCAGTCTGACATGGCCGGGATTCTGATCATCGCGCACGCCCCGCTCGCCACCGCGCTGCGGGACTGCATCGCGCATATCTACGGCGGCGTGCCCGCGCGCATCGGCTGCATCGACGTGCTGGCGGACAGCGATCCCGCCCAGGTGATGGCGTTCGCACATGCGGAGCTCGCGCGGCTCAGGGAAGAGAACGGCGTCGTCGTGCTGACCGACATGTACGGCGCGACGCCCGCGAACATCGCAGGCCAGCTCGCGAAGCTCGACAACGTGCGCGTGCTGGCGGGCGTGAACCTGCCGATGCTGGTGCGGGCCGTCTGCTACCGTACCGTGCCGCTCGACAAGCTCGTCGACAAGGCGCTGTCCGGCGGCGCGAAGGGCGTCCACGAGGTGTCGGCCGGCACGCCGCCGCCGCCGTCGGAAACCGGCTGCGGCCAGTGCGCGCCGATTCCGCCCGAGCCGCAACCGCGCACCGAATCGCACTGACCGCCCCCGTTTTCCGTTTTAGACTGACCCGCCGCCGCCCGTCGCCGGCGGCCTCGACCGATCCGACCGAGAATCATGCTTCAACAAGAAACCACCATCGTCAACAAATTGGGGCTCCATGCGCGCGCATCGGCCAAGCTTACGCAACTGGCCGGCAACTTCCAGTCGGAAGTCTGGATGACACGCAACGGACGCAAGATCAACGCGAAGAGCATCATGGGCGTGATGATGCTCGCCGCGGGCATCGGCAGCACCGTGACGATCGAGACCGAAGGTCCCGACGAACGCGAGGCGATGGATGCGCTGCTCAAGCTGATCGCGGACAAGTTCGGCGAAGGTCAGTGATCCCCGCGCGGGATCGTTGTCGTTTCGAAGCAGAATGCCGCGTTCGTCGCGGCATTTTTTTCGTCCGCCGCATTGATGCGGAAATCACAATGTTGCGCTGCACGCAGTCAGCATGGAGGTACGGAATTTATAATCGCTAACCGGGGTCATAAGCGCATCGCAGCAGTGTGCCGCGGCTTTACATGTACAGAGGAGGTGCGCGTGTCCTTCACGCTGCATGGCATTCCCGTCTCACGTGGTATCGCGATCGGGCGAGCGTATCTGATCGCGCCGGCGGCGCTCGACGTCGCCCATTACCTGGTCGAGGCGAACCAGATCGACGCCGAAGTCGAGCGCTTCCGCACGGCGCGCGAGGTCGTGCATCACGAACTCGAGGCGCTGCGCGCCGACCTGACCGACGACACCCCGACCGAAGTGGGCGCGTTCATCGACGTCCACGCGATGATCCTGAGCGACGCGATGCTCGTGCAGGAAACCATCGACCTGATCCGCACGCGACGCTACAACGTCGAATGGGCGCTGACCGAGCAGCTCGAGTTGCTCACGCGCCACTTCGACGACATCGAGGACGAATACCTGCGTGAGCGCAAGGCCGACATCGAGCAGGTGGTCGAGCGCGTGCTGAAAGCGCTCGCCGGTGCGCCGTCGGCATCGCAGGCGCTCGATCGCGCGGCCGCGCACGGCCAGAACGAGATGATCGTCGTCGCGCACGACATCGCGCCGGCCGACATGATGCAGTTCAAGTCGCAGTCGTTCCAGGCGTTCGTTACCGATCTCGGCGGCCGCACGTCGCACACGGCGATCGTCGCGCGCAGCCTCGGCATTCCGGCGGCGGTCGGCGTCCAGCATGCGAGCTCGCTGATCCGGCAGGACGACCTGATCATCGTCGACGGCGACCAGGGGATCGTGATCGTCGATCCCGCGCCGATCGTCCTCGAGGAATATTCGTACCGGCAGTCCGAAAAGCTGCTCGAGCAACGCAAGCTGCAGCGCCTGAAGTTCTCGCCGACGCAAACCCTGTGCGGCACGAAGATCGAGCTGTACGCGAACATCGAGCTTCCCGACGATGCGAAGGCGGCGGTCGAGGCCGGCGCGGTCGGCGTCGGGCTGTTCCGCTCCGAGTTCCTGTTCATGCATCAGAAGGAGATGCCCGAGGAGGAGGAGCAGTTCGCCGCGTACAAGCGCGCGGTCGAGTGGATGAAGGGCATGCCGGTGACGATCCGAACGATCGACGTCGGCGCGGACAAGCCGCTCGAGGCGCTCGACGAAGGTTACGAGACGGCGCCGAACCCGGCGCTCGGCCTGCGTGCGATCCGCTGGAGCCTGTCCGAGCCGCAGATGTTCCTCACGCAGCTGCGCGCGATCCTGCGCGCGTCCGCGTTCGGGCAGGTGAAGATCCTGATCCCGATGCTTGCGCACGCGCAGGAGATCGACCAGACGCTCGACCTGATCCGCGAGGCGAAGCGCCAGCTCGACGACGCGGGGCTCGCGTACGATCCGAACGTGCGCATCGGCGCGATGATCGAGATTCCGGCCGCGGCGATCGCATTGCCGCTGTTCCTGAAGCGCTTCGATTTCCTGTCGATCGGCACGAACGACCTGATCCAGTACACGCTGGCGATCGACCGCGCGGACAATGCGGTCGCGCACCTGTACGACCCGCTGCATCCGGCGGTGCTACACCTGATCGCCTATACGCTGCGTGAAGCGAAGCGGGCAGGGGTGTCGGTGTCGGTGTGCGGGGAGATGGCGGGCGATCCGACGCTTACGCGCCTGTTGCTCGGGATGGGCCTCACCGAGTTCTCGATGCATCCGAGCCAGCTGCTGGTCGTGAAGCAAGAGATCCTGCGTGCACACCTGAAGGCGCTCGAGAAGCCCACGGCCGACGTGCTGGCCGCATTCGAGCCGGAGGAAGTGCAGGCGGCGCTCAAGCGCCTGTCAGTCGCCGAACCGCGCGCGGACGCGGCTGCCTAGGCCCTGGCGGCAGGGGGCGCGCGGCGGAATCGTCGCGAAGGTTGTGAAACGTCACGCATGCGCCGCCCGGCGCATGCATCCCGCGCGCGTCAGTGCCGGCCCTGGCACACGGGGCAGTCGGCCTGGCGCGCGATCTTCATCGTCGTCCATTCCATCCGCAGCGAATCGAGCATCATCAGACGGCCGTTGAGCGTCGTGCCGATCGCGCCGATCACGCGCAGCGCTTCGGCGGCCTGCATCGCGCCGATGATACCGACCGTCGGCGCGAACACGCCCATCGTCGCGCACGCGACTTCCTCGAACGGCTGGTCTTCCGGAAACACGCACGCATAGCAGGGCGCGGCCGGGTCGCGGAAGTCGAACGTGCTGATCTGGCCGTCGAAGCGCAGCGCGGCGCCCGACACGAGCGGCACGCCGTGCGCGACGCACGCGCGATTGATCGCATGGCGCGTCGCGAAGTTGTCGGTGCAGTCGAGCACGACGGTTGCCTGCGGCACGTGTTCGTCCAGCCACGCATCGTCGACGCGCGCCCCGACCGCGTGCACGGTCACTTCCGGGTTCAGCTGCGCGAGCGTGTCGCGCCCCGATTCGACCTTGCTGCGCCCGACCGATGCGCTCACGTGCAGGATCTGCCGCTGCAGATTCGTGAGGTCGACCGTGTCGGCGTCGACGAGCGTGATCGTGCCGACCCCGGACGCCGCGAGATACATCGCGGCCGGCGACCCGAGACCGCCGGCGCCGACGACGATCGCATGCGCGTCGAGAAAGCGCTGCTGCGCCTCGATGCCGATTTCGTCGACGAGGATGTGGCGGGAGTAGCGGAGGAGTTGATCGTCGTTCATGGGGAAGTCGTGAGCGGGGCGCAAGCGCCAGCGTATCGATTCATTCTAGACGCACATGAAAAACGGGCCATCGCGGTCTTCCCGCGATGGCCCGTCGGATACCGGCCGGCGCTTACTGCGGTGCCGACGCGGGCTTCGGTGCGGCCGCCTTCGCGCCCGACGCCTTCGTGGTGGAAGCGGCCTTGGCTGCAGGGCTCTTCGCCGTGCTCTCGGCGAGCAGCGACTTCGATTCCTGCACCGGCTTGCCTTCGAGCTTGTTGAGCGCCTGCTGCATCATGAAGTCGTCGGTGCTGCCGAACTCGATCGGCTTGCGATCGCGGTCCTTCTGGCGCTGCTCCGGCGTCTTCTTGTCGTTCTGCTCCTCGAGGACGCGCAGCTGGTCCATCCGGCGCTGTTCGCGTTCTTCCTGTTCCTTCTTCTCGTTCGGATCCTGCGTGTTCGCGAGGTGGTTCGTGTAGTCGACCTCGCGCGTCACGAGCACGTCGTCCGGATCGCCGTCCGCGTACTGATCGACCGGCACGTCGGGCGTGATGCCCTTGTTCTGGATCGAACGGCCGCTCGGCGTGTAGTAGTAGGCCGTCGTCAGGCGCAGCGCGGTGTCGGCCGTCATCGGACGGACCGTCTGCACGGAGCCCTTGCCGAACGTCGTCTTGCCCATGATCTGCGCGCGCTTCGAATCCTGCAGCGCGCCGGCGACGATTTCCGACGCGGACGCCGAATACGCGTTCGTCAGCACGACCATCGGCACGGTCTTGAAGACCGGCGGCAGGCTCTTCAGCGGATCGCCGTCGAAGGACGGCAGGCGGTAGTTGTCGTAGGTGTCGCGGTAGACCTGCTTCGAATCCGGGATCTGGCCGTTGGTCGACACGACGACGGAGTCCGGCGGCAGGAACGCGCCGGCAACGCCGACCGCGCTCTGCAGCAGGCCGCCGCCGTTGTTGCGCAGATCGAGGATCAGGCCCTTCAGATTCGGCTGCTGGCGTGCGATGTCCTGCAGCTTCGCGGCGAGATCGGGCGTCGTGCGCTCCTGGAAGCTCGTGATCCGGATATAGGCGTAGCCCGGGTCGAGCAGCTTCATCTTCACGCTCTGCACGCGGATGATCGCGCGCGTGACCGTGACCGGGAACGTGCGGTCGTCGCTCTTGCGGAAGATCGTCAGCGTGACCTTGGTGCCCGGCTCGCCGCGCATCTGCTTGACGGCCTTGTCGAGCGTCATGCCGCGCACCGGCTTGTCGTTGATGCGGGTGATCAGGTCGCCCGGACGGATGCCGGCGCGGAACGCGGGGGTATCTTCGATCGGGGAGATCACCTTGACGAGGCCATCTTCCTGCGAGATCTCGATGCCGAGACCCGCGAAGCGACCCTTGGTCTGCTCCTGCAGTTCGTCATAGTCGGTCTTGTCGAGGAACGACGAATGCGGGTCGAGGCTCGACACCATGCCCTTGATCGCCGCCGTCAGCAGCTTCTTGTCGTCGACCGGCTCGACGTACTCGCGCTTGATCTGGCCGAACACTTCCGCGAACAGGCGGAGCTGGTCGAGGGGAAGCGGCGCCGTGGCGGTCTGCTCGGCCGACGCCGAAACCTGCAGCGTGGCGAATACGCCCGTGGCGAGGCCCGCGGCAATCAGGCCGATGTTCTTCAATTTCATTCGCATAGAGAGTCTGGTGCGGTCGGGAAGCGCGTGGCGGTAGCGGGGATGTAGCGGACAAGTATAACTGTTCGTCCGATTGCTCAGTGGAACGGTGCGAAATGGCCCCGGAGCCCTGGTTCCCGGCGGGGTGCCGCGGCACGCGCAGCGGATTCGAAAGCGGATTCGACAGCGTCGGGGCCGCGAAGGTTCGCGCCGCGCGCCGGGGTAGGCCGGACAGGCCGCGCGCGGCGGCATGCCCGGCATCGCGGGTGTCAGCCCGCCTTGCCCTGCTTCGCGACGGCGGCCTGCGCCTTCGCGATCGCGTCCTGATCGCCCAGGTAGTAGTGCTGGATCGGCTTCAGGTTCTCGTCGAGTTCATACACGAGCGGCACGCCGTTCGGGATGTTCAGGCCGACGATGTCGCTGTCCGAGATGCCGTCGAGGTACTTGATCAGCGCGCGCAGCGAGTTGCCGTGCGCGGCGATCAGCACCTGCTTGCCCGCACGGACGGCCGGCGCGATCGATTCGTTCCACAGCGGCAGCACGCGCGCGACCGTGTCCTTCAGGCACTCGGTGAGCGGCAGCTGCTCGCGCGGCACCTTTGCGTAGCGCGGGTCGCCGAACGGCGCGCGTTCGTCGGTCGGCTCGAGCGCCGGCGGCGGCGTGTCGTAGCTGCGGCGCCACACGAGCACCTGGTCGTCGCCGAACTTGGCGGCCGTTTCCGCCTTGTTCAGGCCCGACAGCGCGCCGTAGTGGCGCTCGTTCAGGCGCCACGAATGGACGACCGGCAGATACATCAGGTCCATCTTGTCCTGCACGTGCCACAGCGTGCGGATCGCGCGCTTGAGCACCGACGTGTACGCGATGTCGAACGTGTAGCCGGCCTCCTTGAGCAATTCGCCGGCCTGGTAGGCCTCGTTGCGACCCTGTTCGGTCAGATCGACGTCGACCCAGCCGGTGAAGCGGTTTTCCTTGTTCCACGTCGATTCGCCGTGGCGGATGAGAACGAGTTTGTACATGGATCTTGCGGTCGGTAGTGATAGGGAAGCGGGGCGCGTCGCGTGGTACCCGTTCCGGGTCCGCCATCGCGCAAGACGGTTATTTTATAATGGCGCGATTGTCCTTTTCCGATTTCTCTTTTTCCGGCGGCATTCCGTGACGTTCTTTACCAATTACACGAACCTGGCCCTTATCGCGATCCTGGTGGTTTCCGGCGGCCTGCTCGCATGGCCGGCCCTGCGCCGCGGCCGCGGCGGCCTGTCGGCCGCGGAGGCCACGCAGCTCATCAATCGCCGCAACGCGGTCGTGATCGACCTGCGTGCCGCGTCCGACTTTGCCGCCGGCCACCTGCCGTCGGCGCGCCAGATCGCCGCCGGCGAGATCGGTGCGAAAATTGCGCAGGTCGCGAAGAACAAGAGCACCCCCGTGCTGCTCGTTTGCCAGAACGGCCAGCAGTCGCAGAAGGCTGCGCGCGAGGTCGAGGCGGCGGGCTATGCCGAAGTGCACGTGCTCGAGGGCGGCGTCGCTGCCTGGCAGCAGGCCGGGATGCCGGTCGTCAAACAAGGAGTGGCGAAGTGAGCAAGGTTTTGATGTACAGCACGCAAGTGTGTCCGTATTGCATTCAGGCCGAGCGCCTGCTGAAGCTGCGCGGCGTCGAGCAGATCGAAAAGGTGCTGATCGACCGCGATCCGGCCCGCCGTGAGGAAATGATGACCCGCACGGGCCGTCGCACGGTGCCGCAGATCTACATCGGCGACACGCACGTCGGCGGTTACGACGACCTGTCGAAGCTCGACCGCGAAGGCGGGCTCTTGCCGCTTCTGCAAGCGGCTTGATTAGGGCAGAATGGCCGCCGGTCGCGCCGCGGCTCCAGCGCGCAGGATTCAACCGAGGCGGCCGGCGTAAGGCCGGGCCGCCCCGTCACCACTTTTAGGGAAACACCATGTCCGACGTCGAAAACCAACCGTTCTTCAACATCCAGCGCGTCTACCTGAAGGATATGTCGCTCGAGCAGCCGAATTCGCCGGCGATCTTCCTCGAGCAGGACATGCCGTCGGTTGAAGTCGAAGTCGACGTCAAGGCCGAACGCCTCGCGGAAAGCGTGTTCGAGGTCGTCGTGTCGGGTACCGTCACCGCGAAGGTGAAGGACAAGGTCGCGTTCCTGATCGAAGCGAAGCAGGCAGGCATTTTCGACATTCGCAACATTCCCGACGAACAACTCGACCCGCTCGTCGGCATCGCGTGCCCGACGATCCTGTTCCCGTACCTGCGCTCGAACATCGCCGATGCGATCACGCGTGCGGGCTTCCCGCCGATCCACCTCGCGGAAATCAACTTCCAGGCGCTGTACGAGCAGCGTCTCGCGCAGCTTCAGCAGCAGCAGGCCGGTGCGGCAGGCGCGCCGAACGGCTCGACGCTGAACTGACGTTTTACTCCGGACCGGTGCTGGGTATGAAAGTAGCCGTTCTCGGCGCCGGTGCCTGGGGCACCGCGCTCGCGGGCCATCTGGCCGCGCGGCACGATACGCTTCTCTGGGCGCGCGACGCCGCGCTGATCGCCGGGCTGCAGGCCCGGCACGAAAATTCCCGCTATCTGGACGGCATCGCGCTGCCCGATGCGCTGCGCTACGACGCCGATCTCGGCGTCGCGCTCGCGCACGGCGCCGCGGACGATGCGCTGTGCGTGATCGCCGCGCCCGTGGCCGGGCTGCGCACGCTGTTCGGCGCGATGCGCGACGCAGGCTGCGTGCCTGCGCACATCGTATGGGTCTGCAAGGGCTTCGAGGCCGACACGCACCTGCTGCCGCACCAGGTGATCGCGGCCGAGTTGCCGGAGCAGCACAGCAACGGCGTGCTGTCGGGGCCGAGCTTCGCCCGCGAGGTCGGGCTCGCGCTACCCGTCGCGCTGACGGTCGCAAGCACCTCCGCCGAATGCCGCGAGCGCACGCTCGCCGCGTTCCATCACGGCGCGATGCGGATCTATACGGGTGACGATGTGGTCGGCGTCGAGGTCGGCGGCGCGGTGAAGAACGTGCTGGCGATCGCGACCGGCATCTCCGACGGCCTCGGGCTCGGGCTGAACGCGCGCGCCGCGCTGGTCACGCGCGGCCTCGCCGAAATGTCGCGCCTCGGCGTCGCGCTCGGCGGCCGTGCGGAAACCTTCACGGGCCTCACGGGCCTCGGCGACCTGATCCTCACCGCGACGGGCGATCTGTCGCGCAATCGCACGGTCGGCCTGCAACTGGCAGCCGGCCGCTCGCTGAACGACATCCTCGGCGCGCTCGGCCATGTGGCCGAAGGCGTGCGCTGCGCGCAGGCCGTGCTCGCGCTCGCGCGCGCGCAGGCGATCGAAATGCCGATCACCGAAGCCGTATGCGGTGTGTTGTTCGACGGCGTTGCACCGCGCGATGCGGTCAGCGGCCTGCTGCGGCGCGACGCGCGCGCCGAATAACACTGACGAATCACATCGATTTTTGCGGCCGGGCGCGCTCGCGCAACGCGTGCGGCGGCAAAGCGCACTACGCTTGAACAGTCTCCGGCATTTCGGGAGGGTGTCATGCTGCAGATCGGTTCCACCACGTTCGATGCGCAACTCGTCGACATCACGACGCTCGACGTCGACGCGATCGTCAACGCCGCGAACGGTTCGCTGCTCGGCGGGGGCGGGGTCGACGGCGCGATCCATCGCGCGGCCGGCCCGGGCCTCTTGGCCGAGTGCCGCACGCTCGGCGGCTGCGATACCGGCGACGCGAAGCTCACGCGCGGCCACCGGCTGCCGGCGAGGTACGTGATTCATGCGGTCGGCCCGGTGTGGCACGGCGGCGGGCGCGGCGAGCCCGAGCTGCTCGCGGCATGCTACCGGCGCGCGATCGAGCTGGCCGAGGAGGTTGCGGCAACCTCGATCGCATTTCCTGCGATCAGCTGCGGCGTGTATCGCTATCCGGCCGAGGAGGCCGTCGACATCGCCGTCGGCACGGTTGCCGAAATGCTGCCGCAGGCGCCGAACCTCGCACGCGTGGTATTCGCGTGCTTTTCATCCGACATCTACGACCTGTATCGCGCGCGGCTCGCGCGCAACTAGCGCTGCCCGGCCGCACGGTGCGGGCCGGGCGAGCGCGTCAGGCGCCGCCGTCGAAACCGGCCTGGCGCCACGCCTCGAACACGACCACGGCCACGGTGTTCGACAGGTTCAGGCTGCGGTTGCCCGGCCGCATCGGCAGGCGCACGCGCTGTTCGTTCGGGAAGCGCTCGAGCAATTCCGCCGGCAGGCCGCGCGTCTCGGAGCCGAACACGAACCAGTCGCCAGGAACGAACGCATGGTCGTGGAAGCGGCCCGAGCCGCGCGTCGTGAACGCGAACATTCGCGCGGGATCGGGTGCTTCGGCGGCGACGAACGCGTCCCAGTCGACGTGCACGCGCATTTCCGCATACTCGTGATAGTCGAGGCCCGCGCGGCGCATCTTCGCGTCGTCGAGCGGAAAGCCGAGCGGCTCGATCAGATGCAGGCGCGCGCCGGTATTGGCGCACAGGCGGATCACGTTGCCGGTGTTCGGCGGAATTTCGGGGGCGACGAGGACGACGTTGAACATGGTTGGGTCTGGCTGGGCCGGCCGGGGCGGAGCTGCGTGCATTCCGTCCCGGCCGGCCGGTTCGTGACGGCCGCCGCCGCGTGCGGGCGGCTGGCCTCTCTAATTAATTAATCCCTGGCGGTGCGCAGCGCAACCAGATTCGTCACGCGCGCGGCACCCGCCGCCTTCAATGCAATCGCGGCGGCCGCGAGCGTCGCACCGGACGTCATCACGTCGTCGACGAGCGCCACGTGCCGGCCGGTGAGGTCGCCCGCCACCGAGAACGCTGCCTGCACGTTGTCGCGCCGCGCACGCCGGTCAAGCCGCGACTGCGGCGCGGTTTCGGTCACGCGTGCAAGCAGCGCCGCGTCGGCTCGCACGCCGAGCCGGCGTGCGAGCGGCCGCGCGATCGCCCATGCCTGGTTGTAGCCGCGCGCGACGAGCCGTCCGCGCGACAGCGGCACCGGCGCGATCACGTCGAAGCCGCCGGTGGCGCGCATCGCGTCCGTGTCGTCGACCCGCTGCGCGAGCCGGGCCGCGAATTCCGCACCCAGCGCGAGCCGCGCATGAAACTTCAGGCCGCGCGCGAGCTCGTCGAGCGGGGCGCGGTAATCGGCGAGCGCGAGCGTCGCGTCGAACGGCGGCGGCGTCGCGCGACATGCGTCGCACCGGTATGCGGACGCGGAATCCACGCCGCCGTGCCGGCCGCGGGCTCCGCACGGCGGCGGCTGTCTGACGCCCAGCGGCATCGCGCAGACGTCGCAGCGCAGCCGCGCTTCGTTCCAGTAGGCGGCGTCGCAGATGCCGCAGATCACCGTATGTGACAAATTGCCGCACAGTGCGCACCGATTCGGCAACGCGAGCGCGACGACACGCACGGCTAGCGCACGAACCTGCGACAAAACGACGCGCATCGTGCGCGGGGCGAAACGGCGATCCATCGCGAACACTCCTGGCGGCCCCGTCTCGCTGAAGGCAGCGAGGCGAGCGAGTATACTTCGGGCTCTTCGCCAGTGTGCCCGACATGTCCCCAGCTTCGACTTCAACCGGCCGTCCGGCCAATGACGCCCGGCGTTTGCGGCGGATCTTCGATCGCCGCGCCGCCGCGTTCGACGCGGTCGCGTTCCTGCCGCGCGAGATCGCGCAGCGGATGAACGAGCGCCTCGAATACATCAAGGTGAGCCCCGCGGCCGTGCTCGACGCGGGCTGCGGTCCGGGCGACGATCTGCCGGCGCTGCGCGCGCGCTTTCCCGAGGCCCCGGTCTTCGGTGTCGATCTGTCCGGCGCGATGCTCGCGCGGGCAGGCCAGCGCGAGGTCGAGCAGACGAGCTGGCGCCGCTGGCTGCCCGCGTCGCTCGGCCGGGCACTGGGCCAGCGCGGCCCGCGCGTCGCGCAGGCCGACTTCTCGATGCTGCCGTTCGCGGCCGGCGCGTTCGACCTGATCTGGTCGAATCTCGCGCTGCTCTGGCATTCGCGTCCCGATACGGTGTTCCCCGAATGGCAGCGGGTGCTGCGCGTAAACGGCCTGCTGATGTTCAGCACCCTCGGCCCCGACACGCTGCGCGAGTTGCGCGCGGCCTGCGCGGACGCCGAAGCGGCGCTCGGCATCGCACCGCCCGCCGCGCGCGTCGTCGATTTCGTCGACATGCACGATCTTGGCGACATGCTCGTCGAGAGCGGCTTCGAGATTCCGGTGATGGACCAGGAAGTGCTGACCGTCACGTACAAGACCCCCGAGTCTCTGCTGGCCGACGTGCGCCGCTGGGGCGCCTATCCGTTCGACCGCGCGGTGCCTCAGCGTGCGGCGCGGCGCTTTCGCGCGGCGCTCGGCGACGCGCTGGAAGCGCGCCGGCGCGCGGACGGCACGATTCCGCTGACGTTCGAAGTGATCTACGGCCACGCGTGGAAGGCCGTGCCGCGCACGACCGCCGAAGGGCACGGGATCGTGCGCATCGAAGATATCGGAAAGGGGCGTCCGAAGAATCGGTAAAGCGGTAAAGAGGGGTTTTGTTATGTCTGAAATTAGCCGTGCAAAGCGGGGCCGAATTGATGTGGAAAACGGCCGGGAAGCTTGTGGCGCTTGGCTCGCGGGCCGATAGCCGCTTGCTTGTGGATGCCATTGAACCCGCCTATAATGCGTCAGCTTGTCGTCCCGGGGTCCCCGCAATACGGGGCGGCGAGTCCGATGCAGGCATGCATCGCATGCCATTCGCGTGAGGCGGCGATGGAAGCAGCGAGGGTTTTGGCGGAGACGACGAGCGGTGAGCCGGTCCTCGAAGACTGGCTCATGAAACGCAACTGTTCGGTGTCGCCGCGCCAGTTCGTGCTGTTTTACGCGTCGCTCGCAGGCTTCTCGCTGGTGATCGCGGCATTGCTGATGTGGCGGGGGGCCTGGCTCGTCATGCCCTTCACCGGAATCGAATTGCTGGCGGTAGGCGTCGCGTTTGCGGTCTATGCCCGTCATGCGATCGATTACGAGCGCATCAGGCTGTTTCCGCACCGGCTCGTGATCGAGCGGATGGATGCGGAGCGGTTCACGCAGATCGAATTCAACCCGCGCTGGGTGCGGGTCGAGCCGGGTGCGACGCCACGCGATCCGATTCGACTGGTATCGCGCGGGCAGACCGTCGTAATCGGGCAGCATCTCGCGCAGCACAAGCGTGCGCAGTTCGCCGACGAACTGCGCGTGTCGCTCAGGCGCTGCGGCTGACGAAGCGCGGGCATCGGCCGGAACGGGCCGGCGGCTCGCGACGGGGGAGGGTTTGAATGGAAATTTTGGGTAAGGATGCTATGAAAACAATCAAGCGAGCCCTCACGGGCGTGCTGGCATGCAGCGGATTGCTCTTTGCCGGCGCTGCTCTGGCGGTCGGTGATAGCCCGGGCGGCCCCCGCGTCAACGAGATCAACTTTCAGCCGCCGGTCACGAAGATCGCCGAGGAGCTCTACGATCTCCACACGATGATGCTGATCCTGTGTACGTTGATCTTCGTCGGCGTGTTCGGCGTGATGTTCTATTCGATCTTCGCGCACCGCAAATCCAAAGGCCACAAGGCCGCCAATTTCCATGAAAGCACGACCGTCGAAATCATCTGGACGATCGTGCCGTTCATCATCGTCGTGCTGATGGCACTGCCGGCCACGAAGGCCGTCGTCGCGATGAAGGACACGACCAACGCCGATCTCACGATCAAGGTCACCGGCTACCAGTGGAAGTGGGGCTACGACTACGTGAAGGGCCCGGGCGAGGGCATCAGCTTCCTGTCGACGCTCAGCACCCCGCGTGACGAAGTGATGGGCAAGAAGCCGATCACCGAGACGTACCTGCAGGAAGTCGACAACCCGCTCGTCGTGCCGGTCAACAAGAAGATCCGCATCATCACGACCGCGAACGACGTCGTTCACTCGTGGTACGTGCCCGCGTTCGGCGTGAAGCAGGATGCGATCCCCGGCTTCGTGCGCGATACGTGGTTCAAGGCCGACAAGGTCGGCACGTTCCGCGGCTTCTGTACCGAACTGTGCGGCAAGGAACACGCGTTCATGCCGGTCGTGGTCGAAGTGCTGTCGGACGACGACTACGCGAAATGGGTGAGCGCGCAGAAGGCCAAGCTGGCGAGCGCGTCGGTCGATCCGAACAAGGTTTACACGATGGCCGAACTCGTCGCGCACGGCGAGGAAGTCTACAAGGCGAACTGCGCGGCCTGCCACCAGGTGAACGGCAAGGGCCTCGGCGCCTTCCCGGCGATGGACGGCAGCCAGATCGTGAACGGCCCGATCGCCGGTCACGTCGAGCGCGTGCTGCACGGCAAGGGTGCAATGCCGTCGTGGGCATCGCTGTCGGACCTCGATATCGCATCGGTCATCACGTACGAGCGCAATTCGTGGGGCAACCACAAGAACGACCTGCTGCAGCCGAAGCAAGTGGCTGATGCGCGCAACGGCAAGATGCCGGAAGACGCGGCAGGCGCGGCGGCCCCGGCCGAGGCGGCCTCGGCACCGGCGCAAGCCGCGTCGGGTGCGGAGCCGGCGGCAGCGTCGGCATCGGCTGCACTGTCGACGATCTACTTCGAGACGGGCAAGAGCGTGCTGCCGGTCGACGCGAAGGCGGCGATCGCCGCAGCGGCCGACTATGCGAAGGCGCATCCGGACGCGAAGCTCGCGCTGTCGGGTTTCACCGACAAGACGGGCTCGGCCGACGCGAACGCCGAACTCGCCAAGCATCGCGCACAGGCCGTGCGCGACGCGCTGAAGGCAGCAGGCGTGGCGGAAGACCACATCATTCTCAAAAAGCCGGAAACGATCACGGGCGGGGCTGACGCCAAGGAAGCCCGGCGGGTCGAGATCGGGCCGGCGGCTTGACGTGTCGCTGAGTTAGTCGACGTATTCGCATTAGGAGATTTTCATGTCTAGCATCGGGCACGACGTAGCCGCGGACCACGCGCACGACGACCACGCGCACGAAGCCCCGCACGGCTGGCGGCGCTGGTTGTTCGCCACCAACCACAAGGACATCGGTACGCTGTACCTGCTGTTCTCGTTCATCATGTTCCTGTCGGGCGGCGTGATGGCACTCGGCATCCGTGCCGAGCTGTTCGAGCCGGGCCTGCAGATCATGCGTCCGGAGTTCTTCAACGAACTCACGACGATGCATGGCCTGATCATGGTGTTCGGCGCGATCATGCCGGCGTTCGTCGGCTTCGCGAACTGGATGATTCCGCTGCAGATCGGCGCGTCCGACATGGCGTTCGCGCGGATGAACAACTTCAGCTTCTGGCTGCTGCCGGTCGCGGCCGTGCTGCTGGTCGGTTCGTTCTTCGCGCCGGGCGGCGCGACGGCCGCCGGCTGGACGCTGTACGCACCGTTGTCGACGCAGATGGGCCCGGGCATGGACTTCGCGATCTTCGCGGTCCACATCATGGGCGCTTCGTCGATCATGGGCGGGATCAACATCGTCGTGACGATCCTGAACATGCGCGCACCGGGCATGACGCTGATGAAGATGCCGATGTTCGCATGGACCTGGCTGATCACCGCGTACCTGCTGATCGCCGTGATGCCGGTTCTGGCGGGCGCGATCACGATGGTGCTGTTCGACCGCCACTTCGGCACGTCGTTCTTCAACGCGGCAGGCGGCGGCGATCCGGTGATGTACCAGCACATCTTCTGGTTCTTCGGCCACCCCGAGGTGTACATCATGATTCTGCCGGCGTTCGGGATCGTGTCGCAGGTGATCCCGGCGTTCGCACGCAAGACGCTGTTCGGCTATAGCTCGATGGTGTATGCGACGGCATCGATCGCGATCCTGTCGTTCATGGTCTGGGCGCACCACATGTTCGCAACGGGCATGCCGGTTACCGGTCAGCTGTTCTTCATGTACGCGACGATGCTGATCGCGGTGCCGACGGGCGTGAAGGTGTTCAACTGGCTCGCAACGATGTGGCGCGGCTCGATGACGTTCGAGACCCCGATGCTGTTCGCGATCGGCTTCCTGTTCGTGTTCACGTTCGGCGGCCTGACGGGCCTGATGCTGGCGATGGCGCCGCTCGACATCCAGTATCACGGCACCTATTTCGTGGTGGCGCACTTCCACTACGTGCTGGTGGCCGGTTCGCTGTTCGCGCTGTTCGCGGGCTGGTACTACTGGGCGCCGAAGTGGACGGGCTGGATGTACAACGAGACGCGCGGCAAGATCCACTTCTGGGCGTCGATGATCTTCTTCAACCTGACGTTCTTCCCGATGCACTTCGTCGGTCTCGCGGGCATGCCGCGCCGCTATGCGGACTACCCGGCGCAGTTCACGGACTTCAACCAGGTGGCGACGATCGGCGCATTCGGCTTCGGCCTCGCGCAGGTGTACTTCCTGTTCGCGGTCGCGCTGCCGGCCTACCGTGGCGGCGGCGAGCTGGAAAAGGCGTCGGACAAGCCGTGGGATGGCGCGACGGGCCTCGAGTGGACGGTGCCGAGCCCGGCTCCCTTCCACACGTTCGAGCAACCGCCGCACGTCGAATAAGTTTCACCCAGCGTTCCGCCGCTGCCTGCCTCGCAGGCAGGCGCGGCGGGCGCCGAACCGAAGTTTCAGCGAAGTACCAGATGAACCGGAATCCACAAGAAAGACGAACGCCCGAGCAGATTCGCGCGGGCAACAAGCGGCTCGGCCTCATCCTGCTCGTCATCGCCGCCGTTTTCTTTGTGGGTGTCGTGATCAAGCAGTGGTGGCTGTCCACTCACTGATGCAGTAACTGACGCAGTAGCGAGGAAGTAGTCGTATGTCGAAGCCGGAAGAGGGCGCCGTCGATCGCGCGTTCAATCGTTCGATGCTGATGAAGCTCTTCGTCGTGGCCGCACTGATGTTCGGCTTCGGCTTCGCGCTGATTCCGATGTATCGCGCGATTTGCCAGATCACCGGCATCAACAACCTGGTGCAGCGCGATGTCAGCGAACGCGAGGCGAAGAACTCGCAGGTCGACTACAGCCGCACGGTGTCGGTCGAGTTCGATGCGAATGCGCGCGGCCCGCTCGGGTTCAAGCCGGAGCACAACAGCCTCGACGTGCATCCGGGCGAGCTGACGACGATCGTGTACGACGTGACCAACGGGCAGGGCCGGCCGATGGTGGCGCAGGCGATTCCGAGCTACGCGCCGAAGCAGGCGACGGAATTTTTCAAGAAGATCGAGTGTTTTTGCTTCACGCAACAGACGCTGGCGGCGAACGAGTCGCGCAAGATGCCGGTGGTGTTCGTGATCGATCCGAAGCTGCCGAAGGACGTGAAGACGATCACGCTGTCGTACACGTTTTTCGAGCTGAACACGCCGGCTGCGCCGGCGCCGGCGCCGCGCAAGACGGCGGCGCAGGGCGCGGCGAAGCCGGACGCATGACGGAGACGGGGCGGTGACAGAGACCAAGCGGAGCGGGACGTTCGGCCAGGCGTTGCGAGCAGTGTTGTGGTCGTTCTTCGGGGTGCGCAAGCGGCGCGACCTGGAGGCCGATGCGACGCAGCTCAATCCGCTGCACGTGCTGATCGTCGCGTTGATCGCGGCCGGTATGTTCATCGGCGTGCTGATCCTGATCGTGCGCGCGGTGGTGGGTTGAGGCCCGCGGCCACGAAAGAATGCAGTGCGTGGCGCCCGGGCGCCGCGTGCGGGAAAGAGCGGCGGCGGCACGCGCCGTGCAAGAAATAAAGCCGGAGCGGTTTCCGGTACACAAATTGGACTGAAGTGGAGAATCAAGCATGAGCGGTCAAAACCAGACCCCGTACTATTTCGTGCCGCATCCGTCGCAGCATCCGATCAGCGCGGCCATCGGCCTGCTGGTCATGCTCGCGTCGGTGGCGCTGTGGATCAACGGTCACGACTGGGCTCCGTATACGGCGCTGCTTGGCCTGCTGTGGTTGCTCTTCACGCTGTATCACTGGTTCGGCGACGCGATTACCGAGTCGGAAGGCGGTCATTACGGCAAGAACGTCGACAAGTCGTACCGCTGGAGCATGAGCTGGTTCATCTTCTCCGAAGTCATGTTCTTCGGCGCATTCTTCGGCGCGCTGTTCTATGCGCGTGAAATCGCGCTGCACCAGCTCGGCAGCCTCGACTACAAGCTGATCTGGCCGGACTTCTCCGCCGTGTGGCCGAACGAAGGCCCCGCCGCGCTCGCCGGTCACTTCAAGACGATGGGCCCGTGGCCGGTCCCGACGCTGAACACCGCATTCCTGCTGGCGTCGGGTGCGACGCTGACGGTGTCGCACCACGCGCTGCGCGACGATCACCGCAACAAGGCGATCGCCTGGCTGGCCGCGACGCTCGTGCTCGGTGTCTGCTTCCTGTTCATGCAGGGCTTCGAGTACTACCACGCGTACAACGAACTGAACCTGACGCTGAACTCGGGCGTGTACGGCTCGACGTTCTTCCTGCTGACGGGCTTCCACGGCTTCCACGTGTTCCTCGGCGGCACGATGCTCGCGGTGGTGCTGGTGCGGATGATCCGCGGCCACTTCAAGCCGGATCACCACTTCGCATTCGAAGGCGCCGCGTGGTACTGGCACTTCGTCGACGTCGTCTGGCTCGGCCTGTACGTCGTCGTCTACTGGCTGTAAATGCAGGAACGGCCCGCGCAGCGATGCGCGGGCCGTTTTCTTTGGCGGGGACGGGGCAGCGGCTGGCTGCCTGCGCCCAACGCCAGCCCGGCGCCGCCGCGACTCAGTCAGGCGGCGCTTTTGCTTGGTGGCGCCGTTGTGCGGCGAAATGTCACAGCGGTCGCGATGGTTACAGCGGGTGCCGCGACCGCCGGCACGAATGCATCAACGCCCGATCGGCAGGCCGGTCGAATGAATCCAGCCCATCCAGTTCGCGAACAGGATGAACAGGAACAGCGAGATCGACAGCCCGACGCGGGTGGCGAGCGACCACACCATGCGTTTCGTATGGCCGCGGTCTTGCATCATGAAGTAGAGCGCCGAGCCCATGCTGGCGACGATGAGGACGAAGGCGATGGGAACGAGGATGTGCATGACACGAACCGGACGACGGCAATTCGAAAGGAAGAGGATAATTATCGCACTTCGTTTTCGCGAATGCGCCCGGCGGGTGGCCCGATGAAGATCCGCTGGCTGCCTGCGCTGCTGATACTCGCCGTCGTCGCGGTTACGATTCGCCTCGGGTTCTGGCAGCGCGACCGTGCGCACCAGAAGGAAGCGCTGCAGGCGAGCATCGTGCGCTACGAGCATGCGGTGCCCGTCGACGTCGGTGCGCAGCCGATTCCGCTCGCGTCGATCGAGTTCCACCGCGTGCGGGCCAGAGGGCGCTTCCTGCCGGAGCAAGCGGTGTTCCTCGACAATCGGCCGTATAACGACCAGCCGGGTTTTTACGTCGTGATGCCGTTTAAACTCACGGACGGCGGCGTCGTGCTGGTGAACCGCGGCTGGCTGCCGCGAAACATCGCCGATCGCACGGCGATCGAGCCCTTTTCGACGCCGGACGGCGACATCGAGATCGAAGGCATCGCGCGCGCCGATGCGTCACGCGCATTCGAGCTTGGCGAAGGCGGCTCGGCCGCGCACCAGAAGATCCGGCAGAACCTGGACGTCGCCGCGTATGCGAAGGAAACGGGGCTGCCGCTGCAGCCGTTCGTGATCCAGCAGACGAGCGACGACGGCGACAAGCTCGTGCGCGACTGGCCGGCGGCGACGACCGGCGTCGAGCGCAATTACGGTTACATGTTTCAGTGGTGGGCCATGGCGGCGGCGGCGCTCGGTTTCGGCCTGTACGCCGCGCGGCGTGCGGCGAAGAAATCGGCCGGCGCGTGAGCACCATGGCAGGACGCGGCGCAGGCGCCGCGGGTTCGTTTCGAGAGGTCTGATTTGTCCATGCAATCTTCCCGTCAGGGTCCGGCCGCAACGCCGATCTCGCCCGCGGTCCGCAAACGCGGCCGCTGGATGCTCGTGCTGCTGGGTCTCGTGTGCGCAGCACCCATCATCGCGTCTTACTTCACTTATTACGTGATCAAGCCGAAGGGCGGTTCGACCAACTACGGCACGCTGATCGAGCCGCAGCGGCCGATCCCGGCCGACCTGCAGGTGACCGACGAAACCGGCAAGACGGTGCCGCTGTCGTCGCTGCGCGGCGTGTGGCTGTTCGTGATGACCGACCGCAGCGCGTGCGACGACGCCTGCGCGCAAAAGCTCTACTTCATGCGCCAGATCCGCGTCACGCAGGCGGGTGAGCGGCACCGGATCACGATGGTATGGCTGCGCAGCGATGCGGGCGCGGTACCGCCCAAGGTGCTGGAGGCCTACCCGGACACGCGTCGGCTCGTCGCCGATCCGGCGGCGGTTGCCGCGTGGCTGCCGGCCGACGCCGGCACGAAGGACCGCGACCACATCTACATGGTCGATCCGAACGGCAACCTGATGATGCGTTTCCCGAAGAATCCGAACCCCAGCAAGATCAAGACGGACGTCACGAAACTGCTGAAGTGGTCGAGCATCGGCTAAGGCGAGACGACGAGGCAACCATTCGATGTCGTATCTACTGCAACTCGGCCTGATCGGCCTCTGCATCGCGCTGCTGCCGCTGTCGTACGTGTGGGTGAAGGCCGACGACGACAAGTTCCGCAAGCTGGTGTGGATCACCACGTTCCTGACCCTCGACCTCGTGATGTTCGGCGGCTTCACTCGGTTGACCGATTCGGGCCTCGGCTGCCCTGACTGGCCCGGCTGCTACGGCACGTCGTCGCCGTTCATCGCGCATGCCGCGATCACGGCCGCGCACCAGGCGATGCCGACCGGCCCCGTCAGCATGACGAAGGCCTGGATCGAGATGATTCACCGCTATTTCGCGATGGCGATCGGCGTGCTGATCATCGCGCAGGTCGTGATTGCATGGTCCGCACGGCTGCGCCGCCGCCCACTCCACGTGTCGCCGTGGTGGCCGACGAGCCTCTTGCTGCTGATCGTCGTGCAGGGTGTGTTCGGCGCGTGGACGGTCACGATGAAGCTGCAACCGGTGATCGTCACGACCCATCTGCTGCTCGGTCTCACGCTGCTCGGCACGCTCGGCTGGCTCGCGGCGCGGCAGACCCCGCTGCCGTCGCATGACCCGGAGGCCGGCCGCTACCGCGCGGCCGCGCTCGCGGCGCTCGCGCTGCTGGTCGTGCAGATCGCGCTCGGCGGCTGGGTGAGCACCAACTACGCGGTGCTCGCGTGTACCGACTTCCCCACCTGCAACGGCCAGTGGATTCCGCCGATGAACTTCGGACAGGGCTTCCATCTGTGGCGCGCGCTCGGCATGACGAAGGATGGCGACGCGATCACGCAGGACGCGCTGGTCGCGATCCACTGGACCCACCGCACGTTCGCATTCGTCGTCGTCGCGTACCTGGCTGCGTTCGCGCTGAAAATGCGCCGCTTCGAGTCGCTGCGCCGGCCCGCGAACGGCGTGCTGCTGGTGGTCCTGCTGCAGTTCCTGACGGGCCTGACCAACATCGTGCTGCAGTGGCCGCTGCCGGTCGCCGTCGCGCACAACGGCGGCGCCGCGATCCTGCTGCTGCTCGTCGTCATGTTAAACTTTCGCATCCTTTCAAGCCGCCCCGGCCGTGTCGCGCAGCCCGCGCGCGACGCCGCCCCGGCGTGACCGTCCCCATGCAAAGCACCCTTTCCCAATCGCCCGGTAGCCGGTTCTCGCAGTACATGGCGCTGACGAAGCCGCGTGTCACGCAGCTCGCGGTGTTCTGTGCGGTGATCGGCATGTTTCTCGCGACGCCGGGCATGGTGCCGTGGCATGTGCTGATTGGCGGCACCGTCGGCATCTGGCTGCTGGCGGGCGCCGCGTTCGCGATCAATTGCCTCGTCGAACAGAAGATCGACGCGATGATGCGGCGCACCGCATGGCGCCCGTCCGCGCGCGGCGAGATCACGACGCCGCAGATCCTGCTGTTCTCGGCCGTGCTCGGCAGCATCGGCGCATGGACGCTCTATACGTTCACGAACCCGCTGACGATGTGGCTGACGATCGCGACGTTCGTCGGCTACGCGGTGATCTACACGCTGCTGCTGAAGCCGATGACGCCGCAGAACATCGTGATCGGCGGCGCGTCGGGCGCGATGCCGCCGGCGCTCGGCTGGGCAGCGGTCACCGGCGCGGTACCGGGCGACGCATGGATCCTCGTTCTCATCATCTTCGTATGGACGCCGCCGCATTTCTGGGTGCTCGCGCTCTATCGCCGCAAGGACTACGAGAACGCGGGGCTGCCGATGCTGCCCGTCACGCACGGCGAGAAGTACACGCGGCTGCACATCCTGCTGTACACGGTGATCCTGTTCGCGGTCGCGCTGATGCCGTTCATCTCGGGGATGAGCGGCGCCGTCTACCTGACGAGCGCGGTGCTGCTCGGCGCGGTGTTCCTCGCGTATGCGTGGAAGATCTATCGCGACTATTCGGACGCACTCGCCCGCAAGGCTTTCCGTTATTCGATCGTCTATCTGTCGCTGCTGTTCGCCGCGCTGCTCGTCGATCACTATGCACGCCCGCTGCTCGGCGTGTAACCGCACGGTTTGAACGCAATGCTCCATTCATGGTTCGGGCGCCGCGCGCGCCAAGGCTGGATGCTCGCGTGCGCATTCGCGGCAGCCGTGCTGCTCGCCGGCTGCGACAACGCGCCGAAATTCCAGAATCTCGACATCACCGGCAACACGCAGTTCGGCAGCGATTTCTCGCTGCCCGACACGACGGGCAAGGTGCGCACGCTCGCCGATTTCAAGGGCCGTGCGGTCGTGATGTTCTTCGGCTATACGCACTGTCCGGACGTCTGTCCGACGACGATGGCCGAATTGTCCGAAGCACTGAAGCAGCTCGGGCCCGATGCCGCGAAGCGCGTGCAGGTGCTGTTCGTCACCGTCGATCCGGAGCGCGACACGCCCGCGCTGCTCGGCCAGTACGTGCCTGCGTTCAACCCGTCGTTCATCGGCCTGCGGCCGGCCGACGAAGCGCAGCTCAAGAAGGTCACGAAGGATTTCCGCGTGTACTACGCGAAGGTGCCCGGCAAGACGCCCGGCAGCTACACGATGGATCACACGGCCGCGAGCTACGTGTTCGATCGCGACGGCAAGCTGCGCCTGTTCGTGCGCGACGGCCAGGGCCCCGGCCCGTGGGTGCACGACCTGAAGCTGCTGGTCGACTGAGCGGCGCTCGCCGCATGTTCGTCCGGGCGTTCGCCCGGCGAAACGCGTGACGGCCGCGACGCGCCGTCACGCATTCCTCCTGTTTCCCCTCGATCGGCATTCGCCGCCTCCTCGCGAGGCGGCGTGCGGGCGCACATTCGCGCGCCGGTGCGCGTTACGGGAGTGCCGGCACGTTGAAGCCCTGCGCGGCACGCGTGATCCGGAATTCCGTCACGCGGTACGTCGCGAGCCCTTCGGTCACGAACGGATCGGTCTCGAGGATGGCGTCCAGTTCGTCGCGGTCGATGCGGGCCGCGAGGATCACGCCGCCTTCGCGCGGCACCTTCGGCCCCGCCGCGATGAAGATGCCGCGCTCGAACAGCGGCTGCAGATACGCACGGTGGCGTTCGAGTGCATCGTCGATGCGCTCGAGCGACGCGTTGTAGTGGATGTCGATGACGTACATGGATGGCCCTGGAATGTCGCCGGCGCGTCGTGTGCCGGTCAGCCGGTCTTTTTAGCACAGCGGCCGCTTCGTGTCGTGCCGGCCGTCGTGCGTGTATTCAAGTTGTAAGTCTCGCTGCCGTAAATACGGGGGCAACCGTTTGCGCGCGACCGGCCGTTCGCGCGCATCGCGGGCATCGACTTTCACAACGAGGCACGCAGATGAGCAGAATGAGTTTGAATCGCAAGCTGTGGCTCGCGCTTGCGCTGGTATGGATCGGCTTGCTCGGCGTCGGCGCATGGAGCGCATACGAGACGCGCGCGACGATGCTCGCCGAACGCAAGGCAGGCATCGCCAACCTGGTCGAGTCGGCGGCCGGCATCGTCAACGCGTATCACGCGCTCGCGCAGAGCGGCACGCTGCCCGAGGCCGACGCGAAGCGCGACGCGCTCGCGAGCCTGGCGGCGATGCGCTACGGCGAGTCGGGCTATGTGTTCGTGATGGATTCGAAACCCGTCGTGCTGATGCATCCGACGCTGCCGAAACTGGTCGGCACGCAGGTCGGCGACTATCTCGATCCGGACGGCAAGCCGCTGTTCGTCACGATCCTGAACGCCGCGAAAGCGACCGGCAGCGGCTTCGCCGAATATCGCGGGCGGCTGCCGCACAGCGAGACCGCGGTGCCGAAGATCAGCTACGTCACGCGCTTCGCGCCGTGGGACTGGAACATCTCGAGCGGCGTGTTCCTGAAGGACATCGATACCGTCTACTACCGGACGCTGTTCGGCCACCTCGCGGTCGTGTTCGTGATCGGCTTCGTGATCAGCGCGGCGATGCTCGTGATCATCCGCAACGTGCGCGGCAGCCTCGGCGGCGAGCCGGACGAAGCGGCCGCGCTGGCAACGCGCATCGCGCAGGGCGATCTCACGCGGCCGGTGCCGGTGCGTGCGGGCGACGACACGAGCATGATGGCGGCGATGCGCGACATGCAGGCGCGCCTGCAGGCGACGATCGGCGGGATCCGTCAGTCGGCCGAGTCGATCGCATCGGCGAGTCGCGAGATCGCGTCCGGCAACGATGACCTGTCGCAACGCACGGAGGAGCAGGCCGCGTCGCTCGAGGAAACGGCCGCGAGCATGGAGCAGCTGACCGCGACGGTGAAGCAGAACGCCGATAATGCGCGGCAGGCGAGCGGGCTCGCGAACAATGCATCGGAGATCGCGCGGGCCGGCAACGACGTCGTCAGTCGCGTGATCGGCACGATGGGCGAGATCGACGACAGCTCGCGCAAGATCGCCGACATCATCGGCGTGATCGAGGGCATCGCGTTCCAGACCAACATCCTCGCGTTGAACGCGGCGGTCGAGGCCGCGCGCGCCGGCGAGCAGGGGCGCGGCTTCGCGGTGGTCGCGGGCGAGGTGCGTTCGCTCGCGCAGCGCAGCGCGACGGCCGCGAAGGAGATCCGCGAACTGATCGTCGATTCGGTCGAGCGCGTGCGCAACGGCTCGACGCTGGTCGGCCAGGCCGGCACGACGATGGGCGAGATCCTGCAGGCGGTCGCGCGCGTGACCGACATCATGGGCGAGATCGCGGCGGCGTCCGAAGAGCAGGCGAGCGGCATCACGCAGGTCGGGCGCGCGGTCACGCAGATGGATCAGGTCACGCAGCAGAACGCGGCGCTCGTCGAGGAGGCCGCTGCAGCCGCCGCGTCGTTGCAGGAGCAGGCCGGCCGGCTGCGCGACGCGATCGGCGCGTTCCAGGTGCCCGATGGCAGCGCCCGTGCGCACTGAACGCAACTAACGGACGAATCGCGCATCTCCCGCCGGCACTGCCGCGGTGCATACCCATATGAGCGGGATGTATTTCACTTCCGGCCGATCCTGTGACACCATTTGCCCCTTCCTGCGAGTCCGGGGATACCCGTATCGCGCCCCATTTTCAGTTAGCAAGAAAGCGAGAAACAGATGAAGCGTCGCAGTCTCCTGAAGGTATTTTCCGTGCTGGCCACTGGTGCCGCGCTGACGCTGTCGGCCGCCGCGCACGCCGAGGACAAGGTCATCAAGGTCGGCACGGTCGCCGGCCCGGATGCGGAAGTGTGGCAGGTCGTGCAGAAGGTCGCGAAGGAGAAGGAAGGCCTGAACGTGAAGGTCATCGAGTTCAACGACTACGTGCAGCCGAACGCGGCGCTCGATGCGGGCGACCTCGACGCGAACAGCTTCCAGCACCAGCCCTACCTCGACAGCCAGGTGAAGCAGCGCGGCTACAAGATCGTCAGCGCGGGCCTGACCTACATCTCGCCGATCGGCGTGTATTCGAAGAAGTTCAAGGCGCTGAAGGACCTGCCGCAAGGCGCGAAGCTCGCGGTGCCGAATGATCCGTCGAACGAGAACCGCGCGCTGCTGCTGCTGCAGACGCAAGGCGTGATCAAGCTGAAGGCCGGCGCCGGCACGGGCGGCAATAACGCGACGGTGCTCGACATCGCCGAGAACCCGAAGAAGCTGAAGATTTCCGAACTCGACGCCGCGCAACTGCCGCGCGTGCTGTCGGACGTCGACGCCGCCGTGATCAACACGAACTACGCGCTCGCCGCGAACCTGCAGCCGACCAAGGACGCGATCGCGCTCGAATCGCTGACGAGCCCGTATGCGAACCTGATCGCCGTGCGCGCGAAGGACAAGGATCAGCCGTGGGTGAAGAAGCTGGTCAAGGCGTACCAGTCGCCGGAAGTGAAGGAATTCATCAAGAAGCAGTTCAAGGGCTCGATGGTCGCGTCGTTCTGAACGCCACTCACCGGTCGGACCGCTGAAACGAAAGGGCCTGCATCGTGCAGGCCCTTTTTCATTGGCGCGTCGCGCATGCAACCGCGCGGCGTCTGGTGTTCGGCGTCGGCTCACATCTCGCCGCGCCGCGAGCAGATCGCCATGATCTGCTGGATCGCGTAGTTGTCGCGCACGCCCGGCAGCGACTGCACGACGCACTCGTGGTAGCGCCGCTCGCGCGGCAGCAGCATCGCGTTGTTGCGGTACAGCGCGTCGCACGAGCGCTGGATCAGTTGCGCGGCCGCGCTGTTGCGGCTCTCGCGCAGCGCGCCCAGCATGCAGTCGTCGTATTGCGCGCTGCCGTCGGTCAGCGCGAATGCCGCGCCTGGCAGCGCCAGCGCGACGGCCGCGCACGCGATTGCACGGATCCCCCGTTTCATGTGCTCTCCGATCGTGTGGATTGGGTCGGCGGACAGCATAACGTAAAGCTGTGAACGCGGCTGACGCGTTGCGCGCCGCGGCGGCGCGGCGGCGCGGAGCGGCGCCGGCCGGGCTTCCCGAGCGTTTCGCGGCGGCGCGGCGGCGCGTGGGGCGGCCGGCCGCCCGAAAGCGTGGAGTCAGGCGGTGGTCTGCGGAAATGGTATCCTCGTGCGTTCGCCGCCGCGCCTTCCCGGGGCCCGCGCGGGGCCGCTGCCGCCCGAGCCGTCACCCGGCTGCGCGCGCATCGGCACCTGCATGACGGCGGCGGGAATCCATCATCCAGAACCGACACAAATACGGGGGAGACTCACCCATGAAGCGTTTCAAGATTTTCGCGATCCGTTCGATCACGGCCGGCGTCGCCGCATTCGCGCTGGCAGGCGCCGCGCACGCACAGACGGTCAAGGTGCTGTCGATCGTCGACCACCCGGCGCTCGATGCGATCCGCGACGGCGTGCGCGCCGAACTGAAGGCGCAAGGCTACGGCGACGACAAGCTCAAGTGGGAATACCAGAGCGCGCAGGGCAACACGGGCACGGCCGCGCAGATCGCGCGCAAGTTCGTCGGCGACCAGCCCGACGTGATCGTCGCGATCGCGACGCCGGCCGCGCAGGCGGTCGTCGCATCGACCAAGAGCGTGCCGGTCGTCTATTCGGGCGTGACCGATCCGGTTGCCGCGCAGCTCGTGAAGGGCTGGGGCCCGTCGGGCACCAATGTGACGGGCGTGTCCGACAAGCTGCCGCTCGATCGCCAGGTCGCGCTGATCAAGCGCGTCGTGCCGAAGGCGAAGACGGTCGGCATGGTCTACAACCCGGGCGAGGCCAACTCGGTCGTGGTCGTGAAGGAGCTCAAGGAGATCCTCGGGAAGCAGGGGATGACGCTGAAGGAAGCGGCCGCGCCGCGCACCGTCGACATCGGCCCGGCCGCGAAGAGCCTGATCGGCAAGGTCGACGTGATCTACACGAACACCGACAACAACGTCGTGTCCGCGTACGAAGCGCTCGTGAAGGTCGCGAACGAAGCGAAGATTCCGCTCGTCGCCGGCGACACCGACAGCGTGAAGCGTGGCGGCATCGCGGCGCTCGGCATCAACTACGGCGATCTCGGCCGGCAGACCGGCAAGGTCGTCGCGCGCATCCTGAAGGGCGAGAAGCCGGGCGCGATCGCATCGGAAACGAGCAGCAACCTCGAATTGTTCGCGAACACGGGTGCGGCCGCGAAGCAGGGCGTGACGCTGTCGCCGGATCTGCTCAAGGAAGCGAAGACGGTCATCAAGTAAGCCGCGGTCCGCCCGCCGCGCTTGCAGGCCCGATCCGGGCCTGAACGAAACCATCGGACGGGCGGCTCCCACCCGGGGCCGCCCGTCCGCTTCGCCCGGCCGTACACGCGAGGCCGGGAAGCAACAGGATTTCCCCATCATGTCTCTGTTCTCGTTTCTGGGCGCGCTGGAGATCGGCCTGATCTTCAGTCTCGTCGCCCTCGGGGTGCTGATTTCATTCCGCATCCTCAACTTCCCCGACCTGACCGTCGACGGCAGCTTTCCGCTCGGCGGCGCCGTCGCCGCGACGCTGATCTCCGCCGGCCACGACCCGTTCACGTCGACGGTGCTCGCGATCGTCGCGGGCGCGCTGGCCGGCTTCGTCACCGGCTGGCTCAACGTGCGCCTGAAGATCATGGACCTGCTCGCCAGCATCCTGATGATGATCGCGCTCTACTCGGTGAACCTGCGGATCATGGGCCGCCCGAACGTGCCGCTCATCACCGAGCCGACGATCTTCACCGTGCTGCAGCCCGACTGGATGCCCGACTACGTGCTGCGCCCGGCGCTGCTCGCGATCGTCGTGGTGGTCGCGAAGCTCGGCCTCGACTGGTTCTTCTCGTCGCAGCTCGGCCTCGCGATGCGCGCGACCGGCGCGAATCCGCGGATGGCACGCGCGCAGGGCATCGCGACGGGTCGCGCGACGCTCGCCGGGATGGCGCTGTCGAACGCGCTCGTCGCGCTCGCCGGTGCGCTGTTCGCGCAGACGCAGGGCGGCGCCGACATCTCGATGGGGATCGGCACGATCGTCATCGGGCTGGCCGCGGTGATCATCGGCGAGACGCTGCTGCCCGCGCGCCGGCTCGTGCTGACGACGCTCGCCGTCGTGCTCGGCGCGATCGTCTACCGCTTCTTCATCGCGCTGGCGCTGAACAGCGAATTCATCGGCCTGAAGGCGCAGGACCTGAACCTCGTGACGGCCGCGCTCGTCACGATCGCGCTGGTGCTGCCGGCGACGCGCAAGAAGCTGTTCGCGCGCAAGAACGGAGGGGCATGACATGCTGTCCGCACAAGACCTGAAGCTCACGTTCAATCCCGGCACGCCGATCGAGACGCGTGCGCTGCGCGGGCTGTCGCTCGAGATTCCCGACGGCCAGTTCGTCGCGGTGATCGGCTCGAACGGCGCCGGCAAGTCGACCTTCCTCAATGCAGTCAGCGGCGACCAGCGCGTCGATTCGGGACGCATCGCGATCGACGGCGCGGACGTCACGCGCCAGCCCGCGTGGGACCGTGCGCACCTGGTCGCGCGCGTGTTCCAGGATCCGATGGCCGGCACCTGCGAGGCGCTGACGATCGAAGAGAACATGGCGCTCGCGATGGCGCGCGGCGTCCGGCGCGGCTTTCGCGCGGCGCTCGACCGGCCGTCGCGCGAGCTGTTCCGCGACAAGCTGCGTCTGCTGAACCTCGGGCTGGAGAATCGGCTGACCGACCGGATCGGGCTGCTGTCGGGCGGCCAGCGGCAGGCGGTGAGCCTGTTGATGGCGTCGCTGCGGCCGTCGCGGATCCTGCTGCTCGACGAGCACACGGCCGCGCTCGACCCGAAGACGGCCGCGTTCGTGCTGGAGCTGACCGCGCGCATCGTCGCCGAGAGCAAGCTGACGACGATGATGGTCACGCACAGCATGCGGCAGGCGCTCGACTACGGCGACCGCACGGTGATGCTGCACCAGGGGCAGGTCGTGCTCGACGTGTCGGGCGACCAGCGCCGCGGGCTCGATGTGCCGGACCTGCTGCAGATGTTCGAGAAGGTGCGGCACGAGCAGCTCGACGACGACGCGCTGCTGCTCGGCTGACGCGCGCCGGGCGGGCCGGCGCGGTGCGGGGTGTTGCATCGTGCCGGCTCGCCTGCCGGGCGGCGGCGTGTCGGCCTGGCGATTCGGGCCGGATGACGATGGAGCGGGTCCGGGCGACGCGATCCGGCCTGCCCGCTCCGGTGCGGCGTAACATGACGGACGCACCGATTTTCCCGTCGTTTTTCCTCTGACGAAAACCCCGTTTCGCCTCGGGACTGTGCGACGCACGCGCATTGCCATATACTGTATATCCATACAGTTGTGGGTGGCGTCATGCTCGCATCCTCCATTTCTCCCGAATCCCTTCATCCGTCGCTCTGGCGCGGCTCGCAGCTCGCGCGCGGCGGTTCGCGCACGATCGATACGGGTTTCGCGCCGCTGTCCGCCGAGTTGCCGGGCGGCGGCTGGCCGGTCGGCGGGCTCGTCGAACTGCTGGCCGCGCAGCCGGGCTGCGGCGAGATGCGGCTGCTCGCGCCCGCGCTCGCGCGCACCGTCAGCGCGCGGCGTCCGCTCGCACTCGTCGCGCCGCCTCAGTCACCGCATGCGACCGCGCTCGCCGGTCTCGGCGTGCCGGCCGACGCACTGCTGTGGCTGCGCACCGGCAGCCGCACGGATGCATTGTGGGCCGCCGAGCAGGCGCTCAAGGCAGGCTGCTGCGGCGCGCTGCTGCTCTGGCAGGACGCGCGGCCCGATGCGCTGCGGCGCCTGCATCTCGCGGCCGCGCGCACCGGCGACACGCTGTTCGTGATGCTGCGCCCGTTGTCGGCCGCACGGCAGCCGTCGCCGGCCGTGCTGCGCGTCGCGCTGCATCCGGTCCCGGGCGGCGTGTCGCTCGACATCGTCAAGCGTCGCGGGCCCGCGCGCAGCGAGCCGCTCGCGCTCGATTTGCCGTCGCCCATCGTGGAGAGCCGCTATGCGCGTCTTGCTCGGCATCCATCTGCCGCGCCTGCCGCTCGACGTGTGCGCCCCGCCGCCGTCTGACGGCTCGGCGGACGACGCAGGCAACGCAGGCTGCGCGGTGCTCGAGCAAGGTGTCGTGCTGATTGCCGATGCGCGCGCGCGCCGGCAGGGCGTGCGCGCGGGCATGAAGCGCGGCGGCGTGCTGACGCTCGCGCCCGACACGCGGCTCGTCGAACGCGATCCCGCCCGCGAGGTCGATGCGCTGCGCGCGGTCGCGCTCGCGTTGCTGCGCTTCTCGCCGTGCGTCGCGCTCGACGACGAAGCGACGCTGATCGTCGACGTCGGCCCGAGCCTGCGCCTGTTCGGCGGCTTGCCGTCGCTGTGCCGCCAGGTGCGCGCGACGCTCGCGGCGCTCGGCTATGCGGCGCGCCTGTCCGCCGCGCCGACCGGGCGCGGCGCGTGGCTGCTCGCGCGTACGTCGGCACGTGCGCGCATCCGGCGCCGTGTGGCCAGGCCTGCTTCGCTCGTCCGTACGCTCGATCGTCTGCCGTGTGTGCTGTTGCCCGACGCGCGCCCGTATGCGGGCTGGTTCGACGGCCTCGGCTGCCGCACGCTCGCCGATTTGCGCGGCCTGCCGCGCGCGGGGCTGCAGCGCCGCTGCGGTCCGGCGTTGCTCGCCGCGCTCGATCGCGCGTACGGCGATGCGGTCGAGCTGCTTGCATGGATGGCGGTGCCGCCCGTGTTCGACGTGCGGCTCGAATTGCCGGAGCGCGTCGAATACGCGGAAGCCGTGCTGTTCGCCGCGCGGCGGCTCGTCGTGCAGCTCTGCGGATGGCTGGCCGCGCGGCAGCTGTCGCTGGCCGCGATGACGTTCGATCTCGAGCACGAGCGCGGCCGTCAGGCCGTGCCGCCGACACCGCTCGAACTCGCGTTCGCCGCACCCGTGCGCGACGAGACGCACTTCATGCGGCTGCTCGGCGAGCGGCTCGCGCGCGTCGAATTGCCGGCCGCGGTGATCGCGGTGCGACTGAAGGCCACGCGC
This sequence comes from Burkholderia diffusa, assembly GCF_001718315.1. Lineage (NCBI taxonomy): Bacteria > Pseudomonadati > Pseudomonadota > Betaproteobacteria > Burkholderiales > Burkholderiaceae > Burkholderia > Burkholderia diffusa. The sequence continues at coordinate 2,967,426 of NZ_CP013362.1, read as the reverse complement.
GTCGAATCGGTTGCGCCACCGGCCGACGATCTTTTCCCTGAGCCGGGCGGCACGAAAGAGACGCGCGCGCGGCTGTTCGAACTGCTGGCCGCGCGGCTCGGCGCGGAGAACGTGCTGCGCGCGGCGCCCGTCGCCGATCACCGTCCGGAGGCCGCGAACCGCTGGCTGCCGCTCGATGCGCAAGCGGGCAAGCCGGCCGGCGGGCCGCCTGCCGTGCCGCCGCGTCCCGCGTGGCTGCTGGCCGAGCCGCAGCCGCTCCTGATGCGCGAGAACCGGCCGGTGTTCCATACGCCGCTCAGGATGATGTCGTCGGCCGAGCGGATCGAAGCCGGATGGTTCGACGGGCAATTGATCGCGCGCGATTACTACGTTGCCCAGGACGAGGTCGGTGCGTGCTACTGGGTGTTCCTGGAGCGCTCGGGAAGCCAGGCCGGGCCGCGCTGGTTCCTGCACGGCTTGTTTGGGTGAGCGGCGATGGTTGCGCAATTCAGCTGGCTGCCCGATTACGCGGAGTTGTTCTGCCGCTCGAACTTTTCGTTCCTGCATGGCGCGTCGCATGCGGACGAACTGGTCGAGCGCGCGGCCGAACTCGGCTATCGCGGGATCGCGATCACCGACGAATGCTCGCTCGCCGGCGCGCCGCGCATGCATGTCGCGGCACAGGCGCACGGGCTGCCGCTCGTCATCGGTTCGTATTTCGAAGTCACGCCGGATGACGCCGCACCGGGCCACGATCCGGGGCCCGGCGCATTCGGCCTCGTGCTGCTCGCGCAGAACCGCGAGGGTTACGGCAATCTTTCCGAGCTGATCTCGTGGCGGCGGATGGCCGCGCCGAAGGGCACCTACACGTTGACGTCGCGGATGCTGTCGGCGCCGCCCGCGGAGTTTGCGCACCTGCGCGGCATGTCCGACTGCTTCGCGATTCTCGTGCCTGCGTATCCGGTGCGTGCGGATGTGCTCGATGCGCAAGTCGCATGGTTTCGCGCGACCTTCGGCGAACGTGCGCGGCTCGGGCTCGTGCAGTTGCAGCGCGCGCTCGATGGTGCGCAGCGCGAGGAGATTCGCGCGGCCGGCGAGCGGCGCGGCGTGCGCATCGTCGCGCTCGGCGACGTGACGATGCACCGGCGCTCGTGCAAGGCATTGCAGGACGTGATGACGGCGATCCGGGTCGGGATGCCGGTTGCCGAGTGCGGGTATGCGCTGGCGCCCAATGCGGAGCAGCACCTGCGTTCGCGGCAGCGGATCGGACAGTTGTACGCGCAGGACGAGATCGCGGAGACCTGCGCGATTCTTGACGCGTGCGATTTCGACCTCGGCTCGCTGCGCTACGAGTATCCCGACGAAATCGTGCCGCAGGGGCTGACGCCGACGCGCTATCTGGAACAGGAAACCTTCGCGGGCGCGGCCGTGCGTTATCCGCAAGGCATTCCGGAGAAGGTCGAGAAGCAGATCCGCCATGAACTGGGCCTGATCGAGCGGCTGAGCTACGAACCGTTCTTCCTGACCGTCTACGACATCGTCAAATACGCGCGCAGCCAGAACATCCTGTGCCAGGGCCGCGGCTCGGCCGCGAACTCGGTCGTCTGCTACTGCCTCGGCATCACCGAGGTCGATCCCGACCAGAGCACGATGCTGTTCGAGCGCTTCATCAGCGAGGAGCGCGGCGAGCCGCCAGACATCGACGTCGACTTCGAGCATCAGCGCCGGGAAGAGGTCATTCAGCATATCTACGAAAAATACGGCAAGGAGCGCGCCGCACTCGCGGCGGCCGTTTCGACGTATCGTCCGCGCGGCGTGCTGCGCGAAACCGGCAAGGCGCTCGGCGTCGATCCGATGCTGGTCGACCGTGTCGCGAAGGGGCATCGCTGGTTCGACGGCAGCCGCGACCTGCTGCAGCAATTCGCATCGACCGGGCTCGATCCGGCCACGCCGATCATTCGCACATGGGCCGAACTCGCGGGGCGCTTGCTCAACTTTCCGCGCCACCTGTCGCAGCATTCGGGCGGCTTCGTGATCAGCCGCGGCAAGCTCACGCGGCTCGTGCCGGTCGAGAACGCGGCGATGGACGGGCGCCGCGTGATCCAGTGGGACAAGGACGATCTCGAGGCGCTCGGGCTGATGAAGGTCGACGTGCTCGCGCTCGGCATGCTGTCGGCGCTGCATCGCGCGTTCGACATGCGCACCGCGTGGCGCGGGCCGCAGGAAGACGGCCAGCCGTTCACGCTGAAGCATATTCCGCAGGATGACGAACCAACCTACGACATGATCTGTCGCGCCGATACGGTCGGCGTGTTCCAGATCGAATCGCGTGCGCAGATGTCGATGCTGCCGCGGCTGAGGCCGCGCAACTACTACGATCTCGTCGTCCAGGTGTCGATCGTGCGGCCCGGGCCGATCCAGGGCGGCGCCGTGCATCCGTATCTGAAGCGGCGCAGGATCGTGGCCGGCGAGGAGGAGGGCGAAGTCACGTATCCGAGCGAGGCGCTCAAGGAAGTGCTCGTTCGCACGCTCGGCGTGCCGATCTTCCAGGAACAGGTGATGCAGATCGCGATCGTCGCGGCGGGCTTCACGCCCGGCGAGGCCGACGAACTGCGCCGCGCGATGGCCGCGTGGAAGCGCAAGGGCAATCTCGAGAAGTATCACGACAAGATCATCGACGGCATGCTCGAACGCGGCTACACGCGCGAATTCGCCGAGCAGATCTTCGAGCAGATCAAGGGCTTTGGCGAATACGGCTTCCCCGAGAGCCACGCGGCCAGCTTCGCGAAACTCGCTTACGCGAGCAGCTGGCTCAAATGCCACGAACCCGCGATCTTCGTCGCATCGCTGCTGAACAGCCAGCCGATGGGCTTCTACGCACCCGCGCAGCTCGTGCAGGACGCGAAGCGCCACGGCGTGAAGGTCTTCCCGGCCGACGTCACGCGAAGCGGCTGGGAAGCGTCGCTCGAAGCGCTGCCCGGCCAGCCGCCGCCGCACGGCCAGCCCGCGGTGCGGCTCGGCCTGTCGCTCGTGCGCGGCCTCGGCGAGGCCGCCGCGCGGCGCATCGAGGTCGCGCGCGCGGCCGGCCCGTTCGAGAACGTCGATGCGCTCGCGCGCCGTGCGCAGCTCGAACGGCGCGATCTCGAAGCGCTCGCCGCCGCGAACGCGCTCGCGACGCTCGCCGGCCATCGTCGCGATGCATTGTGGCAGGCCGTCGCCGCGGCACCGGAGCGCGACCTGCTCGCCGCCGCGCCGATCGACGAAACGGAGCAGCCGGTGCTCGGCGCGCCGTCGGAAGCCGACGACATCCTCGCCGACTATCACACCACCGGCCTCACGCTGAACCGCCACCCGGTCGCGCTGCTGCGGCCCGCGCTGCGCGCGCAGCGGCTGTCGTCCGCGGCCGAGTTGCGCGATCGCCCCGACGGCCGGCTCGCGCGCGCATGCGGGCTCGTGATCGCGCGGCAGATGCCGGGTACCGCGAAGGGCGTGATGTTCATGACGCTCGAGGACGAGACGGGCTGCGTGAACGTGATCGTGCGGCCCGAGCTGCTCGCGCGGCAGCGCCGCGAAACGCTCGATTCGCGACTGCTCGCGGCATCGGGCGTGTGGCAGGTCGTCAGCGACGTGAGGCACCTCGTCGCGCAGCATTTCGAGGATCTGACGCCGTTGCTCGGCGGCCTGCGCACGTCGAGCCGCGAGTTCCACTGACGCGGCGCGGCGACACGCTGACACGCCGCCGGCATGCCGCCCCGCGCGTTGACGCCGGATGCATACCAGTCGGTCGAACTGGTTCTATTCCGGTATCGTTTCCCGCTTCTCAAACCTGGCAAATCCGGCACGGGAACTGTCCCCTTGCATACCAATCCGGGTAAATCCCTATCTCGCATCGCATTGTAAACAAAGGGTTTGTTGGAACTAAAACACTTGCCAGGCAAGGCTCGCGGCGATTTTCGCGTCGCTAATACCAGTTCGTTGACTGGTATTATGGTGGTTATATAATGCGTTCACTTTCGACGGTCCGAGATCGTCGTCCGACACCCGGAGGCACATGGAAACCGGCTGGCCCGAACTGGCGCCCGATCCCCTCGACGACACGCCGCTGTATCTGCAGCTCGCCCGCAACCTGGCGAGCGCGATTCACGCCGGCGAGTGGCGGGCCGGCGAGGCGCTGCCGTCGGAGCGGCTGCTGTCGGGGTCGGTCGGCGTATCGCGGATCACGGCCCGCCGTGCGCTCGCGCTGCTGGTCGAGCAGGGGCTGATCAAGCGGGCGCGCGGGGCAGGCAGCTTCATCACGCCGCGCGTTGCCGATCCGCTGTCGCGTCTCGTCGGCTTCACCGCGAAGATGCAGCAGCGCGGGTTCGTGCCCGATTCGGTGTGGCTGTCGCGCACGCTGCGCACCGCGAGCCGCGACGAGATCACGCGTCTCGGCCTCGCGCCAGGCGCGACGGTCGCGCGGCTCGAGCGGCTGCGCCGCGCGGACGGCATCGTGATGGCCGTCGAGCATTCGACGCTGCCGGCTGCGGTGGTGCCTGATCCGCAGGCGCTCGGCGCGTCGTTGTACGAATACCTCGACGCGCGCGGGATGACCGTCGTGCGCGCGCTGCAGCATTTTCGCGCGGCGAACGCGACGCACGAGATCGCGAAGTGGATGTCGGTGAAGCCGGGCTCGGCCCTGCTCGTGATCACGCGCATCGGCTACGGTGCCGATCAGCGTGCGATCGAAGTGTCCGAAACGTATTGCCGCGACGACTATTACGACTTCGTCGCCGAACTGAAACGCTGACGCGCGAGACTGCCCGCGCGCCACGCGCAGCGGAGCGCACCGAAGCACAACGGATTTGCAAATCGCGACGCGGATGTCCGCGTCACCAGATCATCAAGAGAAACGTCATGCTGACTGGAAACATCCTGACCCCCGACGGCTGGATTCACGGCTCGCTCGACAGCGAGAACGGCCGCATCACCACGCTCGACGGCACGCCCGCCGATCCCGCGAAGAACGACGCGCCGTACATCCTCCCCGGCTTCATCGACCTGCACGTGCACGGCGGCGGCGGCGCCGACGTGATGGAAGGCGGCGACGCGATCGAGACGATCGCGCGCACGCACGCGCAATTCGGCACGACGAGCCTGCTCGCGACGACGATGACCGCGCCGCGCGACGAACTGATGCAGGTCGTCGCGAATCTCGGCACCGTCGCGCGCACCCGCACGCCCGGCGGCGCGCGCGTGCTCGGCGTGCATCTCGAGGGGCCGTACATCAACCCCGGCAAGCTCGGCGCGCAGCCGGACGCGGCCGTGTCGGCCGTGCTCGACGAAGTGCTGAAGTACCTGTCGATCGCGCCGATCCGCGTCGTCACGCTCGCGCCGGAAATCGCCGGCCACATCGAGATCATCGGCGAGATGGCCGCGCGCGGCGTGCGCGTGCAGCTCGGCCACTCGCTCGCGACCTACGACGATGCCGTCGCCGCGCTCAAGCACGGCGCGTGCGGCTTCACGCATCTGTTCAACGCGATGTCGCCGCTGCATCACCGCAACCCGGGGCTGGTGGGCGCCGCACTCGCGCATGCCGAATACGCGGAAATCATCCCCGACCTGCTGCACGTGCACCCGGGCGCAATTCGTGCTGCGCTGCGCGCGATTCCGCGCCTGTATGTCGTGACCGACAGCACGTCCGCCACCGGCATGCCCGACGGCGAATACCGGCTCGGCAGCCAGCACGTGACCAAGTGCCTCGGCGGCGTGCGGCTTGCCGACGGCACGCTTGCCGGTTCCACGCTGACGATGGACCAGGCGTTGCGCAACCTCGTGTCGCTCGGCCTGCCGATCGCCGACGTGTCGAACCGGATGTCGCGCTACGCGGCCGATTACCTCGGCATCGCCGACCGCGGCCGCCTCGAGCGCGGCGCGTGGGCCGACCTCGCCGTGTTCGATCGCGACCTGAACCTCACCGCGACTTACGTCGAAGGAGAATCGATTGTCGAATATGCTTAAGGAAGCGCGCGAGTCCGCCCAGGTCGTCGCCGCGCAACTCGCCGACACCACGCGCGTCGAAGCGCTCGCCGGCCAATTGCTCGATCATCCGCCGGCCGTCGCGCTGACGGTCGCGCGCGGCAGCTCGGATCACGCCGCCAGCTATTTCGCGAGCCTGACGATGAGCCGCCTCGGCGTGCCCGTCGCGTCGCTGCCGATGTCGGTCGCGACGCTGCAGCAAGCGCCGCTGAAGGTGCAGGACCAGCTTGCGATCGCGTTTTCCCAGTCGGGCAAGAGCCCCGATCTCGTGAACACGATGGCCGCGCTGCGCGAAGCCGGCGCGCGCACCGTCGCCGCCGTCAACGTGCTGCCGTCGCCGCTCGCCGACGCGTGCGAGCACCAGCTGCCGCTCATGGCCGGCCCCGAACTGTCGGTTGCCGCGACCAAGAGCTACATCGCGATGCTGTCGCTGTCCGCGCAGATCGTCGCGCACTGGCAGCGCGACACCACGCTGCTGACGGCATTGCGCGGCCTGCCCGACGTGCTCGCGCAGGCCGGCCGGCTCGACTGGTCGCCGGCAGTCGCCGCGCTCGCGGGCATCGAGCGGATGATCGTGATCGGCCGCGGGCTCGGGCTTGCGATCGCGCAGGAAGCCGCGCTGAAACTGAAGGAAACCTCCGGCATCCAGGCGGAGGCATTCTCGAGCGCCGAAGTCCGTCACGGCCCGATGGAGCTGATCGATCGCGACTATCCGCTGCTCGTGTTCGCGCTGCCGGGGCCGGAGCAGGCCGGGCTGCTGCAGCTCGCGCAGGACATGCGCGCACGTGGCGCGGCCGTGCTGCTCGCGGCGCCCGCCGGCACGCCCGGCGCGACCTTGCCGCTCGCGCGGTCCGCCCATTCGGCGCTCGATCCGATCGCCGCCATTCTTTCGTTCTACGTGATGGCGGCGGATCTCGCCGCCGCGCGCGGCCGCAATCCCGACACGCCGCGCCATCTGAACAAAGTCACCGAAACGCACTGATAGCCGAGACAGCCGATGAGACGCGCCGAGGAGTCCCAGTTGAAGAGTTCCACCCATGATCAGATCGTCCTGCTCAGTCCCTTGACCGGGCCGATCGTCGCGCTGGCCGATGTGCCCGATCCGGTGTTCTCCGGCGGGATGTTCGGCGACGGCATCGGCATCGATCCGCTCGCGGGCCGGCTCGTCGCGCCGTGCGCCGGCGTCGTGTCGCATCTCGCGCGCACCGGTCATGCCGTGACGATCACGACGCCGCAAGGCGCGGAAGTGCTGCTGCACATCGGCATCGACACCGTCGAGCTGAACGGGCAGGGCTTCGCCGCGCGCGTCGAAGCCGGCGCGCGTGTCGCGGCGGGCGATTTGCTGATCGAGTTCGACCAGGACGCGGTCGCGCGCAGCGCGCATTCGCTGGTCTCGGTGATCGCGATCGCGAACTCCGACGCGTTCGACGTCGTCGAGCGCGCGAGCGGTTTCGCGACGGCCGGCGAGACGCCGCTGCTGACGCTGCGCGTCAAGGGCGACGCCGCCGTGCAGGCGGCGCAGACCGGCGAGGCGGCGATGAATGAAGTGCGCCGCGAGGTCGTGCTGACGCAGCCCGGTGGCCTGCATGCGCGCCCGGCCGCGCGGGCGCGCGAAGCCGCGCACGGGCTCGACGCCCATGTCGACGTGCATTTCGACGGCCGCAAGGCGTCGATCGCAAGCGTGGTCGGCCTGCTCGGCCTCGGCGCCGGCGAAGGCGCGACGATCGAACTGGTCGGCCGCGGTGCGCACGCGCAGCAAGCCGTCGATGCGATCGAGCGTGAGCTGCTGCGCGAAGCGCATGGCGAGGTCGAGGAAAAGCCGGCACGGCTGAAGTCGCCCGCACCGCAGCCGATCGTGCGCAATCCCGGCGCAACACTCGATCCGAACACGCTCGCGGGCGTGTGCGCGGCACCCGGCATCGCGGTCGGCACGCTGGTGCGTCTCGACGATGCGGACATCGTGCCGCCCGAACAGGCGACCGGCACGCCCGCGTCGGAAAGCCGCCGGCTCGACCAGGCGCTGACGGCGGTCGACGCCGAACTCGGCGAAACGGTGCGCAACGCATCGGCGCGCGGCGCGGTCGGCGAGGCGGGGATCTTCGCGGTGCATCGCGTTTTGCTCGAAGACCCGACGCTGGTCGATGCGGCGCGCGACCAGATCAGCCTCGGCAAGAGCGCGGGCTTCGCATGGCGCGCGACGATCCGCGCGCAGATCGACACGCTGTCGAAGCTCGACGACGCACTGCTTGCCGAGCGCGCGGCGGATCTCCGCGACATCGAGAAGCGCGTGCTGCGCGCGCTCGGCCACACGAGCGGCGCGACGCGCACGTTGCCCGACGAAGCCGTGCTCGCCGCCGAGGAGTTCACGCCGTCGGACCTGTCGTCGCTCGACCGCCAGCGCGTGACCGCGCTCGTGATGGCGCGCGGCGGCGCGACGTCGCATGCGGCGATCATCGCGCGCCAGCTCGGCATTCCGGCGCTCGTCGCGGTCGGCGATGCGCTGTACGCGATTCCGGACGGCACGCAGGTCGTCGTCGATGCGAGCGCGGGCCGTCTCGAACACGCGCCGACCGCGCTCGACGTCGAACGCGCGCGCCACGAACGCCAGCGCCTGGATGGCGTGCGCGAAGCGAACCGGCAGATGGCCGGCGCCGCCGCCGCGACCACCGACGGCCGCGCGATCGAGGTCGCCGCGAACATCGCGACGCTCGACGACGCGAACACCGCGGTCGACAACGGCGCGGATGCGGTCGGCCTGCTGCGCACCGAGCTGATGTTCATCCACCGCCAGGCCGCGCCGAGCGTCGTCGAGCACCAGCAGAGCTACCAGTCGATCGTCGACGCGCTGCAGGGCCGCACCGCGATCATTCGCACGCTCGATGTCGGCGCCGACAAGGAAGTCGACTATCTGACGCTGCCGCCCGAACCGAATCCGGCGCTCGGCCTGCGCGGCATTCGCCTCGCGCAGGTGCGCCCGGATCTGCTCGACGATCAGCTGCAGGGCCTGCTCGCGGTGAAGCCGTTCGGCGCGGTGCGGATCCTGCTGCCGATGGTGACGGATGCGGGCGAGCTCGTGCGGCTGCGCGCGCGTATCGACGAATTCGCGCGTGCGCAGGGGCGCACCGAGCCGATCGAGGTCGGCGTGATGATCGAAGTGCCGTCGGCGGCGCTGCTCGCCGACCAGCTCGCGCAGCACGCGGATTTCCTGTCGGTCGGCACCAACGACCTGACGCAATACACGCTCGCGATGGACCGCTGCCAGGCCGATCTCGCCGCGCAGTCCGACGGCCTGCATCCGGCCGTGCTGCGCCTGATCGACATCGCGGTGCGCGGCGCGGCGAAGCACGGCAAGTGGGTCGGCGTGTGCGGCGCGCTCGGCGGCGATCCGCTCGCGGTGCCGATCCTCGTCGGCCTCGGCGTGACCGAACTGTCGGTCGATCCGGTGTCGGTGCCGGGCATCAAGGCGCGCGTGCGCCGTCTCGATTACCAGCTGTGTCGCCAGCGTGCGCAGGATCTGCTCGCACTCGACTCGGCACAGGCGGTAAGGGCAGCAAGCCGCGAGGTCTGGCCGCTCGACTGAACGTCGACGGCGGGCGCGCGAGCGTTTCACCACGCAAGCAATTAGGTCAACGACGATTAACGACGAGACATGGATTGGAGGACTGAATGGACGGGAATCCGTTTCTGAAGATACAGGGCCTGGGCCGGGCGCTGATGCTGCCGATCGCGGTGTTGCCGGTCGCCGGCATCCTGCTGCGGCTCGGACAGCCGGACGTGTTCAACATCAAGATGATCGCCGACGCCGGCGGCGCGATCTTCGACAACCTGCCGCTTCTGTTCGCGATCGGCGTGGCGGTTGGTTTCGCGAAGGACAACAACGGCGTGGCGGCACTCGCGGGCGCGATCGGTTACCTGATCGAAACCGCGATCATGAAGGACATCGATCCCAAGCTGAACATGGGCGTGCTGTCCGGGATCATCGCGGGCGTGGTCGCGGGCCTGCTGTACAACCGCTACAAGGACATCAAGCTGCCCGACTACCTCGCGTTCTTCGGCGGCAAGCGGTTCGTGCCGATCATCACCGGGCTCGCGTGCGTGATACTCGGCATCGTGTTCGGTTACGTGTGGCAGCCGATCCAGCATGCGATCGACGCGGCCGGCCAGTGGCTGACGACGGCGGGCGCGATCGGTGCGTTCGTGTTCGGCTTCCTGAACCGCCTGCTGCTCGTCACAGGCCTGCACCACATCATCAACTCGCTCGCGTGGTTCGTATTCGGCAACTTCACGCCGCCGGCCGGCGGCGAGCTCGTGCACGGCGACCTGCACCGCTTCTTTGCGGGCGACCCGACCGCGGGCACCTTCATGGCGGGCTTCTTTCCGATCATGATGTTCGGCCTGCCGGCCGCGTGTCTCGCGATGCTGCACGAAGCGCCGAAGGAGCGCCGCGCGATGGTCGGCGGCCTGCTGTTCTCGATGGCGCTCACGTCGTTCCTCACCGGCGTGACCGAGCCGATCGAATTCAGCTTCATGTTCCTCGCGCCGGTGCTGTACGTGATCCACGCGGTGCTCACGGGGCTGTCGCTCGCGATCTGCCAGATCCTTGGCGTGAAGCTCGGCTTCACGTTCTCGGCCGGCGCGATCGACTACGTGCTGAACTACGGGCTGTCGACGAAGGGCTGGATCGCGGTGCCGCTCGGTATCGCATACGGCATCGCGTATTACGGGCTGTTCCGCTTCTTCATCCGCAAGTTCAACATGGCGACGCCGGGCCGCGAGCCGGCCTCGGCCGATGCGGCGGCCGAGTCGTACGCATCGGGCGGCTTCGTCGCGCCGGCGGCTGGCGCCGCGGCGGCAGCACCACGTGCGCAACGCTACATCGCCGCGCTCGGCGGCGCCGGCAACCTGACCGTCGTGGACGCCTGCACGACGCGCCTGCGCCTGACCGTCGTCGATCCGGAGAAGGTGTCGGAGCCGGAGCTGAAGTCGATCGGCGCGCGCGGCGTGCTCAAGCGGGGCGGCAATAGCGTGCAGGTGATCATCGGGCCGGAGGCCGACATCATCGCCGACGAGATGCGCTCGGCGATCGGCAGCGGCGCGACCGGTGCCGCCGTGACGGCCACGGCCGCCGCAGCTCAGCCTGTCACCGGTGCGGCGGCCGGTCCGCTCGATCCCGATCCGCTGCGCTGGCTCGCGGTGTTCGGCGGGGCGACCAACGTCGCCTCGCTCGACGCGATCGCGACCACGCGCCTGCGCGTCGTCGTGCGTGACGCATCGGCGGTCGATCGCGATCGACTCGGCGCGCTCGATGTCGCATGGGTGTCGCCGGACACGTTCCACATCGTCTGCGGCAATGCGGCGGCACGCTATGCCGAACAGCTCGGCGCGCGCCTGACGTCGACGGGCGGCGGGGCGGCCGCGCAACCGGCCTGATCCGGCACGATGCGATGAGGCAGGCCCGATCCGCATGGCGGGTCCGCGCCGCCGGTCGGTAAAGCGAAAACGGCTTGCGACGCGTCGCAAGCCGTTTTTTCTTGGGCGGGCGGGTGTGCGTGCATTCGTCCGCAACGCGCACCGCTTGCGTGGATCGGCAACCGCTCAATCGTTCACGGGTTCGTCAACGTGAAGGTCGGCTTCCGGTAGCCGATGCCGGCCCGGTCGAGCTTCGGCAATTCGCGCTGCGTGAGCAGCGTCGCGAAGCCAGCCCAGTCGCGCTGCAGCGCGGCCAGGTCGACGTGATGCGTGTCGCCGCGCTTGAACCGCACGCCGGCCGCATACGGCAGCTCCCACTCGGCCCGGTGCCACGCGCGTTCGGCGAGCGCGAGCAGCCGCGGATAGACCATGTATTCGAGGAACGTGTCGTTGCGCATCACCTCGCCCCACGCTTGCCCCTGCATGCCTTCGATACGCGGCGCGGGGCCCGTGCCGGTCACCTCGAACGCGTTGCCGTCACGATCGCCCATCACTTCCGCGTTCTGCGGCAGGTTCTCGGGCGCGAACGAGAACACCTTGTACTCGTCCGTCGCGTGCGAGCCCCAGTAGTAGCCGCGCTCGCGCGGATTGAGCGTGTACGGGAAGTCGAAGTACAGGTAGTCGGGCAGCGCGAGCACCGTCAGGTAGCCCTTGCTGCTCAGGTCGCGCGCGCTGTCCGACGCGCCCCAGAAGATCGTGTCCCACAGCGACACCATCACGTGACGCGTGCTGAAGTCCTGCGGCCCGTTTGCATGCTTGATGCCGTCCTGCCACGCGGCCATCGTGTCGATCCCGTTCGCGGCGACCGCCGCGCTCACCTGTTTCGCGAAACGCGTCGGCAACTCGTCGGTCGACTTGATCTCGCCGCGCTGGAGCAGCGCCGTGCACGCGGGTGAACGCGCCCACGGCTTGTCCTGCGCGGCGACATCGATGCGCCCCTTGTTCGGGTCGGTGCCGTTCAGCGGCTGGAAGCCCGCGCCGAGGAAGATGTTCTTCGCTTCGTCGCCGCCGTAGTGCCAGGTATGCAGCGGCGCCTGCGCGTCCGCATGCATTGCCGCGATCTCGCGGATCACCTTCGACGCGAAATTGAGCGCGCCCGGCACGCACGGGTTCAGGTCGCTGCGCCGGTCGTAGAACTGCACCGTCGTCAGGTTCGTCGTGTCCTGCGGATCGAGCAGCCGGTAGGCGTTCGCTTCCTGCTCGCGGCCGGCCGCATGCAGCCGCCGGTAGCGCGCCTCCATCGTCACGACGGCCGCGCGCGCGTGTGCGGGCATGTCGATCTCGGGGATGATCGTGACGAACCGGGCAGCTGCGTAGCGAACGAGCGCCACGTAGTCGTCGCGCGTCAGATAGCCGCCGCCTGAGCGGTTGTCCGGCCCCGAGCCGAGTTGCGGCAGCAGGCAGCGCGTCTCGCTCGGATCGTGACAGCGGCGCGAGCCGATTTCGGTCAGCTCGGGCAGGCCGGGTATCTCGATGCGCCAGCCTTCGTCATCGGACAGATGCAGGTGCAGGCGATTCAGCTTGTACGCGCTCATCTGGTCGATCAGGCGGCGCAGCGTCGCCGTGTGCTTGAAGTTGCGCGCGAGGTCGACGTGCATTCCGCGATGCGTGAAGCGCGGCGCATCCTCGACGAGCATCGACGGGATCGGGCCGCCGCCAGCGGGCGCGAGCGAATAGAATGTCTGCACGCCGTAGTAGAGGCCCGCGCGATCGTAGCCTTCGATCAGCACGCCGCGCGGCCCGATTGCGAGCCGGTACCCGCCCGGCACCGCGATGTCGGCCGGCAGCCGGCGCGGTGCGACTGCGCCGCGGACCGGCACGCGCGCGCCATCGAGCCCGAGCGTCGCCGCACGTTCGCGCAGCGCCGCGACCTGCGCATCCGGCAGGTCCGGCAGCGCAAGCTCGACACCGCGCAGGTCCAGCGTGCCGGGCAGCGGCTGTTCGCGCTTCACGCTCGGCAGTGCGCGGCTCGCGTCGGGGCGTGCCGCCACGGGCGGCGCGTTGCCGGTCGAATTGTTCTGCGCGTCGGCCGGCAGCGATTCGACATAGCGGAGCTCGTCGTCGGTGTCGTTGTAGCGGAGCACGGCGGGCGGTGCGCCGTCGACGACGACATACGGGCGCGGAATCACGTCGCTGTAGCGCATCAGCCAGTATTCGGCGACGAACGGCAGTTCGATGCGTTCGCCGGGTGCAAGCCGCATCGAGCCCGGCTGCGGCGTCAGCTCGTACAGGTCGCCGGTGAGCCGCCGCAGCGCGAAGCCCGGGCGATCGATCCGCAGCAGCCGGCGGATGCTGTGCAGGTACAGCTTCCAGCCGCCGTCGGCGATCGTCTGATGACCGCGGTTCTGCAGGATCAGGCGGCCGGCCGCGCAGGCCGCCCCGTCGGCGCCGAGATCGGCGCACGGCACGCCGGCCGCGGCCGCGTGGTTGTTGTCGACGGCGACGCGCAGCGCGAGGCCGTTCGACAGCAGCGTCGCAAGGTCGGCTGGCTGCGTGGCCGGCCGGGCCGCGCCAGCGCTCGCTCCAGCGGACATCCGAGCAGGCTCGGCACAACTCGCTGCGGGTAGCAGAGCGGCGATCAGCAAGCCGGTCAACAGGGAAGGAAACGTGCTTTTCATTCGAACTCCTGAGAAAAAATGGGCGTAGCGGCGTCGTGGAAGCGACGTCGCTGCGATCGGGTCTTTCAATGGAGCTGCGGGAGATACCCGCGCACGGAGCGATGCGGCCGCACCGCGCGCATTCGGCACGCGGGGCGTGCGTTACGGAACGGGAGGCGGGCATGCGTGCCGATCGGATCGGCAGGGCGGCGTACGCGTGCTCATCGGCTGCGCACGGCAATCGGCGCGGCAACGATGCGGCCGCGGCAGGCCGCGCTCGACCGACCGCGCACGATCGCAACAGCGGTCGCTGCCGCACACGCGTGGCAATTCGGCGCGCGAGCGCGCACCACACAAGGGATTCGCATGTCTCCCCCACCAGATGAATTCGGCCTGTCGGCGACCGTGTCCAACGATCTTATGAAACCTTTGATTGGTATTCAAGTGGTATCAATCTGGCGCTAAATTGGCATCGAGGAATCGCGGGTGCGCCGATGGCAGGGACGAAAAAAAACCTCGCGTGATGCGAGGTTCGTTTCGGACGGCAGGGGCGGTGCGAGCCGCCTACCGCGCGCGGTCAGTCGCGGCGTACGCGCACCGGCGCTTCCTGCGGCTTCTGCCGTGCTTCGAGCCACATCGCGTTGACGATGCCGAACGACAGCGCGACGCCGATACCGAGAATCCAGCTGAAATACCACATGATCCGACTCCTTGTGAAACGGTGGGCGAGGGGCGCGTGGGCGCCCCGGCCGGGTTCAGTACATCGAGTGCTTGTTCTCTTCGAGCGATTGATGCGTGACCTTGCCGCGCATCACGCGATACACCCAGCCCGTATAGAGCAGGACGATCGGCAGGAACACGATCACCGCGAACAGCATCACCTGCAGCGTCATGTGGCTCGATGTCGAATCCCACACGGTCAGGCTGCTGCGCGGGTCGAGCGACGACGGCATGATGAACGGGAACATCGAGAAGCCCGCGGTCAGGATCACGCCGGCGATCATCAGGCCGGTGCAGAAGAACGCCGTCTTTTCCTGCTTCGAGCCGGCGAGCAGCAGCGCGAGCAGGCCGCCCGCGATCCCGACGACCGGTGCCGCCATCATCCACGGATACTCGCCGTAATTCGCGAGCCAGAGGCCCGAGCCGGCGGCGACGTCCTTGAGCAGCGGGTTCGCTACCGTGTCGGTCGGCGCGGCGTGCGTGATGTGGAAGCCGCCGATGGTCGACGCGATCAGCACGCCGGCCAGCACGAACAGCACGACCGCGAGGAGCGCCGACACGCGCAGCGCGATCGACGCGCGGCGTGCGATCACGCCGTCGGTCTTCATCTTGATGAACGCGGCGCCGTGCGCGACCAGCATCGTGAGGCTGACGAGCCCGCAGAGCAGCGCGAACGGGTTCAGCAGCGCCCAGAAGCCGCCGTAGTAGGTCACGCGCAGGTCGCTGTCGAACTTGAACGGCACGCCTTGCAGCAGGTTGCCGAACGCGACGCCGAACACCAGCGCCGGCACGAAGCCGCCGACGAACAGGCCCCAGTCCCAGCCTGCGCGCCAGCGCGGGTCGGGCCGCTTGCTGCGATAGTCGAAGCCGACCGGCCGGAAGAACAGCGCGAACAGCACGAGCAGCATCGCGAAGTAGAAGCCGGAGAACGATGCGGCATAGACGAGCGGCCAGGCGGCGAACATTGCGCCGCCGGCCGTGATCAGCCACACCTGGTTGCCTTCCCATGTCGCGCCGACCGTGTTGACGATGATGCGGCGTTCCTCGTCGGTCTTGCCGAGGAACGGCAGCAGCGCGGTCGCGCCCATGTCGAAGCCGTCGGTGACGGCGAAGCCGATCAGCAGCACGCCGACGAGCAGCCACCAGATCAGCTTGAGAGTTGCGTAGTCCATAGCGATTCCTTGTTCCGTTGCGGATGCGTGCTCAAACCGCGGCACGCTCGCTGGCTGCGGCGAGTTCGTGGTGATAGCGGCCGGTATGCAGCGACGACGGGCCGAGGCGCGCGTACTTGAACATCAGCTTGATTTCGATGACGAACAGCGCGGTATAGAACAGGACGAAGCCGGCGAGACTCAGGTACAGGTCGCTCGGCTGCAGGCTCGACGCGGACAGGTGCGTCGGCAGCACGCCGGCGATCGTCCACGGCTGGCGGCCGAGCTCGGCGACGATCCAGCCGAATTCGATCGCGATCCACGGCAGCGGGATCGCCCACAACGCATAGCGCAGGAACCAGCGGCGGTTGTCCTGCAGCAGTTCGCGGCGCGCGCAGAACCAGAACGCGGCAACGAACGTCGCGACGAACAGGAAGCCGAGGGCGACCATGATCCGGAACGAGAAGAACACGGGCGCGACCGGCGGGATCGTCTTCTTCGCGGCGGCCTTGATCTGGTCGGGCGTCGCGTCGGTCACGTTCGGCGTGAACTGCTTGAGCATCAGCCCGTAGCCGAGATACTGCTTGTGCTGGTCGAACAATGCGCGGGTCGCCTCGCTCGTGTCGCCCTGCTTGATCTTCTGCAGTGCGCCGTAGGCCACCATCCCGCTCTGGATATGCTCCTCGCTGTGCTTCGCGAGCTCGCGCAGGCCGATCACCGGTTCGTCGATCGAGCGCGTCGCGATCAGGCCGAGCGCGTACGGGATCTTGATCGCGTAGTCGGTGCGCTGCTCTTCCTGGTTCGGGATGCCGATCAGCGTGAACGATGCCGGTGCCGGCTGCGTTTCCCATTCGGACTCGATCGCGGCGAGCTTCATCTTCTGCACTTCGCCGGTCGTATAGCCCGATTCGTCGCCGAGCACGATCACGCAGAGCGTCGCCGCGAGGCCGAAGCCGGCCGCGACCGCGAACGAGCGCAGCGCGAAGTCGACGTCGCGTTTCTTCAGCAGATACCACGACGACACGCCGAGCACGAACATCGCCGCCGACACGTAGCCGGCCGATACCGTGTGCACGAACTTCACCTGGGCGACCGGGTTGAACAGCACGTCGAACAGGCTTGTCATCTCCATGCGCATCGTCTGGTAGTTGAACTCTGCGCCGACCGGATTGTTCATCCAGCCGTTCGCGACGAGGATCCAAAGCGCGGACAGGTTCGAGCCCAGCGCGACGAGGAACGTGACGATCAGGTGCTTGACCTTCGACAGTCGGTTCCAGCCGAAGAAGAACAGGCCGACGAACGTCGATTCGAGGAAGAACGCCATCAGGCCTTCGACCGCGAGCGGCACACCGAAGATGTCGCCGACGTAGTGCGAGTAGTACGACCAGTTCGTGCCGAACTGGAATTCGAGCGTGATGCCGGTCGTCACGCCCATCGCAAAGTTGATGCCGAACAACTTGCCCCAGAACTGGGTCATGTCCTTGTAGACCTGCTTGCCGGTCATCACGTAGACGGCTTCCATGATGACGAGCAGCCAGGACAGCCCGAGCGTCAGTGGCACGAACAGGAAGTGGTAGAGCGCCGTGATGCCGAACTGCAGACGTGACAGATCGACGACTTCGCTACTTATCATGGTGGTCTCCCTCGGTGGATGCAGGCGCCGGGACCGAGAGCAGCTTCTCGGCGACGGCGGCAGGCGGCAGCGACATGTGCTTAGCCTGCGGATGATTGAAGAATGCGTATTTGAGCGACATCAAGAGAATCAGCTTGACGATCAGCACCAGCGTGATGTCGCGGGCGAGGGTTGGTCCGCGGGCCCACGCTGCAATGCGCGCGCGCCAGCCGATCCTGCCGGCGGCCTGCGGGGGAGGCGGCACAGGCTCTTTATTGATCGAGATCAAGGCGATTATCCTGAATCGATTTACATCGGTTTTGGGGCGACTCTACGTCGGATTTATGACGGCAGTTAAGCTGTTTTAATCCTTTTAAGCCGACATGCCAATTTTAAAATGCCGGCTTTCCGATGCCGAGTGCTGCGCTGCGGCAGACCGTCGCGAAGCGCGTGTCGAAACTTGAGGCAGATCAAGGTTGTGCGGAAGGGGCCGGAATTCGCGCGATACCCGATCAATAAGGTCGATTAATAAGAGATGATCGAAGCCAAACGACAGACGAAAAAAAACCGCTGCCGGTCGGGCAGCGGTTTTGGGTGAAGCGCTCTAAATCGCGAAGTCAGGCGTACTCGGCGAGTGCCGTGCGCATCTTCTTCATGGCGCTCGCTTCGATCTGGCGGATGCGTTCCGCCGATACGCCGAACTCGGCCGCGAGATCGTGCAGCGTCGAGCCGCCCGAACCGTCGTCGTCGACGTTCAGCCAGCGCGCCTCGATGATCCGGCGGCTGCGCGCATCGAGCGCCTCGAGCGCCTGTGCAATGCCGTCCGTCTGCAGCATGTCGCGCTGACGCGCGGCGAGCACGGCGGTAGGCTCGTTGTGCGAATCGGCCAGGTAGGCGATCGGCGCGTACGACTCCTCGCCGTCTTCCACCTGGCCTTCGAGCGCGATGTCACCGCCCGACAGACGCGTTTCCATCTCGGTCACGTCTTCGCGCTTGACGTTGAGTTCCTGCGCGAGGCCGTCGATTTCCTCGGGCGTCATCGCCTGCATGCTCTTCTTGTGGCTGCGCAGGTTGAAGAACAGCTTGCGCTGCGCCTTCGTCGTCGCGACCTTCACCATCCGCCAGTTGCGCAGGATGTATTCGTGGATCTCGGCCTTGATCCAGTGGATCGCATACGACACCAGGCGCACATTTTGCGCCGGGTCGAAACGCTTCACAGCCTTCATCAGGCCGATGTTGCCTTCCTGGATCAGATCGCCGTGCGGCAGGCCGTAGCCAAGATAGTTGCGCGCGATCGACACGACCAGGCGCAGGTGCGACAGCACGAGGCGGCGTGCCGAGTCGAGGTTGTTGTCTTCGCGGAATTCGGTCGCGTACTGGCGTTCCTCTTCGGCGGTCAGGAGCGGGATCCGGTTGACGGCCTGGATATACGCGTCGATGTTGCCAAGCTGGCCCGGCAACATCGATTGAGTCGCGAGCGCCAGCGAGCCTGCCGATTCGGCCTTGGCCGGCGTCGGGCTCAGCGTGTTCGGAAGGGTCAGGGCGTGGCTCACTAAAAAACTCCTTTGGAATCAGGGACAAACCCTTGATCTCGGATGAGATTCCGGGGTCCATCTTAGCACTCCCGTAATCCGAGTGCTAATTCCTTAGAGGGGGCGCGGGCATCCAAGTTCCCCATGCTCTATCGAACTTGTCGAATCGATAGTCTAATTTGCGACAGGGCTGGCTGGAGGAAGTTCCGTAAGCTGTTGTTTCTGATAGTAATCGGTAGACGATTTCGATTTTTGTAGTTTTGGAAGCAAACAATTTCGCTTCGTGATGCCGATCCGAAAAGTCCTTTACCATACCATTCAGTTCGCTCGGGCCCGGCCGTTGCGGCAAGGCCCCATTCAACCCACAAAGTTGGAGTGTCTGATGAACAATAAGAAGAATTGCCGGTCCCGTAGTCGGCTGGCGCTGCATGCGCTGCTGGCGGCGTCGCTGCTGGGCGGATCGGGTGCCGCGTTCGCGGATCGATGGGGAATCCAGGCGGGCGGCGGGTTTTCGGATCGCCACGGGATCGACAAGGCCGATCTCGGCGTCGTGTGGGACCCGGGCTGGAACTGGTGGGAAATCGGCGGCTGGCACTTCGCGTTCGTGATGGAAGGCCACGCCAGCTACTGGCACACGGGCGGCAATGTTCACGGCAACATCGGCGAATTCGGTGCGACGCCGATGTTCCGCTTCATCAAGAGCGCCGGCCAGGTGCGTCCGTTCGTCGAGGCCGGTGCCGGCATCCGCTTCCTGACTTCCCCGACGATCTCCAACAAGCTGTCGCTGGCGACGTCGTTCCAGTTCGTGGACGTCGTCGGTGTCGGTGCCCAGTTCGGAGAACGGCAACAGTACCAGCTCGGCTACCGTTTTCAACATGTGTCTAACGCGGGTATCAAAGAGCCGAATCCTGGTATAAATTTCCACCAGTTCTACGTGCAGTACAACTTCTGATCCGCACGCCCGCGCACGGCGGGCGCGTTGCCGAGGAGTCAGGCGATGGCGAAGGTGGTCGATGCGATTCGCGCACTCGAGCGCGATCGGTTCCGGGCGATGGTCGACGGGGACGGCGAGGCGCTCGACGCGCAATTGTCGGACAAAGTGTTCTTCGTGCACACCAACGGCAAACGCGAAACCAAGCAGCAGTTCATCGACGCCATCGTCGCTGGCCGCCGTCGCTATCGCCAGATCGAAATCCAGTCGCAAGACCTGCTGCCCGTCGGCGACGCAACCTGCGTCGTCACCGGGCGCGCGCTGATCGAGATGGAAACGAACAACGGCGGGCTGGTATTTCCGATCGCCTATACCGCCGTCCATACCCATGAGCAGGGGCAGTGGCGCCTGCTGGCGTGGCAGGCGACGCGGTGCGCGACCGAGACATGAGCGCGCGTCGCGCTCCTTTTCATGTCCCGACCGAAGCGGCCTCCTGGGCCGCTTTTTTATTGCCCGTGCGGCGCGGATTGCGCGGCGCACGAGCGGTCACGCACCGCTCGCTGACGTTAGAACCGGGAAACGAAAACCTGCCGGTCAGGCCGCCGCACGGCGGTCGGCGCACTGCCAGGCCGAGCGGTTGATCGCGCTGACGACCGCATCGAGCGCGGCGCTCGCCGCGTCGGCATGCACTCCGACGCCGTGCCGCAGCGGCGCATCGCCGACCCGGCAGCCGACCGATACGGCGATTCGCCCATCCGTCGTGCGCGTGTGTTCGCACGAGGCGACGTCGATCGTCGCGCCGGCCGCCGTCGCGAAGGCCGCGGCGGTACGTTGCACGATGTCTTCGGGTGACGCACCGGTGGGCGGCGTGCCCGCGATGTCGCGGTTCTGCCAGCGTGCGGCGTCGCCGTGGCGCGCGGCCGGGCCGTCGGTCTCGAAGAATTCGCGGGCGAACAGCGCGCAGATCGCGTCGCCGGTCACTTCCTCACCGGATGCATCGGCGAGCGTCTGCACCGCGTGGCTGAATTCGATCTGCACGCGCCGCGTCGGCGTGAAGCCCATCCCGCGTTCGAGCAGGAACGTCGCGCCGCCCTTGCCGGACTGGCTGTTCACGCGAATGACCGCGTCATAGCTGCGGCCGAGGTCGGCCGGGTCGATGGGCAGGTACGGCACTTCCCACACCGCGTCGGGGCGCTGCTGCGCGAAGCCCTTGCGGATCGCATCCTGGTGCGAGCCCGAGAACGCGGTGAACACGAGGTCGCCCGCGTACGGATGGCGCGGATGCACCGGAATCTGGTTGCAGCGCTCGACCACGCGGCGCACCGCGTCGATGTCGGAGAAATCGAGGCCCGGATCGATGCCCTGCGTATAGAGATTCAGCGCGAGCGTGACGAGATCGACGTTGCCGGTGCGCTCGCCGTTGCCGAACAGACAGCCTTCGATGCGATCGGCGCCCGCGAGCAGTGCGAGTTCGGCGGCAGCGACCGCGGTGCCGCGATCGTTGTGCGGATGCACGGACAGCACGATGCTGTCACGATAGGCGAGGTTGCGGTCCATCCACTCGATCTGGTCGGCGAACACGTTCGGGCTCGCGGCCTCGACGGTCGCCGGCAGGTTGACGATCATCTTGTGATCGCGGGTCGGCCGCCACGCCTGTGCGACCGCATCGCACACTTCGCGCGCGAACGTCAGCTCGGTCATGCTGAAGGTTTCCGGCGAGTACTGGTAGGTCCAGTGCGTGTCCGGGCGGGCCGCCGCGTGTTCCTTGATGAGTCGCGTACCCTCGACGGCAAGCGCCTTCACGTCGTCCTTCGACATCCCGAACACGATGCGCCGGAACGACGGGCAGATCGCGTTATACAGGTGCACGATCGCGCGCGGCACGCCTTCGAGCGCATCAAAGGTGCGCGCGATCAGGTCTTCGCGCGACTGCACGAGCACTTCGATCGTCACGTCGTCGGGAATGCGCTTGTCGTCGATCAGCTTGCGGACGAAATCGAAGTCGGTTTGCGACGCCGACGGAAAACCGACTTCGATCTCCTTGAAACCGATCGCGACCAGCATGTCGAAGAATTCCAGCTTCTGTTCGATGCTCATCGGCTCGATCAGCGACTGGTTGCCGTCGCGCAGGTCGGTGCTCATCCAGACCGGCGCACGCTCGATGGTGCGGGTCGGCCAGCGGCGGCCATTGATGCGGACGGGTTCGAACGGACGGTACTTGTCTTGCGGGTTGCGCTTCATCTTCTGGACCTCGGGTCTCAAGTCGCGAGCGAAGACGGGCGGCATGGGCGACGGGTGGCGCTGCCTCGCACCGTGGCGCGGCAAACGCGCTGCGGATGCGGATGATCTTCGCGAATCGGCCGACGGATAGACGGACGAATGCTGACGACTTCGGGTTGCAAAAACTGCGAGAAGGGTGCTGCGAGGAACTGCTGGGAGGGACCGTGCGGACAGCACACGGCGCTAAGACAGCCTTAGGCTAGTCGTAGCGATAGCGACCGCGCTAGGCGGCCGGAGGTAATTCGGAGGGTGTTCGGAAAGGAACGCATGGCGACAACTCTATGCCAGGATGCGTGCGCGTGTCAAATGGTCGGTTCAAAGCCCGACGCGGCAGCGTGCCGGGCCGGGATGCACGATCACGGTGCGAGCCGGGCGATCCGCACGATCGTCGCGACCTGCCGCGCAAGCGTGTCGGGTACTGGAATTTCACCGCGCAGCACGGCATCCGTCCACGCGGCTGTGGTTGCCGCGTCGCGCGATTCGGGCAGCGCGACGGGCGGCGCGTCGCTCGACGAGCGCTCGGGCTCGATCAGCGTGTCGCACACGCCGTCGTGCAGCCAGTCGACCTGCACCTGGCGCCGCGTGTCGGCCACCGCTTCGCCTTCGGTGCCGCGCGCGAGCAGCGCGCCGCCGAGTGCGGCGTCCGGATGATCGCGGAACAGTTGCGCGAGGCTGTCGCGGTACGGCGGATGCGTGTAGTTGACGAGCCGCAGCCCGGCCGGCGCGAACGGTTGCAGGATCTTCACGAGCGTGTGCGTCGAGTTGCGCACGCCGAGCACGCCGCGCAGCGACAGCAGACGCGCGATGCGCGGCGCCAGCGCATCGATGGGCGCGAACGCGACGCGGCGTTCCGCGAGCGTGTCCTCGATCGCGTCGTGCGATGTCGACGGCGCGATCGACAGCGCAGAGAAGATCTCCGCGCTCGTCACGCGGCCCGGATCGCGCTCGACGCCGTGCACGAGCACCGGCACGCCTTCACGCGCGAGAAGCAACGCGAGCAGCGGCACCAGGTTCGGCTGCTTGCGCGCGCCGTTGTAGCTCGGGATCGACACCGGGCGGAATGCGGCGTCCTGCACGTGCACGGGTTCGAACGACGCCTGTGCGGCGGCGAGCATCGCGGCCAGTTCGTCGGCGCTTTCACCCTTCAGCCGATAGGCGATCAGGATCGCGCCGAGTTCGACGTCCGACACGCGCGCGTCGAGCATCGCGCGATAGAGCTCGAACGTGTCTTCGGCGGACAGCGCGCGTGCGCCGTGCGGGCCGCGGCCGATTTCCTTGATGAAGCGGGCGCAAGGGAACGGCGAGGCTGCGGAGTCGTGGGGAGCGGTCATCGGGGCGTGGGGCGGGCGGGCGGCATCGGGTCGCGCGGTGAGCGGTGAGGAATGCCCCGAGTATCGCACGGGCGCGGCTCGCCAAAGTAAGCCGCGCGCGCCGACGCGGCGCGGCGCGCTAAACTCGGGTTCCCGGCGGGGCCGCGTGCGCCGCGCACGCCGATGCCGACCGAATACGACACAGAGAGACATCCCATGAAGCTCTACAGCTATTTCCGCAGTTCCGCGTCGTACCGCGTGCGGATCGCCCTGAACCTGAAGCAGCTACCGTACGACACGGTTCCCGTGCACATGCTGCGCGACGGCGGCGAGCAATTGAAGGACGCCTACCGCGCGGTGAATCCGGATGCGGTCGTGCCGTCGCTGATCGACGGCGACGCCACGCTGCAGCAATCGCTCGCGATCATCGAATATCTCGAGGAAACGCATCCCGAACCGGCACTGTTGCCGACGCAGCCGGTCGACCGCGCATACGTGCGGGCGATCGCGCTGCAGATCGCGTGCGAGATCCATCCGCTCAACAACCTGCGCGTGCTCAAATACCTGAAGCACACGCTGAAGGTGTCCGAGGAAGCGAAGAACGACTGGTACAGGCACTGGATCGAGGCAGGTTTCGCATCGCTCGAGACGCGCCTCGCGAACGATCCGCGCACCGGCAAGCTGTGCTTCGGCGACACGCCGACGCTCGCCGATATCTGCATCGTGCCGCAGGTGTTCAACGCGAACCGTTTCTCGATCGACACGACGCGCTTTCCGACGATCCAGCGGATCGCCGATCATGCGTCGACGCTCGACGCGTTCAAGGCCGCCGAGCCCGGCGTGCAGCCCGATGCCGAATGACGTCGTGTCGCAGGCAGCCGCCGGCTGACGGCTTCCGGACACGCATGAAAAAGGGCGCCAGAAGGCGCCCCGTTGCGGTGCGGGCCGGCTGCGTTCAGCCGAGCAGCGCGTCCGCGAATTCCACTGCGCTGAACGGCTGCAGGTCCTCGACCTTCTCGCCGACGCCGATGAAGTAGACGGGCACCGGGCGCTGCCGCGCGATCGCGGCGAGAATGCCGCCCTTCGCAGTGCCGTCGAGCTTCGTGACGATCAGGCCCGTGAGGCCGAGCGCATCGTCGAATGCCTTCACCTGCGTGAGCGCGTTCTGGCCCGTGTTCGCGTCGATCACGAGCAGCACCTCATGCGGTGCGCCATCGTGCGCCTTCGAGATCACGCGTTTCACCTTCTTCAGCTCTTCCATCAGGTGCAGCTGCGTCGGCAGGCGGCCGGCGGTGTCGGCCATCATCACGTCGATCCTGCGCGCGCGCGCGGCGCTGACCGCATCGAAGATCACCGCGGCCGGGTCGCCGCTTTCCTGCTGGACGACCGTCACGTTGTTGCGCTCACCCCAGACGGCCAACTGTTCGCGCGCGGCCGCGCGGAACGTGTCGCCCGCGGCCAGCAGCACCGACTGGTCGAAGCTTTGCAGGTGCTTCGCGAGCTTGCCGATGCTGGTGGTCTTGCCCGCGCCGTTCACACCCGTGATCATCATCACGAGCGGCTGCGCGCGGCCAAGCATCAGCGATTTCTCGAGCGGCTTCAGCAGCTCGACGAGCAGGTCGTGCAGCGCGCCCTTTACCTGCTGCGGATCGGTCAGCCGGCCCGCGCGCACCTTCTCGCGCAGCGCGCCGAGCAGGTACTCGGTCGCATCGACACCGGCGTCGGACATCAGCAGCGCGGTTTCGAGCTCCTCGTACAGATCCTCGTCGATCTTCGTATTGACGAACACGCCGGTGATGCTCGAGCCCGTCTTCGCGAGCCCGGACTTCAGGCGCGCGAGCCACGATTTCTTCGCGGCGGCGTCCTGCGTCGGCGGCGGGACGATCTCGACCGCTTCGACGACTTCGTCGCTGCCGTCGTTGGTCGGCGTGACCGTCATCACGACGGCCGGCGCGGCCGGCTGCGGTTGCGCGGGGGCTTGCGGCGCTTCCATCGCCTGGCGCGCGTCGGCGGCGGGCGCGGCGGACGGTTCGTCCGGTTGCGGCGCATCGATCGATTTCGATTCCGCGGAGTCGGGCTCCTGCGTTTTCTTGAATCGTTTGAAGAAGCTGAACATGGTCTGACGTCGGGAAGAGGGCGGGCGCCGCCAGGGCGGAGCGCCGAAGGGGCCGTCGTGCGTGCGCACGGCGGCCGAAACCGTGCATTTTATCAGTGCGGCGACGCACTCGCGTCAGCCGGTGCCGCCGCTGTGGTAACGTGCGCCTGTTTGGCGGTGCGCCCTCCTGCGCACCCGGTCCCCCCGTTGTCGATATTCCGTATGTCCCGTTCCTCTTCCGGCCGCCCGACGGCCACCCCTGGCCGCGGCAAGCCGCACACGATCCGCATCATCGGCGGTGACTGGAAGCGCACGCCGCTCGCCGTGCTCGATCTCGACGGCCTGCGGCCGACGCCCGATCGCGTACGCGAGACGCTGTTCAACTGGCTCGGCCAGGATCTCGACGGCCGGCGCTGCCTCGACCTGTT
Source organism: Burkholderia diffusa (assembly GCF_001718315.1). Taxonomy (NCBI): domain Bacteria; kingdom Pseudomonadati; phylum Pseudomonadota; class Betaproteobacteria; order Burkholderiales; family Burkholderiaceae; genus Burkholderia; species Burkholderia diffusa. Next base: position 2,941,307 of record NZ_CP013362.1, on the reverse strand, counting down.
CGCGGGCACCGGCGCGCTCGGTTTCGAGGCCGCGTCGCGCGGCGCGACGAGCGTCGTGATGGTCGAGCGCCACCCGCGCGCGGCGCAGCAACTGCGCGCGATCAAGGACAAGCTCGGCGCACGCGCGGTCGAGGTCGCGGAAGCCGACGCGCTGCGGCTCGCAGCCGGGCTGACCCCGGGCGCGTTCGACGTCGTGTTCCTGGATCCGCCGTTTGGTGAGCCGGCCGTGCTCGATCGCGCGATCGAGCTGGCAGCGCCGCTCGTCGCGCCGGATGGCGCGCTGTACGTCGAGACGGGCGCGGAGCTCGACCCGGCCGCGCACGAAGCGCTGGCCGGTTGGCAGGTGGTGAAGCACGGCAAGGCGGGTGCGGTTCACTATCATTTGCTGCGGCGCGAAAATGATGAATAATGCGCGTTCCATACGAGGCGGCGCGCCGCAAAGGCGACGCATGCCCATCTCGGCAGCGGCGTGTGCATCGCACGGCTGCCACCCCGTTTGCGTGATGACAGGAGGAGCGACATGGTAGTCGCCGTGTATCCCGGTACGTTCGATCCGCTGACGCGCGGGCACGAAGACCTCGTGCGGCGTGCGTCGAGCATTTTTGATACGCTGGTGGTCGGTGTGGCCGACAGCCGCGCGAAGAAGCCGTTTTTCTCGCTGGAAGAACGTCTGAAGATTGCGAACGAGGTGCTCGGCCATTATCCGAACGTAAAGGTGATGGGTTTCAAGGGCCTGTTGAAGGACTTCGTCCGCACCAACGACGCGCGCGTGATCGTGCGCGGCCTGCGTGCCGTGTCCGATTTCGAATATGAGTTCCAGATGGCGGGGATGAATCGCTATCTGCTGCCCGACGTCGAGACGATGTTCATGACACCGTCCGACCAGTATCAGTTCATTTCGGGGACGATCGTGCGCGAAATCGCGCAGTTGGGCGGCGATGTCAGCAAGTTCGTGTTCCCGTCCGTCGAGAAGTGGCTGACCGAGAAAGTCGCCGCGATGGGAGGCCCGGCCGCGTGACGCGGCGTCGGCCGGTTGCGTTGCGAAGCCGGCCGATGGCCTGAAGAAGTGAGATCAGTATGTCTTTGATGATTACCGACGAGTGCATCAATTGCGACGTGTGCGAGCCCGAGTGCCCGAACGGCGCGATTTCGATGGGCCCGGATATCTACGTGATCGACCCGAACAAGTGCACCGAGTGCGTCGGCCATTTCGACGAGCCGCAGTGCCAGCAGGTGTGTCCGGTCGAATGCATTCCGCGCGATCCGCAGCATGAAGAATCGCACGCGCAGTTGATGGCGAAGTATCACGCGTTGACCGCCGCGAAGGGCGACGACGCGCAGTGACCGTTCGGTGTCGCGCGTGTATCGCCGCGACATCACGAATTGCCCGGCCGGCGCCGCGTGGCGCCGGTTCCACTTCACCTTCCCCCTTTGCTTCAGCCGATCAGGTCGCGCAATGCCGCGACGAGCGCGTCGCATTCGGCGTCGGTGCCGACGGTGATGCGCAAATGCTGATCGATGCGCGGCGCCCGGAAGTGCCGTACGAAAATTTCCCGATCCTTCAGCTTTGCCGCGATCGTGCCCGCATCGTGCGCGGGATGGCGCGCGAACACGAAGTTCGCGGCCGACGGCACGACGTCGAAACCGAGTGACTCGAGCGCGTGCATGAGCCGCGTACGGCTGTCGATCACGCGCCGGCAGGTTGCATCGAAGTAGTCGGCGTCTTCGTATGCCGCCTGCGCGGCGACCTGCGCGAGCCGGTCGAGCGGATAGGAATTGAAGCTGTCCTTCACGCGATTCAAGGCATCGATCAACGCCGAATCACCAAACGCGAAGCCGACGCGCATGCCCGCCAGCGAGCGCGCCTTCGACGTCGTGTGCACGACGAGCAGGTTCGGATAGCGGTCGATCAGCGTGATCGCGGATTGCGCGCCGAAATCGACGTACGCCTCGTCGATCAACACGACCGACGACGGGTTTGCGGCCGCGATGCGTTCGATGTCCGCGAGCGGCAGCGCGCGCCCGGTCGGCGCGTTCGGGTTCGGAAACAGCACGCCGCCGGCATCGTCGAGATAGTCTTCGACCCGGATCGAGAAGTCGTCCGCGAGCGGCACGACCGCGGTGTCTACGCCGTACAGGCGCGCGTAGGTCGGGTAGAAGCTGTACGAGATGTCGGGAAAGCGCAGCGGCCGGTCATGTTTGAGCAGTGCCTGGAATGCGTGCGCGAGCACCTCGTCGGAGCCGTTGCCGACGAAGACCTGTTCGGGCTTGATGCGATGATGGGCCGCGACCGTCTCGCGCAGTGCGCGCGCGAGCGGGTCGGGATAGCGGCGCAGCGTGTCGCCGGTGTCGCCGAGTTCGCGTGTGATCGCCGCGACGACACGCGGCGAAGGCGGATAGGGATTCTCGTTGGTGTTCAGCTTGACGGGATGTGCGAGCGCGGGCTGTTCGCCCGGCACGTAAGGCACGAGTTGCTGAACGACGTCGCTCCAGTAACGGCTCACCGCTTGGCTCCTGACGGGCAAAAGCGACCAGATTACCGCATGTGGACGTTGCGGTGCGCGATTGCGCACGACGCAGACGCCGCCCGGCGTCGCCGGACGGCACGTTGCACCATGCCGGTGCGGTGCGGATTCAGTTGCGATGCAGCTGCATCGTCGCGCGGTCGAGTTCGCCCTTGACGACCATCGGCATCACGGCGAGCGCGCGCTCGATCGATGCGTCGATCACGTCCTGCTCCTCGCGGCGCGGCGGCTTCAGCACGAAGTTCGCGACGTCGGGCTTCGCACCGGCGCGCGCGCCTTCCGGGATCAGGTCGCGCGGATGGCCGATGCCGATGCGCAGGCGCCAATACTGCTGCGACGCCAGATGCGCGGTGATGTCCTTCAGGCCGTTGTGGCCGCCGCTGCCACCGCCGAGCTTCAGCTTCACCGTGCCGGGCGGCAGATCGAGTTCGTCGTGTGCGACGAGGATCTGGTCGGGCAGGATCTTGAAGAAACTCGCGAGCGCGACGACCGACTGGCCGGAGCGGTTCATGTAGGTTTGCGGCTCGAGCAGGTGGACTTCCTCGCCGTGCAGGCGCGCTTTCGCGTAGAAGCCATGGAAGCGGCGCTCGTCGCGCAGCGTCGCGCCGGCTTCGCGGGCGAGCTGGTCGATCAGCCAGAAGCCGGCGTTGTGGCGCGTCGCGGTGTATTCCGCCCCGGGATTGCCGAGGCCGACGATCAGTTTGATCATGACGTTTCGTAGGCGGCAGCGCCCGCCTGGGCGCAAAAAAGAAAAACCCGCCGGGCAAGCCGCGGCGGGTTGGGTCGACCGTTTCTTGAAACGGATCGAACGGGCGCGTAGGCGGCCGCTTAGGCAGCCGGCGTTTCGCCTTCGCCTGCTGCGTCCGACACGGCGCCAGCCGGGACCGTCGCCGATGCGACAACCGGGTTTTCCGCGTCGACGTGCGCGACCAGCGTCACGCCCTTCGGCAGTGCGATGTCCTTCGCGTGCAGCGACTGACCTGCTTCGATCTTCGACAGATCGACTTCGAGGAACTCCGGCAGAGCCGACGGCAGGCACTCGACTTCGATTTCCGTCGTGACGTGCGAGACGACTGCGCTCGACAGCTTCACTGCCGGGCTGACTTCAGCGTTCAGGAAGTGCAGCGGCACCTTCGTGTGCAGCTTCTTCTTCGCGTCGACGCGCTGGAAGTCCACGTGCAGCACGAGTTGCTTGAACGGGTGGTATTGCACGTCGCGCAGCAGAACCTGTTGCGACTGGCCAGCGATTTCCAGGTCGAGGATCGACGAGTGGAAGGCTTCCTTCTTCAGTGCATGCCACAGCGCGTTGTGATCCAGTTCGATCTTTTGCGGGGCTGCTTCGCCACCGTAGACGATACCCGTGGTCTTACCGGCGTTGCGCAGGCGGCGGCTCGCACCCGTACCTTGCTGTTGGCGCTCGAAAGCGACGACTTTCATGTGATTCTCCATTAGCTGCCCGCGACCAGGCAGTAAAACGGGGCCGGCGAAATGGCGGCCCCCGATGAAACGGACGGGGTTTCGTCTATCCCGTCCGATTGTGCAAAAAGCGAAGCGTTGCCGCTTCGCTTTCCGCGCATGCTATATCGTGTCGTTCCGCGATCAGGATTCCGCGAACAGCGACATCACCGAATCGCCGCGGCGAATGCGCGAGAACGTTTCGGCCAGCAGGCTCGCGCTCGTCAGCGAGCGGATCTTCGAGCAGGCCAGCGATTCGGCCGACAGCGGGATCGTATCGGTGACGACCAGCTCGTCGAGTGCCGACGCGGCGATACGCTCGGCGGCGCCGCCCGACAGAACCGGGTGCGTCGCGTACGCGAACACCTGCTTCGCACCGCGATCCTTCAGCACTTGCGCTGCCTTGCAGAGCGTGCCGGCCGTATCGACCATGTCGTCCATGATCACGCAGGTGCGGCCTTCGACTTCACCGATGATGTTCATCACTTCGGCGACGTTCGCCTTCGGGCGACGCTTGTCGATGATCGCGAGATCGCAGTTGAGCTGCTTCGCAAGTGCCCGGGCACGGACCACGCCGCCGACGTCCGGCGACACGACGAGCAGATCCGAGTAGTTCTGCTTGCGCAGGTCGCCCAGCAGGATCGGCGTTGCGTAGATGTTGTCGACCGGGATGTCGAAGAAGCCTTGAATCTGGTCGGCGTGCAGATCCATCGTGATGATCCGCTCGACGCCGGCGATTTCCAGCATGTTCGCGATGACCTTCGCCGAGATCGCGACGCGCGCCGAACGCGGGCGACGGTCCTGGCGGGCATAGCCGAAGTAGGGGATGGCAGCAGTGATCCGGCCGGCGGACGCGCGCTTGAGCGCGTCGACCATGATCATCAGTTCCATCAGGTTGTCGTTCGTCGGCGCGCACGTGGATTGCAGGACGAAGACGTCCTTGCCGCGCACGTTTTCCTGGATCTCGACCTGGATCTCGCCGTCGGAGAAACGGCTGACCATTGCTTTGCCGAGGGGGATTCCAAGGATATTGACGACTTCCTGGGCGAGCGCGGGATTCGCGTTGCCAGTAAAGACCATCAAGCCATCATGGCTGTGGCTGCTCATCGTGCACCTGCTTCAGGCTTAGGCGGGAAATGCGGGAAAATTTTTGGCAGGGGAGGAAGGACTCGAACCCTCGCATGCCGGAATCAAAATCCGGTGCCTTGACCAACTTGGCGACTCCCCTACACTCAACTGATAACTTTACCGGACTCGTAGGCCATCCGATAAAGCAAAACTTCATGACGCGAAAGCGAAGAGCGGATGCTCGTTCAGGCTCTCGGCAACTGCACCGTTCCAACCGGTGGGCAGCTTGGCTTGCGCCGCTTCTGCCTCGTGCCTGCTATGAAACGCTGCAAACACGCTTGCTCCGGAGCCGGTCATCCTCGCGGGGGTCATATTATACAACCATTTGACCACCTGCGCAACTTCCGCGTACTTACTTGTCACAACTTGCTGCATGTCGTTTCGGCCGAAGCTGTCTGGCCATCCCGCATCGCTGCTTTGCTGTGCAAGAAAGTCCGTAATTGTGACTCGCTTCGTATCTCTTGTCAACAACTCGTCTGAAAAAATTTCAGCGGTGGGGACATGAACTCGCGGCGTCACGACCAAGAACCAGCGAGTCGGCAATTCTACCTCAGCTAATTCTTCTCCGATACCCTCGGCGAATGCATTTTTTCCAAAAACAAAAAACGGGACGTCCGCGCCGAGTTTCACTGCGAGCGACTGCAGTTCCGCGCGCGGCAGATCGAGTTGCCACAGACGATTCAGCGCGAGCAGCGTCGTCGCCGCGTCGGAGCTGCCGCCGCCGAGGCCCGCGCCCATCGGCAGGCGCTTGTCGATCTCGATGTCGACGCCGGCCGTGGTGCCCGTGTGCGTTTTCAACAGGTTGGCCGCGCGCACGACGAGATCGCTTTCCTCGGGCACGCCCGGCACGTCTGTGACGCGTGCGACGCGACCGTCGTCGCGCAGCGTGAAGTGCAGCGTATCGCCCCAGTTCAGCAGCTGGAACACGCTCTGCAGATCGTGATAGCCGTTCGGTCGACGGCCGGTGATGTGCAGGAACAGGTTGAGTTTCGCGGGCGCAAGGCAGTTGCGCAGCGAGCGGGTCGAATCGGTCATGCGTATGTCGGGGCTAGGTTCACGTGCTTACTGGTCGAGCACGAGCTTGATGTCGAGCGGCGGCGTCGCGCGCACGAGGTTGACGCGTTTGACGCCGGTGGCCGGTGCGTCCGCGTAGGCGAGATAGTCGATCGTCCAGCCGTCCTGGCGGATCTGCTTGACGTGCGTCGTGTCCGCCGGGTCGCGCACCGTCTGCGCCGGCGTTGCGGGCGCGGGCGTCGGCAGCAGCCAATAGCGCAGACCGGCCAGCGGCAGCGAGAAGCCAAGCGCGTTCTGCATCAGTTCGCCGACGTCCGTCGCGTATTGCGGCTGGCGGTTCGGCAGTTCGAGCGATGCGGCCTGCGGCGTCGATTTCACGACTGCGAGCGTCTGGCCGAGCGGGCTGCGCAGTTCGAGCGATACGTCATCGCCGTGTTCCTGCCAGTCGAAGTTGCCGTACACGTTCTGCGGTCGGCCGAGGCGGTCGCTGTACTGCACCGCGAAGCGGCCGTGGTACGCGTGTGTCGCGGCCGTCTGCAGCACGGCGCCCGACGGCGTATTCGCCGAAGGCGGCGTGCTCGCGCAACCGACGAGCGCGAGCGCGGCGCCGGCCGCGGCCAACGTGCGCAGCGCGCGGGAAGACGGGGAAAGCATCGGGAACATCCGCATCACAGGCCGTTGACCTGCAGGCGCTTGAGCGTCTGCACGAGCGTGTCGTTGTCGGGTTCGAGCTTCTGCGCGGCACGCCACGCGATGCGCGCGTCGTCCTGCGCGCCGCTCTTCCACAGCACTTCGCCGAGGTGCGCGCCGATCTCGGCGTTCGGCTGCAGCTCGTACGCGCGCCGCAGCACTTTCGCCGCGCCGGCCGTGTCGCCCATCCGGTACTTCACCCAGCCGAGGCTGTCCATGATGTAGGCGTCGTTCGGCGCGAGCGACAGTGCCTTGTCGATCAGCTTGCTGGCCTCGGGCAGGCGCTGGTTGCGATCGGCCAGCGAATAGCCGAGCGCGTTGTACGCCTGCGGATTGTCGGGCTGCGTGCGGATCAGCTCGCGCAGCTGCTTTTCCATCGCCGCGTAGTGGCCGGTCTTCTCGGCCGCCATTGCGTAGTCGTAGCGCAGGTCGGGATCGTCCGGAAAATCCTGGACCGCCTGCGCGAGCCGAGCCTCGGCTTCCGAATAGCGCTTCGCGGTGAACAGGATCGATGCATCCGTGCGTGCGACCACGGCCGCATCGCGCGGATCGCTGATCGGCAGATTGTCGAGCACCTTGCGCGCCTCGTCGGTCTTGCCCTGTTTCTGCAGCAGCTGCGCACGCGTGATCTGGGCGGGCAGGTAGTGCTGGCTCGTCTGGTCGACCTTGTCGAGCCATTGCGATGCCTGCGCGTCGTTACCCTGCTCGATCGAGATCTGCGCGAGGTAGATGTAGCCCTGGCCGACGTCGAGGTTCGGCTGCTTGTCGCCGAGTTGTACGTACTGTTTCAGGTACGCGCTCGCGTCGTCGAGCTTTTTCTGCTGGATCTTGATCAGCGCGAGCGCCATCAGCGGTGTCGGATCCTTCGAGTCGAGCTTGCGCATCGTCTCGAACTGCTTCTGCGCGTCGTCGAGGCGGTCGTCGGCGAGATAGAGCTGCGACAGCGCGAGGCGCGCATCGCGCGACTTCGGATTCTGCTGAACATATTTCTCGAACGACGCGATGCCGGTCGCGCGCTCGGCGGGCCCCATCTGCGACAGCATCAGCGCCGCGGGCAGATAGTCGGGGCGGATCTGCAGCGCCTGCTTCAGCGACTGCGCGGCGCCTTCCTTGTCGTCGACCGCGAGTTGCTGCCGCGCGATCGCGAGTTGCGCCTCGGGGCGGTTCATGTCGTTCTTCAGCATGTCCTTCAGCACCGCGAGACCGCCGACGCGGTCGGCGCCGCGCACCAGCAGTGCCTGCAGCGCGAGGATCGCGGGGCCGCGCGTTTCGCCGGTCGCGCGGGCCAGTTCGCGCGCGAGCATCGGCTGTGCGTCGGCCGGCTTGCCGGCAAGCACGAGCAGCGCGGCGTCGACTTGCGATGCACGGTTCGAATCGGGCGCGTACTGGCGCCACAGATTGGCCGCGGACAGCGCATCGGCCGGGCTTTGCGCACCGAGCGCGATCTCGGTCGCACGCTGCGCCATGCGCGGATCGCGCGTGTCGCGGGCGAGCGCGAGGTAGGTCTGGTAGGCCGGCGCCGGTTGGTTGCGCTGGAGCGCAACCTCGGCGGCCAGCACCTGGTAGACGATCTGGCTCGTCAGCGGGACACCGGGGAGATCCTTCTTTTCGTCCGGCATAACGTGCTCGAACGCGCCCTGCGGCTCCGCGTCGTCCGATGCCGGATCCTGCGCGTGAGCCGGGAAGGCGGTGAGGGTCCACGCGGCGAACAGCGCGGCGCCGAGCGCACGGCGGACCGGGAAGGCGCGGGCGCCGCGCACGGCGGCGGGGCGCTTCAGAAGCAGCTTCGAGGGCAGGGTCATGGAAATCCGTTCGATGTTTCAACCGATTGTAACGCGCTCGCTACAATACACGCACGATCGTGAATCCAGCTTAAGACCCGCAGAACATGCCAGAGTTGCCAGAAGTCGAAGTCACGCGCCGGGGCATCGAGCCCTTTGTCGCGGGCCGCCGCGTCGAGCGTGTCGACGTCCGTACCGCGATGCTGCGCTGGCCCGTGCCGGCGGGGCTCGCCGAGCAATTGCGCGCGCGCGAGGTGCTCGCCGTCGAGCGTCGCGGCAAGTATCTGCTGTTCGAGGTCGACGCGGGCTGGTTCATCGTCCATCTCGGGATGACGGGCACGCTGCGCGTGCTGCCTGCGGCCGGCGTGCCGGTCGCCGCGAAACACGATCACATCGACTGGATCTTCGACGAATTCGTGCTGCGGTTCCGCGATCCGCGCCGTTTCGGCGCGGTGCTGTGGCACCCGCGCGAGGCGGGTGACGTGCATGCGCATCCGCTGCTCGCGAGCCTCGGCGTCGAGCCGTTCTCGCCGGCGTTCACCGGTGCGCTGCTGCACGCGCGCACGCGCGGCCGCACGGTGTCGGTCAAGCAGGCGCTGCTCGCCGGCGACATGGTCGTCGGCGTCGGCAACATCTATGCGTCGGAGAGCCTGTTTCGCGCGGGCATCCGACCGACGACCGCCGCCGGCAAGGTGTCGCTGCCGCGCTACGAGCGGCTGGCCGACGCGGTGCGCGGGACCCTCGCCGACGCGATCGAGCGCGGCGGCAGCACGCTGCGCGATTTCGTCGGCAGTAACGGCGAAAGCGGCTATTTCCAGCTCGACTGCTTCGTCTATGACCGGGCGGGGCTGCCTTGCCGCACATGTGGCACGCCGATCCGCCAGATCGTGCAGGGGCAGCGCTCGACCTATTTCTGCCCGACCTGCCAGCGTTGAGTCGCGCGCTGCAACCTCTTTCCAAAGATTCGAACACTTGAAGCCGCCCCGCATTGCTCCCGCTCCGTTCCCCGTCACCCCGCTGCATCGCACGTTCGCCACGCGCCTGATTGCCTGGCAGCGCGTGCACGGCCGCCACGACCTGCCGTGGCAGAACACCCGCGATCCTTACTGGATCTGGCTGTCGGAAATCATGCTGCAGCAGACGCAGGTCTCGACCGTCGTCCCGTATTACGCGCGCTTTCTCGAGCGCTTTCCCGACGTCGCCGCGCTCGCGGCCGCGCCGTCCGACGACGTGATGGCGCTATGGGCCGGGCTCGGCTACTACTCGCGCGCCCGCAACCTGCATCGCTGCGCACAGGTCGTCGTCGCCGAGCATGGCGGCGTGTTTCCGTCGACGCCGGAAGCGCTCGCCGAACTGCCGGGCATCGGCCGTTCGACGGCCGCGGCGATCGCATCGTTCGCGTACGGGGCGCGCGCGACGATTCTCGACGGCAACGTGAAGCGCGTGCTGGCGCGGGTGTTCGGCGTCGAAGGTTTTCCGGGCGAGAAGCGCGTCGAGAACGACATGTGGGCGCTTGCGGAGTCGCTGCTGCCGGATGCCGCGAACGCGGCCGACGTGAGTGCCTATACGCAGGGACTGATGGATCTCGGCGCGACGCTTTGCGTGCGCGGCAAGCCGGATTGCGCGCGCTGCCCGTTCGCGGGCGACTGCGTCGCGCAATCGACGGGCCGGCAGCGCGAACTGCCTGCCGCGCGGCCGAAGAAGGCCGTGCCGACGCGCAGGACCTGGATGCTCGTGCTGCGCGACGGCGACGCCGTGCTGCTCGAACGGCGTCCGCCGGCCGGCATCTGGGGCGGCCTGTGGTGCCTGCCGCAGGCAGACGGCGACGCGGCACTCGCAGAACTCGCTCGCGGCTTCGGCGGTGGCGGCCCGGTGCCGCTTGCGCCGTTCACGCACACGTTCACGCATTTCCGGCTCGAGATCGAGCCGCGGCTGAGTGATGTGGCGACCGGCAAGCTGCCGCTCGCGCACGCGCAGGATGCCGAGACGGCGTGGGTGCCGCTAGCGGCGCTCGATGCGTACGGCGTGCCGGCGCCCGTGCGCAAGCTGCTCGATGCGTTGAGCGGGCCGCTGCTGTAAAGAAGGAAGAAAGGGGATGGGCGCGGTGCGGACCGCGCTCACGGAAGCGCCGGATCGTCGCGCTCACCTTGCCCGCGGGGATGATTCGCTCGGCGACGCCGCCGCGATGCGCGTCGGCGGCCGTGGCTTACAGCCATCCATGCCGGTCGAGCACGTGGTGCACGGCATCGATCCGCGCGCCGACGTCCGGAAATTCCATCAGTTTCTGCCGTGCACGCAGGTCGAGCGGCAGCAGTTCAGCGAGGCGGTTCGAAACCCAGCTCGGGTCGTCGAGGCGAAACGGTTCGGCGAACGGCATCTTGTCCGGTTCGGATTTCTTCAGTGCCTCGATGATGCGCTCGAGCACCTCCGCGCATGAGCCGAATTGCGCGAGCGCCTGTTCGCCTTCGAGCGGGATGTCGTCGGGCAGCGGCTCCGCGATCCCGACCAGCAGTCCATTGCCTTCGACGCGATAAGACAGCAGCTCGAATCGCTGCGTGCCGATCGCCTGCAGGTACAGCATGCCGAATTCGCCGGTGTCGCACTCGGTGATGCGTGCCATGCAGCCGATCGTCTCGGGCACCGACACGGCACCGTCCTGCGCGACTTCGGGGCCGCTCTTCAACAGGCACACGCCGAACGGCGCATCGTCGCGCAGGCATGCGCGCGCCATGTCGAGATAGCGCGCCTCGAACACCTTGAGCGGCAGCCAGCCACCGGGGAACAGCACCGTATGCAGCGGAAACAGCGGCAGGTCGATCAGGGTGGTCGATAGCGTGGACATGGCGCACCGGCAAGAGGGCGGTGTCGCTAAGGTCGTTCGACCTCGGTGACGAGCCGCGACGACGCGTCGACATCCACGGGCGCGTCACGATGCCGCACGATTACGTTCGCATCGTGCGCGAGGCGCGCGGCGAGCGTTTCCGCGATGAACACCGAGCGATGCTGACCGCCCGTGCAGCCGATGGCGACGGTCAGGTAGCTGCGGTTGTCTTCGCGAAAGTGCGGCAGCCATTTCGTCAGGAACGCATGGATGTCGTCGATCATCTGATGGACGATCGGCAGTGCGTCGAGAAAGGCGATGACCGGCTGGTCCAGCCCGGTGAGCGGGCGCAGCTCATGGTCGTAGTACGGGTTCGGCAGCGCGCGCACGTCGAACATCAGGTCGGCATCGAGCGGCACGCCGCGCTTGAAGCCGAACGACTCGAACATCACCATCAGGTCGTTGTTCTTCTGTTCGATGAAGCGCTTGACCCACGTGCGCAGCACGTTCGCGCGCAGCGTGCTGGTATCGATCTGGTGGCCGAATTCGGCGAGCGGTGCGACCAGTTCGCGTTCGCGCTCGATCGCTTCCTCGAGCGACGACAGCAGCCCGACGTTCGCGTCATGCGACGGCGAGCCGGACAGGGGGTGGCGCCGGCGCGTTTCGGAGAAGCGCTGGATCAGCGCCTGCGTGCTCGCGTTGAGGAACAGCACGCGGACATCGTGCTCGAGCGACAGCGCGCGGATCAGGCCGGGCATTTCGTCCAGCGACGCGCTCGAACGCGCGTCGATCGCGACCGCGAGCCGGTGCTGGCCGCCGTCGGCCAGGTAGCGGGCGAGTTCGGGAAGCACGTGCGGCGGCAGGTTGTCGACGCAGTAGTAGCCTGCGTCTTCGAGCGCGTTCAGCGCGACGGACTTGCCTGAGCCGGAGATGCCGGTGATGAGGACGATGCGCATGGGAAGCAGAGAATCCTGACGTTTCATCATAGCACCGGCTCGACGCGTCGGCGCTGCGAGGCCGGCACGGAGGCGTTACACGAGCTTGCCGGGGAACTGACTGTCGGGATCCTGCATCGCGAGCCGTTGCCGATCCATGAAGTCGCGCAACGTGTCGATTCCGCGCAACTGCAGGATCGTGTTCCGCACGGCCGCCTCGACGAGCACCGCGAGGTTGCGGCCGGCCGCCACCTGGATCGTGACCTTGCTGATCGGCAGGCCGAGCACGTCGACCGTCTGGCTTTCCAGCGGCAGCCGCTGGAATTCGCCGTCCGGGCGGCGCACGAGCTGGACGATCAGCTTCAGCTTCATTTTCCGGCGCACCGCGGTTTCACCAAAGATCGTCTTGATGTCGAGCAGGCCGAGGCCGCGCACTTCGAGCAGGTTCTGCAGCAGCGGCGGGCAGCGTCCTTCGACGAAATCGGGGCCAAGTCGGACGAAGTCGACGGCGTCGTCGGCGACGAGGCCGTGGCCGCGGCTGATGAGTTCGAGGCCGAGTTCGCTCTTGCCGAGCCCGGAGTCGCCGGTGAGCAGCACGCCCATCCCGAGGATGTCGAGGAACACGCCGTGCAGCGTCGCGCGCGGCGCGAGGATGCGCGACATGTAGAGTCGCAGGCTGTCGATGACGGCCGCGGCCGACATCGGCGTCGTGAACAGCGGCGTGGACGAGCGCGTGCAGCGCAGCACGAGTTCGGGCGGCGCCGCGGCGCCGCCTGCGACGACGAGGAACGGCGGCTCGAGGGCAATCAGCTCGGCCATGTGGCGCGAACGGTCTTCGTCGGTTTGCCGCTGGTAGTAGTCGATTTCGGCTTCGCCAAGCACCTGGATCCGGTTCGGGTGGATCAGGTTCAGGTGGCCGACGAGGTCGGCGCTCGACGTTGCGTTGCCGACGGTGTCGGCCGAAAACCCGCGCTCCCAGCCTTCATGCCCCGTCAGCCAGCTCAGCTTCAGCGTGGCCGCGTTGTCGTCGAAGATGCTCTGGGCGTTGATGCTGGACGTATCCATGACTCTCGTCACTCCAATGGGCCGGTGTGCAGGCGTGCGGCGACGGACGTCGCCATGCCGGGCGGCCCTGGACGGCGGCGCGTGCCGCGTCGTACCGGAAAAATTCCGCCCGGATCAACTCAAGGTTGCCACTGAGTGAGCAGGCGATGCAACTCGGCGATATCCGTTTCGTTGTGCAGACGCTCGCGCGCATCGCGATCGGACAGTAGTTGCGCGATTTCCGACAGGATCTCGAGGTGCTGCTGGGTGGCTTGCTCGGGGACGAGCAGGAAAATCAGGAGACCGACGGGCTGGCCGTCGGGGGCTTCGAACGGGATCGCGTCGGCCAGCCGCACGAACGCGGCGAGCGGGTGCTTGAGCCCCTTGATGCGCCCGTGCGGAATCGCGACGCCTTCGCCGAGCCCGGTCGAGCCGAGGCGCTCGCGCGCGAACAGGTTGTCCGTGACGGTGCTGCGGGCGATGCCGTTCTGATTCTCGAAGATCAGCCCGGCTTGTTCGAAGACGCGTTTCTTGCTGGTGACGGAGAGGTCGATGACGACGTTCTCTATGGGCAGGATTTTGGCTAGGCGATTCATGTTGGCAGGCGATTGGGCGGCCTGGGGTCTCCTTGCGGCGGCAGACTGATTTTCCATGTTCGGCGATATCAAGGCGTTAGGCATCGGAAACCTGCAAGGCAGCAGCTACAGCACCCAACGCCCCCCGGCGATAACCGGAACATTATAGAGCACAGCCGCGTGCGTGGCGTGGCATGGACGGACCGGTCGCACCACTGCCGCTCGGACACAAAAAAAACGCCCGGCGAACCGGGCGGCGTGTGTATTGCGGTGAACGTTATTGCGGCGGCAGTTCGATCTGGTCGATCGACGGCTGCAGCTTGATCGGGTCGTGCGCATGGGTCTGCAGACGCTCCATGTGCTTGACGACCTGGCGATCCAGCTTGTCGATCAGCAGATCGATCGCAGCGTACAGGTTGCCGTTCGCGCTTTCGACGAAGATGTCCTTGCCCTTCAGATGCAGATTGATTTCCGCGCGCTGCTGCTTGTCCTTTTCCTTGTGATTGTCGACCGAGAGGATCACAGTGCCATCGATCACCTGATCGCTATGCCGTAGCACCCGGTCCAGCTTGGTGATCACGTATTCGCGAATTGCAGGCGTGACTTCGAGATGATGTCCACTGATCTTCAGGTTCATAGTGCTTCTCCAAGCGAGTGACCACCCGGCCGCATCGAGGCGGCGCTCCGGTCGACTTGCTCCTGCCGCAGGTCGCGGCAAATTCGCGGACAAGTCGCCCGGCCTGTTCCCCGTATGCGCGGTGGCCGGAACACGCCTGCCGCCGGGCAGGCAGCAGGCTTAAAGAGACTTGCGCAGATTCACTGCCGGGATCTTGAGGGCTTCGCGATACTTGGCAACCGTGCGGCGCGCGACCACGAATCCCTGTTCTGCCAGCAGCTCGGCAATGCGGCTGTCCGAAAGTGGCGATTTTGGGTCTTCAGCTCCTATCAGTTGCTTGATCAGGGCTCGGATGGCGGTCGACGATGCGGCGCCTCCGGTGTCGGTCGAAACGTGTGATCCGAAGAAGTACTTAAATTCAAGCGTCCCGAACGGGGTCAGCATGTACTTGCCAGTTGTCACACGGCTGACAGTCGACTCGTGTAGGCCCAGCGTATCAGCTATTTCCCGCAAAACCAAGGGGCGCATGGCAATTTCACCGTGCGCAAAGAAATTCTTCTGACGCTCGACAATAGCCTGCGCGACACGCAGGATCGTGTCGAATCGCTGCTGGATGTTCTTGATCAGCCAGCGTGCTTCCTGGAGCTGCTGTTTCAACGATCCGGCCGACGGATCGCCGCGGCTGTTGCGCAGGATGTTCGCGTACAGGTTGTTGATCCGCAGGCGCGGCATCACTTCCGGATTGAGTTCCGCGAGCCAGCCCTGGCCGGCCTTCTTCACGATGATGTCGGGCACGACGTAGTCGGCCTCGGCCTTGCCGTACGCGGCGCCGGGGAACGGCTCCAGCGAACGGATCAGCGCATGCGCATCGCGCAGCGCGTCGTCGCTCGCCTTCAGATGCTTGCGCAACCGCGTGAAGTCGCGGGCGGCGAGCAGTTCGAGATGCTGCGACACGATCTCCAGCGCGAGCGTGCGAGTGGGGGACGGATCGAGGCGCAGCAACTGCAGCTTCAGGCATTCGGACGCCGAGCGGGCCCCGACCCCCGCCGGGTCGAAGCTGTGCAGCAGCGCGAGCGCCGCGTTCAGTTCGTCGCAGTCGACTTCCAGCTCGGGCGGCAGATCGGCGAGGACTTCGTCGAGGGAGGCGGTCAGGTAGCCGTCGTCGTCGAGCGATTCGATCAGGAACATCACGAGCGCGCGATCTCGCGGGCCGGCCTGCGTGACGCGCAATTGCGCGGACAGGTGGTCGCGCAGCGACGTCGCGGCTTCCTGCACCTGCAGCGGCGGGAGGTCGTCGTCGTCCGATGCGCCGCTCGAGCGGCCGAACTCGTCGAGATTCCATTGCGGGCCGTCGCCGGCGTCGCCCGATGCGTAGCTGTCGTATTCGTCGGCGGCGGCCGGCTCGTCGCGCTCGGCGCGATCGCCCGACTGGCTGCTGCCGTTCGCGGCGCCCGGCTCGGTGTTCTGGCCGGGAGGCGTCTGCGCGATCAGCGATCCGTCCGCCGCGACACGCAGCGGGCTCGCGATCCATTCGTCATCGTTCTCGAGCAGCGGATTCTGCGCGACGGCCATCGCGACTTCCTGCTGCAGTTCGAGCGTCGACAGCTGCAGGAGCCGGATCGACTGCTGCAGTTGCGGTGTCAGTGCCAGGTGTTGCGACAGGCGGAGTTGAAGGCTGGCTTTCATGGCAGAGAGGGAGTCATACCGGCAGTTTGCCACGACCCAGGCGCCTTGAGCCATCCGCGATTACGCGCGGCGCGGCGCACGGCCGCAGGCAGGGGGCCGCCGTGCGGCGTACGCGGGCTCGGCCCCGCCCGGCGATGCCGGGCGCCGGCCAGCCACGGGGAGTTACATGCGGAAGTGTTCGCCGAGGTACACGCGGCGCACGCTTTCGTTTTCGATGATTTCGCTCGGCGCGCCGGCGGCGAGCACCGAACCGTCGCTGATGATGTATGCGTGGTCGCAGATGCCGAGCGTTTCGCGGACGTTGTGATCGGTAATCAACACGCCGATGTTGCGCTGCTTCAGGAACTTGACGATCTTCTGGATCTCGAGCACCGCGATCGGGTCGACGCCGGCGAACGGTTCGTCGAGCAGGATGAAGTTCGGGTTGGTCGCCAGCGCGCGCGCGATTTCGACGCGACGGCGTTCGCCGCCCGACAGCGACAGCGCCGGGTTTTCGCGCAGGTGGCCGATCTGCAACTCGTCGAGCAGCGCCTCGGTGCGCGACGCGATGGCGTCCTTCGACAGCCGCTTGCCGTCTTCGCCATGCTGCAGTTCGAGCACCGCGCGGATGTTTTCCTCGACGGTCAGCTTGCGGAACACCGACGCTTCCTGCGGCAGGTACGACAGGCCGAGCGACGCACGCTTGTGGATCGGCAGCAGGCTGATCGAGCTGCCGTTCAGCGAGATCTCGCCTGCATCCGTCGGCACGAGGCCGACGATCATGTAGAACGACGTCGTCTTGCCGGCGCCGTTCGGGCCGAGCAGGCCGACGACTTCGCCGCTCTTCACGTCGAGCGACACGTCCTTGACGACCGTGCGCGAGCCGTAGCGTTTCTTCAGGTTGCGGACGACGAGCGAGCTCGTCGTGCCGGCCGGCTGGCGGTTCGGAAGCGCGTTCATTGGCCCGGCGCTCCCTGGATCGTGGTCGACGGCGACAGCTTCGCCGGCGCGCCGTTCAGCTGCCCGGGGCCGCCGTTCTTCGGCGACAGCATCGCGCGCACGCGGCCATTCGGGTTGCCCGGCGCGGCGACGTCCTTGCCGCCCTTCGCGGTGTAGAAGTCGCGCTGGCCGTCGTACGTGATCACGCTGCCGTGCACGGTGTCGGCGATCGTCGAGGTGCCCTGCAGGCGGCGCACGGTCGCGGCGGTCGTCAGCGTCGTGAGGTCCTGCTTGCCGTCGTAGTCGATGCGCTCGGCGTCGCCGTCGATGTATTCGTCGAGACCTTCGCGCTTCTGGCGGAACGTCGCGTGCTTCTTGCCGCTGCCGAACGACGTCGCGTACTGATAGCCTTCGGGATCCTGGCGCACTTCGACGCGGTCGCCTTTGATGATGATCGTGCCTTTCGTGATCACGACGTTGCCGGTCGCGACCGTCACCTGCTTCAGGTCGTCATAGGTCAGGTTGTCCGCCTCGACGTTGATCGGCTTGTTCTGGTCGGCCTTCTCGGCATGGGCGAGCGGCGCCAGCCCGACGAGCGGGAGCGCCACGAGCGTCGCGGCGAGCGCGGCGCGGACGGCGCGCGCAGCGCCGCCGGAATTCTGTCGAGGGAACGGTTCGTTCATGCAGTCACGTGAGGGATGCGTCACCTGGATTGACCTTTCGAGCCGCCGGACGTGTCCGCCGCGGCGATCGTGCCGCGCACGTTGCCGTAAAGCTCGATGACCCGGGTGACGTTGTTGTACTTCATGCCGTCGGTCGCGTTGACGAGCGACAGGCCGCGCTGAAGTTTAACCGGCTTTTCGGTCTGGATCACATCGTCATTGACGAAGATCCGGAAATGCTGGGAATCGGCCTGCATCTGCGGATCGCCGCCGCCGGCCACGCGCAGGATGCGCGCGTCGTCGTACAAATCGACGATGGACACGTCGCCGTTGACGGTGCCGCGCTTCGCGGTGGTCGTCACGACCGGCTTGCCGGGCTGGAATGCGCGCATGGCCGGATCGGTCAGGTCGCTGTTTTCGGTGTCTTCGTAATGGACCAGCTTCGCGGCCGTCAGCCGATACTGCGTCGTGCCCGTCTGGTCGAGCTCGGTGACCGAGAAGTTGTCCGCGAAATAGTCGGGCGTGTGGCGCTTCGGCTGCACGGTTCCCTCGCCGGGCGGCGGCAGCGTTGCCTGCAGCAGCCACCACGTGATGCCCGCGAGCGCGGCGACCGCGACGAGCGGCAGCAGCTGGGTCCAGCGGAAATGCGTGTTCATTCGTCAGGCTCCGCAGGCGGCGGCGAGCAGCGCGTCGTAGCGGCGCTGCGCGCGCAGGATCGCGTCGCAGGCTTCGCGCACCGCGCCATGGCCGCCGCGGGCCTCGGCCACCCAGTGTGCGCGGGCGATCACCTCGGGATGCGCGTTGGCCGGTGCCGTCGCGAAGCCGCAGCGGAGCATCACCGGCAGGTCGGGCCAGTCGTCGCCCATGTAGCCGCAGGCGTCGGCGGTGATGCCGAGCGACGCGATCAGGTCGCCGAACACGGCGAGCTTGTTCTCGACGCCCTGGAACAGATGCGCGATCTTCATTTCCTTCGCGCGCGCCGCGACGATTTCCGAGCGGCGGCCGGTGATGATCGCGGTCGCGATGCCTGCCTCGCCGAGCAGCTTCACACCGTGGCCATCGAGCGAATTGAACGACTTCATCGCGTCGCCGGCGGCGGTAAACAGCAGGCCGCCGTCGGTCAGCACGCCGTCGACGTCGAAAATCATCAGCTTCACGCGGCTCGCGCGTTCGGCCGCAGTCAACGCTGCGCTCATCAGATCACCTTCTTCGAAAACAGGTCGTGCATGTTCAGCGCGCCGATCAGCACGCCGTCGGCATCGACCACCAGCATCTGGTTGATCCGGTGGCGCTCCATCAGTTCCACAGCCTCGACCGCGAGATGATCGGGGCCGATCGTCCGCGGTTCGCGCGTCATCACGTCGACGATCGGCAGCGTGCGGAAATCGCCGTCGCGTGCGAGCACGCGGCGCAGGTCGCCGTCGGTGAAGATGCCGGCCACGCGGCCGTCGGCGTTGACCACGGCGGTCATGCCCAGCCGCTTCGCGGTGATCTGGAACAGCGCGTCCGACAGCGTCGCGTCGAGCCCGACGCGCGGAATGTCGTCGCCCGAGCGCATCACGTCGCGCACGTGGGTGAGCAGGCGCCGGCCGAGCGCGCCGCCCGGATGCGAGCGCGCGAAATCCTCGGAGCCGAAGCCGCGCGCGTCGAGCACCGCGACGGCGAGCGCGTCGCCGAGCGCGAGCGCGGCGGTCGTGCTCGCGGTGGGGGCGAGGTTCAGCGGGCAGGCTTCCTTCGAGACCGCGGCGTTCAGGTTCACGTCGGCGAGCGTGCCGAGGCTCGATTCCGCACGGCCCGTGATCGCGATCAGCTTCGCGCCGATCCGCTTCACGAGCGGCAGGATCGCGACGAGTTCTTCCGACTCGCCGGAATAGGAGATGCCGATGAAGACGTCGTCCGACGTGACCATGCCGAGGTCGCCGTGGCTGGCCTCGGCCGGGTGGACGAAGAAGGCCGGGGTGCCGGTGCTCGCGAGCGTGGCCGCGATCTTGCGGGCGATATGCCCCGATTTGCCGATGCCGGATACCACGACGCGGCCGCGGCAGCCGAGCAGCAGCGCGACGGCCTGGACGAAGTCGCCGTCGAGCTGGTCGCGCAGCGCGCGCACGGCGTCCGCCTCGATGTCGAGCACGTCGCGGGCGAGCGCGAGCGCCCGATCATCATTGATTTTCGCTATCATGCGCGGAGTATAGCAAAGGCGTTTGTTCGCCGCGCCGCGCCTTCGGACTTGTCCGATGTCGCTTGCCCACCGCCACCACCCGCGCCCGCATTGCCGTGGCACCGACGAACGAGGACGCTTCGCCCGTGATTTCCCCGCTCGAAATGACCCTGCTGCTGCTGCTGGCCTCGGTGGTGGGCGTCGTCGTATTTCGCTCGTTGAACCTGCCGCCGATGCTCGGCTACCTGACCGTCGGCATCCTGGTCGGCCCGCACGCGTTCGGCGTCGCCGCGGATCTGGAGCGGGCCGAGCATCTCGCGGAATTCGGCGTGGTGTTCCTGATGTTCTCGATCGGCCTCGAATTCTCGCTCGCGAAGCTGAGGGCGATGCAGCGGCTCGTGTTCGGGCTGGGCCTCCTGCAGGTGGTCGCGACGCTCGTGCTCGCGCTCGCGCTTGGTCTGCTGTTCGAGCGCTGGGTGCACATCACGTGGCAGGGCTGCATCGCGCTCGGCGGCGCGCTCGCGATGTCGTCGACGGCGATCGTGTCGAAGATGCTCGCCGAGCGGCTCGAGATCGAGACGGCGCACGGCCGCAACATCTTCGGCGTGCTGCTGTTCCAGGATCTGGCCGTGGTGCCGCTGCTGATCGTGATCGCCGCGTTCGGCGCCGAGTCGTCGAAGGACCTCGCGCTCACGCTGGGTTTCGCGGCGGTCAAGATCGTGATCGCGCTGGCGCTGCTGCTGATCGTCGGGCAGCGCTTCATGACGCGCTGGCTCAACGTCGTCGCGCGGCGCCGCTCGCAGGAGCTGTTCGTGCTGAACCTGCTGCTGGTCACGCTCGGCGCCGCGTTCATTACCGACCGCTTCGGCCTGTCGCTCGCGCTGGGCGCGTTCATCGCGGGGATGCTGATCTCCGAGACGCCGTTCCGCCACCAGGTGGAAGAGGACATCAAGCCGTTCCGCGACGTGCTGCTCGGCCTGTTCTTCGTGACGACGGGGATGCTGCTCGATCCGCGCGTGATCTGGGAGCACCCGTTGCTCGTGCTCGGCTTCTTCGTCGGGCAGATCCTGTTCAAGGGGACGATGATCGCGGGGCTCGCGCGGCTGTTCGGCGCGACGCCGGGCGTCGCGATGCGCACCGGCATCGGCCTCGCGCAGGCCGGCGAATTCGGCTTCGTGCTGCTGAACCTGATCCTCGATCGGCATCTCGTCGATTCGACGCTGCTGCAGGCGATCCTCGCGTCGATGCTGCTGTCGATGCTCGCCGCGCCGTTCCTGATCCAGAACGCCGACCGGATCGTGATGCGGCTGTCGTCCACGGAATGGATGCAGCAGTCGCTGCAGATGACCCGGATCGCGACGCAAAGCCTCAAGCAGCGCGGCCACGTGATCATCTGCGGCTACGGCCGCGCGGGGCAGAACCTGGCGCGCATGCTCGAGCAGGAAGGCATTTCGTACGTCGCGCTGGACCTCGACCCCGATCGCGTGAGCGCGGCCGCGACGGCCGGCGAGTCGGTCGTGTTCGGCGACGCGGCGCGCCGCGAGTCGCTGCTCGCGGCCGGCATCCATCGCGCGGCAGCCGTCGCGATCACGTACGCGAACACGCCGTCCGCGCTGCGCGTGCTGCACCACGTGCACGAACTGGAGCCGACGCTGCCGGCGATCGTCCGCACGGTCGACGACGCCGATCTCGAGAAGCTGCTGGCGGCCGGCGCGACCGAGGTGATTCCGGAGATCGTCGAGGGCAGCCTGATGCTCGCGTCGCACACGCTGGTGCTGGTCGGCGTGCCGATGCGCAAGGTCGTGCGGCGCGTCGAGGAGATGCGCGACGAGCGCTACAGCCTGCTGCGCGGCTATTTCCGCGGCGCGGACGATGCGGACGACGACGATCACGAGCAGGTGCGGCTACAATCGGTGCCGGTCGATGCGCGCGCGGACGCGGTCGGGCGCTCGCTGGAAGAACTCGGGCTGTATGCGCTCGGGCTGGAAGTCACGGCGATCCGCCGGCACGGGATCCGCGGCGTCGAACCCGATCCGCAGACCAAGCTGCGCGCAAGCGACATCGTCGTGCTGCGCGGGCTGCCCGAAGCGCTCGCGCTCGCGGAGGAGCGGCTGTCGCGGCATCGGCGCGAGCCGCCGGCCGCGGTCGCCTGAGTCGCGATTCGATAACCCGACCCGTATTTACTTGAAACGGTGCCCGATCTTCGCGCACCGTTTTTTTCGGAGAGTTTCATGCCGCATTCGTCGTCGGGCGCACCGCTCGATCCGGTCGCCTTCATCCACAACCAGATCCGCACCGTGCCCGACTGGCCGCAGCCGGGCGTGATGTTCCGCGACATCACGACGCTGCTGCAGAGTCCGAAGGCGCTGCGCATCCTCGTCGACCTGTTCGTCGAACGCTATGTCGATGCGAAGCTCGACTACGTCGCGGGGCTCGATGCGCGCGGCTTCATCATCGCGCCGATCGTCGCGTACGAGCTGAGCGTCGGCTTCGTGCCGATCCGCAAGGTCGGCAAGCTGCCGTACAAGACGTGCTCGGAGTCGTACGACCTCGAATACGGCAGCGCGACCGTCGAGATCCACGAAGACGCGTGCCGCCCCGGCGACCGCGTGATCATCATGGACGACCTGATCGCGACCGGCGGCACGATGATGGCGGGGCGCAACCTGCTGCAGCGGCTCGGCGCGGTCGTCGTCGAAGGCGCGGCGATCATCGATCTGCCCGATCTTGGCGGCTCGACGCTGCTGCGCAACGCGGGGCTGCCCGTCTATACCGTCACCGAGTTCGCCGGCCACTGAACCACTGGACGCCGGCCCACGCCGCGAGGTCACGATGCCCAACTTCATGCTGTTTCTCGCCACGTCGGTCGCGATCACGTTCGCGCCGGGGCCGGACAACCTGCAGGTGCTCGCGCGCGGCATCTCGCAGGGCCGTGCGGCCGGCTTCGTGGCCGCGCTTGGCTTCACGGCCGGGATCCTGTTCCATACGACGCTCGCGGCGCTCGGCGTCGCGGCCGTGCTGCGCTCGTCGCCCGTCGCGTTCCAGACGCTGAAACTCGCGGGCGCCGCGTACCTCGTTTGGATCGGCATCAAGGCGTTGCGCAGCCACGGGCTCGCGAACGCGCACGAGCGGCCGCCGCAGCCGCTTGGCGCGATCTTCCGGCAGAGCGTGATCGGCAACCTGATGAACCCAAAGGTCACGCTGTTCTTCGTCGTGTTCCTGCCGCAGTTCGTCGATCCGCACGGCGTGCAGGGCGTGACGCTGCAGATGTTCGAGCTCGGCGCGCTGTTCATGTTGCAGACGGCCGTGGTGTTCTCGCTGTTCGGCGTCGGCGCGGGTGCCATCGGCACATGGCTGAAGCGCCGCCCGAAGGCCGGCGTGTGGCTCGACCGGATCGCCGGCGCGACCTTCATCGCGATCGGCATCCGCGTCGCACTAAAGGACTGAGCCCGATGACCTTTCCGTGCATCGCGGCCGCGCGCCGCTTCGATCCGGCCGCGCACCTGCGTTTCGAGATCGCCGGCGAGCCGGTCGGCTGGGTGCGCCGCCAGGACGTCGTGAAGCTCGCCCGTTGGCCGGACGTGTTCGAGCTGACCGACGCGCGCGTCGTGCTGTCGGCGCGTTACGACACGGTCGACGCGCGCAGCATGGCCCTCGCGAGCGCGATCGGCGCGCTGGCGGCCGAAGGCGCGATTCCGGGCTGGCGCGACGAGATCTACGCGATCCGCAACCGCTTCGACGATCCGCCGCTCGCGTATATCGAACGCGCCGCGTCGCGCTTCTTCGGTACGCAGACCTACGCGGTGCACCTGAACGGCATCGTAGAATATGCGGTTGCGCCGGGCGAGCCGGTCGTGCCGCGGATGTGGCTCGGCCGCCGCAGCGCGACCAAGGCCACCGATCCCGGCATGCTCGACAACGTCGTCGCGGGCGGCATCGGCTGGGGCCTGGGCGTTCACGAGACGCTCACGAAGGAATGCTGGGAAGAGGCCGGCATGCCGGCCGAACTGGCGGCGCGCGCGATCGCGGGCCGGACTGTGCAGGTGCTGTGCTCGCTGCCGGAAGGCACGCAGTCCGAACTGATCTTCGTGTACGACCTGCCGCTGCCGCGCGACTTCGCGCCGCACAACCAGGACGGCGAAGTGGCCGAGCACCTGCTGGCCGGCGTGCCCGAGGTGATCGGCTGGCTGCGCGAAGGCCGCGCGACGATGGACGCGAGCCTCGCGATGCTCGACACGCTGCTGCGCCATCGCTGGCTTTCGGCGGCCGACGCGGCGGGCATCGACGCGCTGTTCGCGCCGGCCGCGTGACGCGCAGCATGCCGGTCCGGGCCGGCGCTCGAGCGCGGCCGGACGAACGGCCTATTTGACGAATACCGAAACGAAGGGAGTAGCGGTCATGCCGACCGATCACAGCTTTATCTTGAAACTGTCGTGCCCCGACCGGCACGGCATCGTCCACGCGGTCTCGGGTTTCCTGTTCGAACGCGCCAACAACATCCTCGATTCGGCGCAGTTCGGCGACAGCCGCACCGGCGAGTTCTTCATGCGCGTGCACTTCGTGCAGGACGGCGGCGGCGCGGATGCCGCGTCGGCGCTCGACACGCTTCGCCACGAATTCGCGCCGCTCGCCGAGCAGTTCGCGATGCGCTGGGAGATGCACGACGCGGCCGTGAAGCCGCGCGTCGTGATCATGGTGTCGAAGATCGGCCACTGCCTGAACGACCTGCTGTTCCGCTACCGCACCGGCCAGCTGCCGATCGAGATCCCGGCGATCGTATCGAACCACAAGGAGTTCTACCAGCTCGCCGCAAGCTACAACATCCCGTTCCATCACTTCCCGCTCGTCGGCGGTTCGTCCGATGCGGCGAAGGCCGCGCAAGAAGCGCGCGTGCTCGAAGTGATCGACGAACACCAGGCCGATCTCGTCGTGCTCGCGCGCTACATGCAGATCCTGTCGCCGAACATGTGCGAGCAGCTCGCCGGCCGGGCGATCAACATCCACCATTCGTTCCTGCCGAGCTTCAAGGGCGCGAAGCCGTACTACCAGGCGTTTGACCGCGGCGTGAAGCTGATCGGCGCGACTGCGCACTACGTGACGACCGATCTCGACGAAGGTCCGATCATCGAGCAGGAAGTCGAGCGCGTCGACCACAGCATGACGCCCGACCAGCTCACCGCGATCGGCCGCGACGTCGAGTGCGTGACGCTCGCGCGCGCCGTGAAGTGGCACGTCGAGCACCGGATCGTGCTGAACGGCACCAAGACAGTCGTGTTCCGCTGATCGGCGATTGCCGCAAACGAAAACGCCGCGCTCTTCACGAGACGCGGCGTTTTTTATTGAGTGATGGGCGACGCGGACGGCGTGGTCGTCAGATCAGCCGCAGCATGTACAGCTCGCGCTTCAGGTACGCATAGAAGATCGGCGCTGCGATCACGCCCGGCAGCCCGAATGCGGCTTCCATGATCAGCATTGCGAGCAGCAGCTCCCATGCGCGCGACTCGATTTGGCCACCGATGATCTTCGCGTTCAGGAAGTATTCGAACTTGTGGATCACGATGAGGAACGCGAGCGATGCGATCGCGGTGCCCATGCTGACCGACAGCGACACCGCGACGATCAGCGTGTTCGAGATCAGGTTGCCGATCACCGGCAGCAGGCCGACGATGAACGTGACGAGCACGAGCGTCTTCGATAGCGGCAGCCGCTGGTGGAAGATCGGCAGCGCGACGAGCAGGTAGATGCCGGTGAACGCGGCGTTGATCGCCGAGATCTTGATCTGCGCGAACACGATCCGGCGGAACGATTCGGCGAAGCGCGACACGCGCGTGACGAGCGCGGTCGACAGCGGCCGGCGCACCTTGCCGTGCTCGACGCCGATCGCGATCATCGCGCCGATGATCATCCCGAACAGCACGTGGCCGAAGCCGCGCGCGACGCTCTTGCCGCCTTGCTGGAGCTGGTCCATGTGCGAGTGCATCAGCAGCGCCGCCTTGGCCTTCATCTGTTCGACGTCGACCGGCAGCACGCTCGCGATCCAGGACGGCGTGCGTGCGCGGGTCTGCTCGACGATCTGCATCAGCTGGTCGAGCAGGCTCTGCAGGTTCGGTACCGTGTGCTCGAAGTGCTCGATGATGCCGATCGTCAGGCCGGTGAGCCCGCCGACGATCGCGACCGACAGCAGCACGACGGCGACCCAGCGCGCGCGCATGCTCGTGGTGTGGCGTTCGATTACAGGCGCGATCGTGTGGATCAGCTGATAGACCAGCATGCCGGCCAGCAGCCCGCCCAGCAGCTTGAGTTCGATGACGAGCACCATTGCGACGAGGGCGAACAGATAGCTGGCGACCTCGATCGCCGACAACTTCGGCAGGCTGAAGTCGCTCGTCAGCCGCACGCTGCGCAGGTGCGGCTCGCGGTTCTGCGCGTCGCGCGACTCTTGTTGCTTCTCCATCGTGGATTCCTGTCGTTCGTGTGTCGCGCCGCGCGGTGGGCGGCAGGACGGCGGCCGCCCGGTGCCGCACCGGATTGGTGCGGACGGCGAACCTTACGACCGTAAAGTATAGCTGCCATTATGGTCCGCCACGGGGCTGTTTGGCTCGTGGTGTATACGCAGAAGGGAAAACCGCAGAAGGGAAAACGATGAGGCCGCCGCCGCCGCGGGCGCCGGACGCGCGCGGCTGGCAGCCGCGCGCGGGAACGGAAAGTGTCAGCCGGCCGCCGCCTTGCGGGTCGGACGCTTGAGCAGCGGCGCGAGATACTTGCCGGTGAAGCTCGCCTTGGTCTTCGCGATTTGCTCGGGCGTGCCCTGCGCGATGATTTGGCCACCGCCGGCACCACCTTCGGGGCCGAGGTCGATCACCCAGTCGGCCGTCTTGATGACGTCGAGGTTGTGCTCGATGATCACGACGGTGTTGCCCTGGTCGCGCAGCCGGTGGATCACTTCGAGCAGCAGCGCGATGTCGTGGAAGTGCAGGCCGGTGGTCGGCTCGTCGAGGATGTACAGCGTGCGGCCTGTGTCGCGCTTCGACAGCTCCAGCGACAGCTTCACGCGCTGCGCCTCGCCGCCCGACAGCGTCGTGGCCGACTGGCCGAGGCGGATGTAGCCGAGGCCGACGTCGAGCAGCGTCTTCAGCTTGCGGGCGATAACCGGCACCGCGCTGAAGAATTCGTACGCGTGCTCGACCGTCATGTCGAGCACTTCGCTGATGTTCTTGCCCTTGTACTGCACTTCGAGCGTTTCGCGGTTGTAGCGCTTGCCGTGGCATACGTCGCACGGCACGTAGACGTCCGGCAGGAAGTGCATCTCGACCTTCAGCACGCCGTCGCCCTGGCACGACTCGCAGCGGCCGCCCTTCACGTTGAACGAGAAGCGGCCCGGATCGTAGCCGCGCTCCTTCGCGGTCGGCACACCCGAGAACAGCTCGCGGATCGGCGTGAACAGGCCGGTATAGGTGGCCGGGTTCGAGCGCGGCGTGCGGCCGATCGGCGACTGGTCGACGTTGATCACCTTGTCGAAGTGCTCGAGGCCTTCGATCGCCTCATGCGGCGCGGGCTCGGCCGACGAGCCGTACAGGTGGCGCGCGACCGCGTGGTACAGCGTGTCGTTGATCAGCGTCGACTTGCCGGAACCCGACACGCCGGTGATGCAGGTCAACAGGCCGACCGGCAGCTCGAGATCGACGTGCTTCAGGTTGTTGCCGTGCGCGTCGACGATGCGCAGCATCCGCTCCGGATCGGGGGCGATGCGCTCGTCCGGATACTCGATCGTGCGCTTGCCGACCAGATACTGGCCCGTCAGCGACTGCGGATTCGACTGCACCTGCTTCGGCGTGCCTTCGGCGACCACCACGCCGCCGTGCTCGCCCGCGCCGGGGCCCATGTCGACGACGTAGTCGGCCGTGCGGATCATGTCCTCGTCGTGTTCGACGACGATCACCGAGTTGCCGAGGTCGCGCAGATGCTTGAGCGTCGCGATCAGGCGGTCGTTGTCGCGCTGGTGCAGGCCGATCGACGGCTCGTCGAGCACGTACATCACGCCGGTCAGGCCCGAGCCGATCTGCGATGCGAGCCGGATCCGCTGCGCCTCGCCGCCCGACAGCGTTTCGGCGCTGCGCTCGAGCGACAGGTAGTCGAGGCCGACGTTGTTCAGGAAGGTCAGGCGCGCGACGATTTCCTTGATCACCTTGTCGGCGATCTCGCGTTTCGCGCCGTCGAGCGACAGGCCGTCGAAATAGCCGAGCGCGTCGCGCAGCGGCCAGCCGCTGATCTCATAGATGCCGCGCGCGTAGTCGCCGGTGCCGACCCGCACGTGGCGCGCCTCGCGGCGCAGCCGCGTGCCGTCGCACGACGGGCACGGCTGGTTGTTCTGGTATTTCGCGAGTTCCTCGCGCACCGCGACCGAATCGGTTTCGCGGTAGCGGCGCTCCAGGTTCGGGATGATCCCTTCGAACACGTGCTCGCGGATCGTCGTGCGGCCGCGCTCGTTGATGTACGAGAACGGGATCGTCTGCTTGCCCGAGCCGAACAGCAGCACCTTGCGAATCTTCTCCGGCAGGTCCTCGAACGCGGCGTCGATGTCGAATTCGTAGAACGCCGCCAGACTCTGCAGCATCTGGAAGTAGAACTGGTTGCGGCGGTCCCAGCCCTTCACGGCGCCGGCCGCGAGCGACAGCGACGGGTGCGCGACGACCCGCTTCGGATCGAAGAACGTGATCTGGCCGAGGCCGTCGCATTCCGGGCACGCGCCCATCGGGTTGTTGAACGAGAACAGGCGCGGCTCGAGCTCCTGCAGCGAGTACGAGCAGATCGGGCACGCGAACTTCGAGCTGAACAGGTGCTCGCGGTCGGTGTCCATCTCCAGCGCGATCGCACGGCCGTCGGCGAGGCGCAGCGCGGTCTCGAACGATTCGGCGAGCCGCTGCTTCATGTCCGGGCGTACCTTCAGCCGGTCGACGACGACGTCGATCGTGTGCTTGTCGTTCTTCTTGAGCTTCGGCAGCGACTCGACCTCGAAGATCTTCGCGACGCCCTCGTTCGCGGTGCCGCCGCCCGAGCGCACGCGAAAGCGGACGAAACCCTGCGCCTGCATGTCCTCGAACAGCTCTGCGTGCTCGCCCTTGCGGTTCGCGACGACGGGCGCGAGGATCATCAGCTTGGTTTCCTCGGGCAGCGCGAGCGCCGCGTCGACCATCTGCGACACGCTCTGCGCCTCGAGCGGGATGTCGTGGTCGGGGCAATACGGCGTGCCGACACGTGCGAACAAAAGTCGCAGGTAGTCGTGGATTTCGGTGACCGTGCCGACGGTCGAACGCGGGTTGTGGGACGTCGCCTTCTGCTCGATCGAGATCGCGGGCGACAGGCCCTCGATCAGGTCGACGTCGGGTTTCTCCATCAGTTGCAGGAACTGGCGGGCATACGCGGACAGGCTTTCGACGTAGCGGCGCTGGCCTTCGGCATAAAGGGTGTCGAACGCGAGCGACGACTTGCCCGACCCGGACAACCCGGTAATCACGATCAGCTTGTGGCGCGGCAGGTCGAGATTGACGTTTTTCAGGTTGTGGGTGCGTGCCCCACGGATACGGATCTGTTCCATGAACCTGGCGAAAATGGAGGGAACCAAACCTGCTACTATAACGGCTTTTCGAGGCCGTCGTTGGGGGCCCCAGCCTTTGCAGCAGCTGGCAGCAAGGCGGTGTCCACGCCGGGGAAGCGGCCGCGCCGCACGGCTCGAGGCGGCCCGCAGGCAGCCTGCGAGACGTCCCGGAAAGCGGTTCCGGAACCTGCCAGCCAGGCCTGCCGGGCCGGTGGCCCTGATCTTCCGCCGCCCGCCGCCGGGCGGACATTCCGATCATTCGAAATTCATTCCCGATGTCCAATCCGTCCGCCACGTCTTCCCGCATGAGCGCGCCCGAACTGCGCGCGACCACGTCGCTCGCGGCGATCTTCGCGCTGCGCATGCTCGGCCTGTTCATGATCATGCCGGTGTTCTCGGTCTATGCGAAAACCATCCCGGGCGGCGACAACGTGCTGCTCGTCGGCATCGCGCTCGGGGCCTACGGCGTCACGCAGTCGCTGCTGTACATCTTCTACGGGTGGGCGTCCGACAAGTTCGGCCGCAAGCCCGTGATCGCCACCGGCCTCCTGATCTTCGCGCTCGGCAGCTTCGTCGCCGCGTTCGCGCACGACATCACGTGGATCATCGTCGGCCGCGTGATCCAGGGCATGGGCGCCGTGTCGTCCGCGGTGCTCGCGTTCATTGCCGACCTGACCTCCGAGCAGAACCGCACGAAGGCAATGGCGATGGTCGGCGGCTCGATCGGCGTGTCGTTCGCGGTCGCGATCGTCGGCGCGCCGATCGTGTTCCACTGGGTCGGGATGAGCGGGCTGTTCGCGATCGTCGGCGTGCTGTCGATCCTCGCGATCGGCGTCGTGATGTGGATCGTGCCCGATGCGGCGAAGCCCGTGCACGTGCCGGCGCCGTTCGGCGAGGTGCTGCACAACGGCGAGCTGCTGCGCCTGAACTTCGGCGTGCTGGTGCTGCATGCGACACAGACGGCGCTGTTCCTCGTCGTGCCGCGCCTGCTGGTCGACGGCGGGTTGCCGGTCGCCGCGCACTGGAAGGTCTACCTGCCGGTGATGGGGCTCGCGTTCGTGATGATGGTCCCGGCGATCATCGTCGCGGAAAAACGGGGCAAGATGAAGCCGGTGCTGCTCGGCGGCATTCTGGCTATCCTGATTGGTCAATTGTTGCTCGGCAGCGCACCGCATACCATCCTGATTGTGGCGGCGATCCTGTTCGTGTACTTCCTCGGCTTCAACATCCTGGAAGCATCGCAGCCGTCGCTCGTGTCGAAGCTCGCGCCCGGTTCGCGCAAGGGCGCGGCCACGGGCGTCTACAACACCACGCAATCGATCGGGCTCGCGCTCGGCGGCATCGCGGGCGGCTGGCTGCTGAAGCACGGCGGCGCGAACACCGTTTTCTATGCGTGCTCCGGGCTCGTGGCAGCGTGGCTTATAATCGCGGCCAGCATGAAAGCGCCGCCGCGCAAGGCCTGAACCCTCTTTTCGGGCAGGCAACCGGCGGCGCTCGCCGGCTTGCCCGGCGGGCTGCTCCGACGACATTCGCGGGCGGCCCGGCATCGAATTTACTGGAGAAACACATGGCATCCGTCAACAAGGTCATCCTCGTCGGCAATCTCGGCGCCGATCCTGAAGTCCGTTACCTGCCGAGCGGCGACGCGGTTGCGAACATCCGTCTCGCGACGACCGATCGCTACAAGGACAAGGCAAGCGGCGATTTCAAGGAAATGACCGAGTGGCACCGCGTCGCGTTTTTCGGCCGTCTCGCCGAAATCGTCAGCGAATACCTGAAGAAGGGTTCGTCGGTCTATATCGAAGGCCGTATCCGCACGCGCAAGTGGCAGGGCCAGGACGGCCAGGATCGCTATTCGACCGAAATCGTCGCAGACCAGATGCAGATGCTCGGCGGCCGCGGCGGTTCGGGCGGCGGCGGTGGCGGCGGTGACGAAGGCGGTTATGGCGGCGGCTACGGTGGTGGCGGCGGCCGCGGCGGCGAACAGATGGAGCGCGGCGGTGGTGGCGGCGGCCGTGCCGGCGGCGCGCCGCGCGGCGGTGCAGGCGGTGGTCAGAGCCGTCCGAGCGCGCCGGCAGGCGGCGGTTTCGACGAGATGGACGACGATATCCCGTTCTGACGGAACGTCGGCATCCCGCACCGGAATGGGCCCGAATGTCCGAGTCAAGCCAGCCGCTTGGCACGGACCTTCGGGCTTTTTTCCGTTTGCGCCCGCGCTCCGGGGGGGCCGTGGCTGGTGCGCCCACGACTCATCGCCCCGCGGCTCGACGGGCTGTTCTGCAGGATCGACGCCGGCATGGCGCCGCCCGCGAACCTGGCAGGCGGGCCGCGCGTCGGCATTCGTGTCGGCCAGGACCTACCGTGGCGATCGAGCGTGCCCGGATCGTCATGTGTCAGGACCTGTGCCCACTATCTGATGCATGTCACGCGGTCGCCACGATTGACCGGCTAAGCTCGTTCTTTCGACGTTTCGATCGAAGGAGACACCATGCGGCGGGTCGTATTCAACCAGAAGGGCGGTGTGGGCAAATCGACGATCGTCTGCAACCTGGCGGCGATCAGCGCGAGCGAAGGGCTGCGCACGCTTGTCATCGACCTCGACGCGCAAGCGAATTCCACACGCTACCTGCTCGGCGACCGCGCGAGCGACGCCCACCCCGGCGTCGCGGAATTCTTCGAGACCGCGCTGACGTTCAACTTCCGGCCGGTCGACGTCGCATCGTTCATCCATCCGACGCCGTTCGACGGGCTCGACGTGATGCCCGCGCATCCGGACCTCGACACGCTGCACGGCAAGCTCGAGTCGCGCTACAAGATCTACAAGCTGCGCGACGCGCTCAACGAGCTCGACACCTACGATGCCGTCTACATCGACACGCCGCCCGCGCTGAACTTCTACACACGCTCGGCGCTGATCGCGGTCGAACGCTGCCTGATTCCGTTCGACTGCGACGATTTCTCGCGCCGCGCGCTGTACACGCTGCTCGAGAACGTGAAGGAAATCCAGCAGGACCACAATGCGGCACTCGAGATCGAAGGGATCGTCATCAACCAGTTCCAGCCACGCGCGAGCCTGCCGCAGCGCCTGGTCGACGAACTCGTCGAGGAAGGGCTTCCGGTACTGGCGTCGCGGCTGTCGGCGTCGGTGAAGATCCGCGAGTCGCATCAGCAGTCGACGCCGGTGATCCATCTCGAGCCGGCGCACAAACTCGCGCAGGAGTTTCGTGCGCTGCATCGCGAATTGATCGGGTGAGATCGCCGTGATCGCGTCCGGCAATTGTTCTGATTATTGAAATCGTCATTAATAATCCCGGTAACGATTTCACAGTAAATCTGGAAAAACGATTACATCGGAAAAGCAGTCCATCCTCAATGGTTACCCTTTTTCTAATAACGGGAATAATGACGGGGTAAATGTTGCGGCTGGCCGCGTCGGTTATGCTGTAAAAAAGTAAAAACCTTTTCCGGGCAAGGCGTTGCGACGCGGCCCCATTGGCTGAAAACGCCATCGTGGCGCGGTCATTTCGACTGATAAGGGTTTTTACCTAGTATTAATGCAACTTTATTGACAATTAATCCCTCTAAAATGGCCATCCTCAACTGATCGCAGTCAATAGCATCTGCGGGTTGTGAATAAGGAGGCGGACCCTCGATCCGGCTTCCATTTTCTTTACGTCGTCTCTCGCATTGCCAACAGGAGCGTGCCCGATGTCCGTATTTGCCCCCGAAAAATTCGCTGCCGATTACCAGTCCGGAATCGCCGCGTGGTTCGCGATTGCCCGTCCGGCCATTAATGGTTTCGAAGCAGTCGTCGAACTGAACCTGCAAGCGGCCAAGACGGCGCTCGAGGAATACGAGGACAAGCTGAAGAACGCGTTCAGCGCGAACAACCCGGCTGCGGGCTTCGCGCAGCAAGTCGCCGCACCGCAGGAAGCCGCAGGCAAGGCCGTCGCATACGGTCGCCATCTGTTCGATATTGCGGTGTCGACGCAGGCCGAGTGGGCGAAGGTTGCCCAGGCTCAGTACGAGCAGAACGACAAGCGCGTGAAGGAAGTGGTCGGCGAACTGACGAAGCATGCGCCGGCGGGCTCGGGCGCAGTGGTCGCCGCGCTGAATTCGGCGCTGTCCACGGCGACGGCCGCGGCCGACTCCGTGCGTGCCGCGACGGGGCAGGCGATCGAGGCCGCGCAAAGTGGCTTCGACGCGGTCAGCGAAACGACGGCACGCGGTGCCAAGCAGACCGCCGCCGCCGCTCGCAAGGACGCCGCTTCACGCGAATCGGCTGCATGAGCGCGTGTCGCGCGCAGGCGCGACACTGATTGAGCGGCGCCGGCGGGCGCCGGCTGCCGCGTGTGCCGCGTGGCGTTCGGTGTACCTCCGGCTCGTCGCTGCGTGCCCGGACACGGTCGGGGCGGCCGGATGCGCGGCGCGCATGAGCGCGTGAACGCGCGGCCGCATCGCTGGCCGCGCGGCGCTCACGCGCCGTCGTCGGCCGCCGCGCCGAACCGGCCCGCAATACGGATCGACCCACTGATTTCAATGCAGGAAGAGAACATGACGGACGTAGTGATCGTATCGGCCGCGCGAACCGCAGTCGGCAAATTCGGCGGCTCGCTCGCGAAGATCGCGGCACCGGAGCTGGGCGCGACGGTGATTCGCGCGGTGCTGGAGCGTTCGGGCGTGAAGCCCGAGCAGGTGAGCGAAGTGATCATGGGGCAGGTGCTGGCGGCGGGCTCGGGGCAGAACCCGGCGCGGCAGTCGCTGATCAAGGCCGGCCTGCCGAACGCGGTGCCGGGCATGACGATCAACAAGGTGTGCGGCTCGGGCCTGAAGGCCGTGATGCTGGCGGCGAACGCGATCATGGCGGGCGACGCGGACATCGTGATCGCGGGCGGCCAGGAGAACATGAGCGCGGCGCCGCACGTGCTGCCGGGCTCGCGCGACGGATTCCGGATGGGCGATGCGAAGCTGGTCGACACGATGATCGTCGACGGCCTGTGGGACGTGTACAACCAGTACCACATGGGCATCACGGCGGAGAACGTCGCGAAGGAATACGGGATCACGCGCGAGGAGCAGGACGCATTCGCGGCGCTGTCGCAGAACAAGGCGGAAGCTGCGCAAAAGGCCGGCCGCTTCGACGCGGAGATCGTGCCGGTGTCGATTCCGCAACGCAAGGGCGAGCCGCTGCAGTTCGCGACCGACGAGTTCGTGCGCCACGGCGTGACGGCGGAATCGCTGGCGGGGCTGAAGCCGGCGTTCTCGAAGGATGGCTCGGTGACGGCGGCGAACGCGTCGGGGCTGAACGACGGGGCGGCGGCGGTGCTGGTGATGTCGGCGCAGAAGGCGGCGGCGCTCGGGCTGACGCCGCTTGCGCGGATCAAGGCGTACGCGAACGCGGGCGTGGATCCGAGCGTGATGGGCATGGGTCCGGTGCCGGCATCGCGCCGCTGCCTGGAGCGTGCGGGGTGGACGCCGGGCGACCTGGACCTGATGGAAATCAACGAGGCATTCGCGGCGCAGGCGCTGGCGGTGCACAAGCAGATGGGCTGGGACACGTCGAAGGTGAACGTGAACGGCGGGGCGATCGCGATCGGTCACCCGATCGGCGCATCGGGCTGCCGGATCCTGGTGACATTGCTGCACGAGATGGTCAAGCGCGACGCGAAGCGCGGGCTGGCGTCGCTGTGCATCGGCGGCGGGATGGGCGTCGCGCTCGCGGTCGAACGCGGTTGAGCCGGGTCTGACGATATAGCACGCGTGCGGCGCCGGCCAGTACCGCACGCGTGCTCAGCAATCTTCGCGCAGAACAAGCAGTCGACAACATGCGTGATGTTCCGGTGCGCCGTGCCTGCGTTGCGGGCGCCAGCGCATCGCAGCGGTGGGGTGGCAGCATGTGCCATGCCGTCGCCCCGCAACATTGACTACTTTTTTTGTCGGTAACTCATAGGATGACTAAGCGAATTGCAGTTGTGACAGGTGGGATGGGCGGTCTCGGCGAAGCGATCAGCATCCGGTTGAACGATGCCGGGCACCGGGTCGTCGTCACGTATTCGCCGAACAATACCGGTGCCGATCGCTGGCTTACCGAGATGCACGCGGCCGGCCGCGAATTCCACGCGTATCCGGTGGACGTGGCCGATCACGATTCGTGCCAGCAGTGCATCGAGAAGATCGTCCGGGACGTCGGCCCGGTCGACATCCTGGTGAACAACGCGGGCATCACGCGCGACATGACGCTGCGCAAGCTCGACAAGGTCAACTGGGATGCGGTGATTCGCACCAACCTCGATTCCGTGTTCAACATGACGAAGCCGGTTTGCGACGGGATGGTGGAGCGCGGCTGGGGACGCATCGTCAACATCGCGTCGGTGAACGGCTCGAAGGGCTCGGTCGGCCAGACCAACTACGCGGCCGCGAAGGCCGGCATGCACGGCTTCACGAAATCGCTCGCGCTCGAGATCGCGCGCAAGGGCGTGACGGTGAATACGGTATCGCCGGGCTATCTCGCGACGAAAATGGTGACGGCGATCCCGCAGGACATCCTCGATACGAAGATCCTCCCGCAGATTCCGGTGGGACGGCTCGGTCAACCCGAGGAAGTCGCGGCGCTGATCGCGTTTCTGTGCTCGGAGGAGGCCGGCTTCGTGACGGGCTCGAACATCGCGATCAACGGCGGGCAGCACATGCACTGACGCGCGGCGGCCCGGGCGGCGTTCGCGCGTGTCCGGGCCGTGCTCCCGCTGTATCCAGCGCCGGGGCGGCGCGCCAGGCGCGCGGTGACCGATCACGGACGCAGGTTCGCCGCGCATGCGGCGGGCCGTGTGCGCCCGCGCTCCGGCCACTGCGTCGCGGCACGCGCGCCGCACCGGCCTCGCATTCCGGAGGAGGCATGGGTGACACCTGGATGGGACTCGCGATCGGCGGCTCGGCACTGGCCGTCGCGCTGACGATTGCGATCGCGCTTCACTGGCTCGAGCGGCGCCGCGCGCGGCTGCTGCGCAACTTCGATCATCGCGATTGCTGGTTCGTCGCGTACGGCAAGTGCCTCGCGCGCGGGCCGGCGCGCCGCACGCGTAGCGGCGCGCGCTGACGACGGCGATGCGGCACGGGCGCTTACGCGTCGTGCCGCATCACGCGCATTCGCGTGTGGTACGCGGGACGCCCGCGCTCAGTCGCTGCCTTTCGCCGAACCTTCGCCCGAATCGTTCTTGTGGAAGATCCGCTTCGTCGTGCGCTTGGTGGCATCCCAGCCCTCGCGCGACGCATGCGCGATGCCGTGGCCGACCGTCTTCGCGGCGCTCGCGGTCGCGTGGCCGAAGCTGCGCGCGGCCTCGCCGGTCTTGTGCGCGGCTTCCTTCGAATCGCGCTTGATGTCCTGCTTCACTTCGGACATGTCCGCGTGCGCGATCGGGCTGATCAGCGCCAGAACGAACGCGGTGCAAATGAACTGACGTGCTTTCACGACCTGGTTTCCTTGAGGCTGGTTATCGAATGTCCGCGCGGCCGGCAGGCGGCGGAACGAGTCCGCTGGCCGCCGATGCATCGAGCATCACCACGGCGCGGCCGCCGAGCAGCATGCGCTCGCCGCAGCGCAGCGTGAAGCTGTACAGCACGGAGCGGTCGTCGCCGCCGATGCGCTCGGCGTCGACGATCAGCGGCAGCTCGAACGTGTCGAGCCGATCGACGAACGCGTCGACGTTGCGCACGCTCGCCAGATAACCGGCGCGCGGCCGCGCGGGTTCCGTCCGCGCGCGTTGCGCACCGACCAGCGCACCGTGCACGGCCATCGCCTGTGCCGCGTATTCGATTCCGCAGACCGATGCGAGCCTGCCGCGCGAGCGAAGCGGGTTGCGCGGATCGCGATGGCTCGTCGCGCTGCAGCGGATCCGTGCGGCATCCCATGCTTCGACGCGATCGAGCACGCACATCGCGCCGTCGTGCGGAATGTGCGCGGCGATCCATGCGTGATCGAGCGTTGCTGTCGTCGGCTCGGGCATGAGCGTCGAGACGGGCGTCGTCATTGTGCGTGCTCCGCCGCGGCATCCGGCCGCGTGATATCGACCTGCACGCGCATATCTTCCAGATAGTCGAGCACGACGCTCGCCGTGTGCCGCGCGGCGAGCGCGGCGAGCAGCGGCAGTGCGCGCGCGGCCGGATTGCCGGTGCGCAGCGCGTCGAGTTCGGGATTCGCGAGCGTCGTTGCCGGCGCGTCGGTGAGCTGCACGTCGATGCGCGCGAGCGTGCGTTCGCTCGCGTCGGGTGCGAGCACGAGCGCGACGCCGAATGCGTCGACGATCGGCCGCACTGCGCGCAGCGGCTCCGGATAGTCGGTGTCGTAGGCGATCAACAGGCTCGGCACGCGATCGACCGCGACCTGGCACAGGCTCTCGAGCAGGCCCGCGGCAAAGCTGCCGTCGTGCGCGCACAGCACGTTCGACGTCGCCATCGCGCGGGTCGCGATGCTCCAGTAGCCGGCCGGCGCGTTGTGCACGGAGTTGTGAAAGCGCGTGGGCGACAGATGGCGATCGTCGCCTGCGAGGGTCTCGCAGATTGCATGGCAGTTCTGGCCGTCGCCGCCGGACGCGCTGAACACCGTCGCGAGCGTGGCGGCATCGCGTCCGCTTGCGGCTGCCGCCTCGAGGCCGACCGCGAGCGCGACGCGCACGACCGGGCCGGTGCGACGGCGCTCCGCCGGCGGCAGGCTGGCGGGCGGCGGCAGCACGGTGCGCGCGCTCGCATAGGCCGTGCGGCCCGCGAGCACGTCGGCCGCGTGCGGCCAATCATTGAGTCCGGGGCCGACGAGACCGACGCTTTCGATGAATGCCGTGAGGATCATGTCGGCTCCCCGTGGCGAGCATGCTCGGCGCGGCCGAGGATCAGGCTGCAGTTCGTGCCGCCGAAGCCGAACGAATTCGACAGGACCGCACGCACGCGTGCGTCGCGGCTCGCGAGCACGTAGTCGGCGGCCAGCGCCGGGTCGGGCTGCGTCGTGTTGACGCCTGCCGGCACGAATTGCTCGCGCAGCGCGAGCGCGGCGACGACCGCTTCGAGCGCGCCGGCCGCACCGAGCGTGTGGCCGGTCGCCCCCTTCGTCGAGCTGCACGGCGTGCGGGCGAGCAGCGCGCCGACGGCGCGGCTTTCCGCGGCATCGTTGCTGGGCGTCGCGGTGCCGTGCAGGTTCACGTAGTCGATGTCGCCCGCGGCGAGGCCGGCGGAGGCGAGTGCCTGTTCGATCGCGATGCGTGCGCCGAGCCCTTCCGGATGCGGTGACGACATGTGATGCGCATCGCTCGATTCGCCGATGCCGAGCAGCAGGATCGCGTCGTCGTCGAACGCGGCGCGTGTGTCCGGCATGCGTTCGAGCAGCGCGAATGCAGCCGCTTCGCCGATCGAGATGCCGTCGCGCGCGACGTCGAACGGCCGGCACGGCCGGCGCGACAGCAGTTCGAGCGAATTGAAGCCGTACAGCGTCGTCAGGCACAACGAATCGACGCCGCCGACGACGGCTGCGTCGATCAGCCCCGCTTCGATCATCCGGCGCGCGGAGCCGAATACCTTCGCGCCGGACGAACACGCGGACGAGATCGCCATGGCTGGCCCGCGCAGCGCGAAATACGCGCGCACGAACGCGGCCGGCGAATACGGGTTGTGCGTGTGTGCGTAGCGGAACGCCGCGGGCAGCGCGCCGCTCGCCGGATCGCGTTTCTCGTACGCGCGTTCGGTCTCGAGGATGCCGGACGTGCTCGTGCCGATGAACACGCCGACGCGCGCGGCGCCATGGCGCGACACGGCCGCCGCGACGCGCGCGTCGAAGCCGTCCTGGACGAGGCCGAGTTGTGCGAGGCGGTTGTTGCGGCAGTCGAAATCGGCGAGATCCGTGCGCACGGGATGCGCATCGACGCCATCCACGGCGCCGATCCAGGTGTCGAGATCGGCGCGTTCGAAGTCGCACGGCGCGAGCCCGCCGCGTGCGTTGCGCAGCGCGTCGACGGTCGCATCGAGGCCGCTGCCGATACAGCTGGTGGCGGTGAAGTGCGAGAGCAGGAGAGGTTTCACGAGGGTCGTATCCGGTGGCCGGAACGGGCGCCGCAGCGGGGCTGGCGGGCGCGCCGGGCGTGGTCAGATTTTATCAAACGGGGGTGCCGGCGTGCCCGGCTGGCCGGGTGGTTTGGACGCGAGCGCGGCGCGCAGCGTGACCCAGTGCAACTGCCCATCGGCGGCTGCGCGCAGCAGGGCCGGCAGCACGTCGAGCACGACCGGTTCGCCGCGCGCGTCGCGTGCCGCGTGGCCGTCGTGCACGAGCAGGATGTCGCGCGGCGCCAGACCGTCGAGCAGGCGGCGCGTGACGATCTCGGCATCGCGCGCGCGCGTGTCGAACCCGCGGCGTGTCCAGCTGGCGAGCTGCAGGCCAAGCTCGCACAGCACCGGCTCCAGAAACGGATTGCGCAGACCGGCCGGCGCGCGGAAGAAGCGCGGACGCGTGCCGGCAATCTCGGTCAGCGTCTGTTGCGCGGCCGCGATTTCGCGCCGCAGCGCGGCGGGCCCCGACAACGAGAACGTATGCCGGTGCCGCTGGCTGTGGTTCTCGACCGCATGACCGCGTGCGACGATCGCTTCGATCCACCGCGGATGGCGGCGCGCGAGATCGCCGATGCAGAAGAACGTCGCGCGCGCATCGTGACGATCGAGCAGGTCGAGCACGCGCGGCGTGACGTCGGGATCCGGGCCGTCGTCGATGGTCAGCGCGATCCGGCGGCCGGCGCCGGCCGGCAGGCGCGTCCAGTTCGGTCCGAGCAGCGCGCTGCGCGGCCACAGGCCGGCGGCAGTCAGCGCGAGATGCGACGCGACCACGCCGCCGGCGGCCCACGGCCACGCGGCCGGTTGCGCGACGATGGTCGCGAGCGCGCCCGCATGCAGTGCGGCCGTGCCCGCGATCAGCGGCGTCGGTTTCCAGCGGCGCGCATCGCTGCCGGGCTGTCGGGGCGGAACGGATGACGGCGCGTTCATGCGCGGGCTCCTGTCAGATCGGGGCGAGCGTTGCGCGTCGCCACGGTACGCGGTGCGAGAATCGCAGCGAATGCGAGCGCGAGCATCGCGCCGGGGCCGACGGTCAGCCCGAAGGTTTCGAGCAGCGGCACGCGCGACAGCGCGAGCAGGCCGAAGCCGGCGACCGTCGCGAGGTTCGCGACCAGCAGCGACACGAGCGTGTATGGCGTGACCGGTTGCGCATCGTCGCGCTTGCAGAAGAACAATGCATAGTTCGAGCCGACCGCGACGATCAGCAGCATCCCGACGAGATGCAGGATGGTCAGCGGCACGCCGGCGAGCGCGAAGCCGGCCGTCACCACCAGCACGGCCGAGATCAGCGGCGCGAGCGCGCGCACGACGCGGCGCGGCGAGCGCAGCGCGATCAGCAGCAGCACGGCGATCGCCGCGAAGCCCGCGAGCGACAGCCGGATGTCCTCGTGCACGTAGTCCACGTACAGTCGGTCGGCCTCGGCCTTCATGTCGACGAACAGCGTATCCGGCACGCCGGCGCGCGCGACGGCCGCACGGATCGGCGCGGCATCGAGCGTCGGGGCCGCAGCCGAAGCGGTGTGCGCGACGTCCGGCGCGCGCAGCGGCAGCATCGCGCTCCAGCGGCCGGCACGCTCGGTCAGCAGCGCGTCGACGGCGAGCGCCATCGACGTGCCGCGCAGGTCCGCGTGCGTGATCGGCCGCGCGTGGCGCGCGGTTTCGACATCGACGATGAACGGCGCGAACAGCTCGGGCCGGACCGAGATCGGCTGGTTCGCCACGGCCGCACGCATGCGCGCGGCGAGCACGTCCGCGTCCGGCAGGCTTGCCTGGCGCGCACGCTGTGTGGCATCGCTCGGCAGATAGCGCGCGGGGCTTTCGAAGCCCGCGAGCGTGCCGCGATCGACAAGCGGCTGCAATTGCGCGGCGACCCGTTCCGCGCGTTCGAGCGCGGCCTGTTCGGTCGGCGCGGAAATCACGACGAGATAGCGTACGTCCGGTGCGCCGACATCGGCCCGCAAGCGTGCGTCGAGGGCCTGCGCGCGGGCAGGGACGGGGCTCAGCGCCGCAAGCTCGCGGCTCCACAGGCCGTCGTGACGCAACACGAGCGTCGCGCATGCGGCGAGCACGAGGACGCCGAGCGGCCAGCGCAGCCGCGGCGCCGCAGCGGCCGCACGCGCGAGCACCGCGCCGACACGCGACACGTCGCGAATCGCGACGTGCTCGCCGCGCAGGTGAGGCAGCACGAAGCGCGTGACGAGCGCGGCGGCCGTCAGCCCGGCGATCGAGTACAGCCCGAGCTGCACGAGGCCCGGAAAACCGGAGAACAGCATCGACGCGAAGCCGCACACGGAGGTCAGCACGCCGAGGCGGATCGTCGGCCAGTACGCTGCGACCCATGCGCGCGTCGCAGCGGCGGGCCGCGCGGCGCCGCGCGAGCCGGCCTGCGCCGACTGCACGAACAGGTAGATCGAGTAGTCGACGGCTTCGCCGATCAGCGTCGTGCCGAAGCCGAGCGTCAGCCCGTGGACGGTGCCGAACGCGACGCCGACCGCCGCGATGCCGGCCGCGATGCCCGTCAGCACTGGCAGCAGCCCGAGCGCGAGCGTGCGCGGCGAGCGGTACAGCGTCAGCAGCAGCGCGACGATCAGCACGGCACTCGCCGTCGACAGCCGCTCGACGTCGTGCCGTATCGTGTCGCGCGTGTCGACCGAGAACACGCCGGGGCCGGTCATCGCGAGCGTATATGCGCCGCGGTTCGGCAGCGTCCGTGTCGCGGCGGAGAACGCGCGGCGCACCGCGTCGATCGCGCGCGCCTGCGCATCGGTGTCGGCGCCGGCGGCGGCTGTCTGCACGACCAGCACCGCGCGCATGCCGTCGCGCGACGCCCATACGCCGTCGCGCATCGCGGGCTGCGCGCCGCTGTCGAGCTGATCGGCGAGCGCGGTCACTTCGCCGGTCGGGTCGCGCGGCAACATCGCCTTCGCGACGAGACCCGCCGACGAGCTCAGCAGGTCGAGGCTGTCGCCGAGCGCCTGGCGCAGGCCGTCCGCGCTGAAGCGCTGCGGCGAGACGGCCGGGCTCAGCAGGTAGCGATGGTCGAA
The DNA here is from genome assembly GCF_001718315.1 of Burkholderia diffusa. Classification (NCBI taxonomy): domain Bacteria; kingdom Pseudomonadati; phylum Pseudomonadota; class Betaproteobacteria; order Burkholderiales; family Burkholderiaceae; genus Burkholderia; species Burkholderia diffusa. Next base: position 2,898,580 of record NZ_CP013362.1, on the reverse strand, counting down.
CACGAACCGTCGGTCGCGCTCGTCGTCGACGGCTTCGCCGTTGTTGACCGCCGAGAATTGCCGATCGGCGCGCAGCGCGCCGGCGACGCGCCGCGACAGCGCGGCGCGCGTGGCCGCATCGCCGCCGTCGATCGCGACGAGGATCATCCGCGACACGATGCCGTCGCGCAATTGATCGACGAGCACGCGCTGGCCGGCACTCGGCGCGCTCGGCAGGAACGCGGACAGATCGGCCGTGAAGTTCGCGCGGGCGATCGCGATCCCGCACGCGACGAGCGCGAGCAGCCACACGAGCACGGCGCGCTGCCGCCACGCGGACGTGCGGTATGCGGCGGGGGCGCTTGGCCGGGTACGTTCGTCCATCACTGCGCGGGGACGGGTTGCAGGCGCATCGTCGAATGGTCGCCGTCGGCCTGCTGGATCGCGACGCTGCGCAACACGTCGCGCGAGCCTTCGAGCGTGATCGTGCTGACCACCTTCAGCATCCGCGAATCGAGCGGCGTGAGCATCAGCGTCCAGTCGTCGCCGCGACCGGCGAGTGCGACCTTGTAGACCTGCTCGAGCGCGTAGCGATTGCCGGCGAGCGTCGCGCGGATGCTGTCGATGAACGCGCCGAGCTCCGGATAGCGCGCCAGCGCGAGCGTGTACTTGCGGTTGTTGCGCTCGACGGTGAGCATGTCGCCGTCGACGACGAGATGCTCGGGCTTCGGGCTGAGCGTGTGCTTCTCGAGGTGATCGGGTGCGACGAACACGAGTTCGCCCGACGATTCGAGCGGTTGCGCGGCGATCGACAGCGTCTTCGTCTCGGTGAACGTCGCGCGCCCGGACTTGTGCTGCGCGAGCGTCGACATCAGCCGGTCCAGGGTCCACGCGGAACCGGTATCGGCCGCGTACGCGGGCAGGGCGAGCGCGACGGCGGCCGTGATGGCGAACGTGCGCATCGAGCGGCGCAGCGCGAGCGCGCGCGGGAGCGGGAACAGCGACAGGAAGCGGCGAGCGGCGGTCATGCGTCGGAATCCCTCGTGGCCGGCAGGTCGGCGCACGCGCGCGCATCGTCGCGGCGCGCAGCCGCCGCGCCGGTCTGCCAGAAATCGAAATAGTTGAACCAGTTGTACGGCGCCGCGCGGCAATACCTGTCGAGCAGCGCGACGTAGCGCGCAAGCGCCGCGTCGACGGCCGCCGCACGCGCGTCGCGGCCCACGTCGGAGAAATCGGCGAGCGTCTCGAAGTGCACGTCGTAGCGGTTGCCGTCGCGATAGAGGCCCGTCATGAACAGCACCGGGCGCCGCAGCATCGCGGCCATGTACAGCGGCCCGAGCGGGAATGCGGCCGGTGCGCCGAGCAGCGGCAACCGCCGCAGCGATGTTGCCGCATCGTCGAGCAGCGTGCGGTCGGCGAGCATGCCGACCATGCAGTTCGCGTCGAGGCGCTCGCGCACCTTCAGCATCGAATCGACCTGCCCGAGCGGAATCACTTCCGGTTTCGCGGCCGGGTTCACGGCGGCGAGCGTCGCGTTGATCTTGCGCGCGTTCTCTTCGAACATCGTGACGACGACGCGCAGGTCCGCACGCGTGCGGCCGATCGCGCGCACGACTTCGAAGCTGCCGAGGTGCGCGCCCATCAGGAATGCGCCGCGCCCGGCGGCGAGTGCGTCGTCGACGCGCGTTTCGCCATGCAGCCGGATGTCGAACAGATCGAAGCGGCCGTTCATCAGATAGATGCGGTCGTGGATCGTCGCCGCGAACGTGAACACGTGCCGGTACACGTCGCGCCAGCGCGCGGGACGGCCGAGCACGCGGCGCAGATAGTCGCGCGACGCCGCGCAGGCGGCTGGCGAGAACAGCACGAAATAGGCCGCGATGGCGTGCAGTACGACACGCGACGGCCGTCGGCCGAACCGCAGCGAGATCCAGGTCATCGCGCGCAGCAGCGCCGCGTTGCTGCGCTCCTGGCGCTCGGCCCAAGCGGTGCGCTTCATGGCAGTGTGCCGTCCTGCGCGGCGAGCGGCGCGGACAGCACGCCGGTGGCGACGTCGCGCGCGCCGGTGCGCAGCGTGAAGCGGATCGCGCCGCCGGCTGTCGCATCGAACGCGAGATCGAGCGGCTCGCCGGGCGCGACCGGGCTCAGGAATTTCGCGGAAGCCAGCCGCCACGTGTGCAGCGGGCGGTTCAGCGACGCGCCGAGCGCGGCGATCGCGTGATCGAGCAGCACGACGCCCGGCACGATCGGATGACCGGGGAAATGCCCGGGCAGCGCCGGGTGATCGGCGGGAATCGTGAACGCGAGCGGTGCATCCGTCACGGCGAGCTCGCTCGTGTCGCCCATCGCGCTGCGCGCGTGCCGTGCAACGAGCGCGGCGAGCACGTCGCGCGGCAGCTTGCCCGTTTCGTTGCGGGGCAATGCGTCGACGAACACGAGCGGACGCGGCATGAATGCGGGATCGATCCGCTCGCGCAGCGCGCGCTGCAGGTCGGCCGCGGCGAGCGTCGGCGCGACCACGAGCGCGACGAGCCGCGTGACCGGTTCGCGGGTCGCATCGGCGCCGGCCGGCGCGGCGTCGTCCGGCATGAAGAACACGCCGTCCACGACGCCGGCGATCGCGTTCAACTGGTGATTCAGATAGGCGAGCGACGTGCGCTTGCCGGCGATGTTGACGAGGTCCGCCTTGCGGCCGTGCAGCAGGAACCGGCCGTCGCCGAGCAGTTCGAGCGCGTCGCCCATCGGCACGGGGGTTTCGACGTGGCCGCCCGACGCCCACACGGTCGGGCCGCTGTCGTCGCCCGCGTCATGTGCCGTGCGCGTGTCGAGGCGGATGCCGGGAAACAGCTGCCACGTCGCGCCTTGCGATGTGCGGCGCGTCGCGACCTGGCCGGTCTCGGTGCTGCCGTAGATCTCGACGAGTGGCGCATCGAGCGCGGCCTCGGCTTCGCATGCGAGCTTTTCCGACAGCGGCGCGGTGGCCGACAGCACGAGCGCGGCCGGCGGCAGCGCATGGCCGGCCGACAGCAGCGCGCGCAGGTGAATTGGCGACGTGACGAGCACGCGCGGCTGCGGGATCGCGGCGAGTTCGTCGCGAATGTCGACCGGGTAGAACGGCTGGCGGTTGCTGAACGCGAGGCCGCCGATCAGCGCGAGCAGCACCGTCGACTCGAAGCCGTACATGTGTTGCGCGGGCACGGTGCCGATCAGCGTGGCCGCGCGGCCGTCGAGCAGGCCGAGGCGGTCGGCCGCCGCGCGCACGCAGCCGACCAGGAAGCCCCAGGTCTTGCGATGCGGCACTGGCGCGCCGGTCGAGCCGGACGTGAACACATACGCCATGATCCGCGACGCGTCGATGCGCGGCACCACGCATGGCGCGTCGCCGAGGAAGTCGGCGGGCGCGGCGTCCGGATACGCGAAGCGCGGCAGGTCGATCGTGCAGTCCGGCGCGTCGTGCAGGCAGAACGCGTCCGGTGCGAACGACGCAAGCTGCCGCACCATCTCCGGCGTGTGGGTCGACGGCAGCAGGCTGATCCTGCCGGCGACGAGCGCCGCGCACAGGCTGACCGCGAACCGGTAGCGATCGCGGCATACGTTGAACACGTGGCCGCCGGCGGGCAGCGCGGCGGCCACGCGCGCGACGTCGGCGACGAACGCGCGCACGCTGACGGGCGCGCCGTCGCGCCAGGCAATCGTCTGGTCCGGCGAGGAATGAAACACCAGCGGGTAAGTCGGCATAAATCGGCTGAAGCGGGAGGCGGTCACCGGCGCGGCCGCGATGCGGCGCCCGGTCATGAATTCATCGTGACGGCTGCGTCGACGCGCGGTACGCGCGCACCGCGTCGACCATCCGCGGCCGCGCGTCGTGCGGCAGCGCGAAGCGCCGGCACGCATGCTCGGCGGCGAACATTGCGGCGACGAGCGGCAGCGACAGGTAGTTCGCGAACGTCGACCACGCGACGATCGGCGCGGTCGCGAACAGCAGCGTCGACACGGCGGCGATCGCGACGAAGAACAGCGTCCATGCGAGCGTGATGCGCCGCGTGTAGCGGGCGACGGCCGGCGTGATCGTGCCGTGGATCATCGTCGCGAAGCGCGTGCACAACGGCACCTGCCCGGCGGCGAGCGTGCGGCCGAACAGCAGCGCCATCGCGAGGTTGAAGCTCGCGTGTTCCAGATACAGGCCCCATTCGAAATGGCGCGCGAGCGGGGTGCGCCCGGCCCACAGCGCGACGGCGGCCAGCAGCCATGCGGACACCAGCCATCCACGCCGCGGCGAGCGCAATGCCGCGCCAAGCGCGAGCAGCAGCGGTGGCACGAGTGCCATCGCGAGACCCAAGCCGTGCGCGCCGGGCGTCGCAGCCGCGTAATGCGCGCCGATCTGGTACGCCGCCACCGCGGCGACCGCGCCGACGCCGCGCGCGATGTCGAGCGGCGAGCTCATCGCGGCGCTCCGGGCACGCGACGCGTGCGTGCATGGCCGTCGTCCGTCACGGCACGGCGGCGGACGGGCGGGCAAACCGGGGCGAAGCGAACGGTCGGGCGCGGCATGGCTGCTGGAAACATCGGGCGGATCGAGGCCCGACGCATTCGTCGGGCCGTCAAACATCATATGAATGGCGGCCGGGTGGATGTCCCGGCCGGCTGTCGTGCACGCACATTTTAGGGCCGCGGCGCGGCGGTTCGAGGTTGGCGCGGGCGGGTTTTGTAACCGAATGTATGGCAGCGCACTGAACCTTTCGCCGAGGCGATTCATTTCCGCCCGAAGCGGCTCAAGCGTCTGCTGCGATCGGGTCCCGAAACCGGCCGCGGCGGGGGCCTTCAGTCTGTAACCATTCCGCGTATACGTGCCGATACCCCATCGTCTAGAATCCGCGTAACTTTTACAAACGACCCCCAATAACGCAGGCGGGGAGCCGGCAAACGCCGGAGGGACGGAGATTCGCGCGCGCTTCGCACGCGCCGGTCGCGCATGACGATTGCCGTTTCCGGGCGCCTCCCGCTGCCATGGCCGCCTGCCCGCAATCATGATGAACGCACTCGAACAAGAGCTCGCCACGCTGATCATCGGCGAACTGAATCTCGAAGACGTCCCGCTCGAAACGGTGACGGCCGAGACCCCGCTGTATGGCGAGGGCTTCGGGCTCGACTCCATCGACATCCTGGAAATCGCGCTGCTGATTTCGAAGAAGTACGGCTTCGAGCTGCGCTCGGACAATCCGGACAACCAGAAGATCTTCGCGACGCTCGGCGCGCTTGCCGAGTACGTCGCCGCGCATCGCACGAAGTGACGGCGGCGCGGCACGAGGACGACGACGGCACGCGGCGACGGTGGCTGGACGAACCACCGCCGCGTCGATCTGGAGGAAACGCGATGAACGGAGCAATGCGATGCGTGCGCTCGTAACCGGCGGCAGCGGCGCACTCGGGCAGGCGATCTGCGCGGCGCTTGCGCAGGCCGGCCACGAAGTCTGGGTGCACGCGAACCGCAATCTCGCGCAGGCGGAGGCGGTTGCCCAGCGGATCGTCGCGGCTGGCGGCGCCGCGCATGCGATTGCATTCGACGTGACCGACGCCGATGCGACGCTCGCCGCGCTCGCGCCGTTCATCGACGATGCACCGGTGCAGATCCTCGTCAACAACGCGGGCATTCACGACGACGCGCCGATGGCCGGCATGTCGCGCCGGCAGTGGCACAGCGTAATCGACGTGACGCTCAACGGTTTTTTCAACGTGACGCAGCCGTTGCTGCTGCCGATGATCCGCACGCGGCGCGGCCGGATCGTCAACATCGCGTCGGTCGCGGGCGTGACCGGCAATCGCGGGCAGGTCAACTACGCGGCCGCGAAGGCGGGGCTGATCGGCGCGACGAAGTCGCTGTCGCTGGAGCTTGCGTCGCGCGGCATCACGGTGAACGCGGTCGCGCCCGGCATCATCGAATCGCCGATGGCGGACCAGGTGTTTCCCGCCGAACGGATCAGGCAGCTCGTGCCGGCGCAACGCGCGGGGCGGCCCGATGAAGTCGCGGCGATGGTCGCGTATCTGGTATCCGACGCGGCCGCTTATGTGACGGGACAGGTGCTGTCCGTCAACGGCGGGCTCGCATGACGATGCGCGCGCCGCCGGCCTGACGCGACGCAACGGCGCGCAACGCGGCGCGTGGCCACGATGCCGCGCGCCTGCACCGCATAGTGAGGAAATCGAAGTGTCAGTGCATCCAGTCGACGCCGAACGGCAAGCGTGCTCAGTGTCGTCCGCCACGATCGCGGTCACGCGCGAACCCATGACGGGCGGAGCCGCCGCATCGCGAGTGGGCCTGTCGCCCGCAGCGAACGGCGGCAACCGTGCGTTGCGACTCGTCCAGATCGATCATGCGCGGCTGACTGCACTGCTGCACGCTGCGCGGCAGCGGGGCGACGCATTCGATATCGTGTTTCCCGGCGCGCTCGGTGCGGTCTGCATCGGCGCGGCCGGCGCGCCGACCGACGCGATGGCCGGCATGCTCGCCGCCGCCGCACCCGACCTGCCGCTCGCGCCGGTGCAGATGGCGCTGCTCGACGCCGGCAGCCACGCACGCGCCGGCGCGGTCTGCGAAATCTGGCAGTGCGACGCGCACGATCTGCGCAGCGAGCGACGCGGCACGCTGCAGTATCGCTACAGCGAAACGGCGGGGCTCGTGTTCGGCAGCATCGTCGTGCAGGAAGAGGCGGAAGCGGCCGATGCCGATCGCGACGGCGGCACGCCGCTCGAACGCGCGACATACGACGCGTACCGCGCGCTGTTCGACGTGCTCGACATGCTCGGCATCGCGCATCCGCTGCGAATCTGGAATACGGTGCCCGCGATCAACGCGCTGCAGTTCGGGATCGAACGCTATCGTCAGTTCAATATCGGCAGGCAGCGCGCGTTCGACGCGTGCCGTCGCGCGCTGACGGGCAGCGTGCCGGCGGCCTGCGCGCTCGGCTCGGTCGTGCCGGTCGAGCGCGACACGCCGCCGGCCGCGCCGCTCGCGATCCATTTCATCGCGAGCCGCACGCCGGCCGATCCGGTCGAGAACCCGCGCCAGGTCAGCGCGTATCACTACCCGGCGGAATACGGCCCGCGTGCGCCGACGTTCGCGCGCGCGGCCGCGTGGCCTGGCGACGATGCCGCGCCGTTGCTGTTCGTGTCGGGCACCGCCAGCATCGTCGGGCATCGCACCGTGCATCGCGGCGACGTCGTCGCGCAAACGCGCGAGACGATCGCGAACCTGGCCGCCGTGCTCGAGCAGGCCGCGCGGCAGGGGCACGGCCCCTTCGCGCTCGCCGACCTGAGCTACCGCGTCTACGTGCGCGACGCCGGCGATGCCGCGGCGCTCGCCGCGATCGAACGCGCGCTGCGCGAGGCGGCGGGCCCCGGCGTGCGGCCGCTGTTCGTCCACGCGGACGTGTGCCGCGACGATCTGCTTGTCGAGATCGAAGCGAGCGCCGGCCATCCGCTGGAGAACCTGTCGTGAAGCGCGCGAGCCTGTCGCTGCGCGAACCGTCGCCCGGCGTCGACCAGGCCTGTCGGCAGTCGCCTGCAGGTCATAAACTTTTGTCAGGATCCTCGTCTTCGCAATCGGCCGTTCCCATGTCCAAGCTGCACGCGTCGTCCACGCATCTCGTACTGATTCCGAGCTACAACCCGGGCGTCAAGGTCGACACGACCGTGCGCAACGCCCGCGCGCAGTGGAATCCGGTGTGGGTCGTCGTCGACGGCAGCACCGACGGCAGCGCCGAGCGGCTGCAGGCGATGGCCGAACGCGACCCCGGGCTGCGCGTGATCGTGCTGCCGGAGAACCGCGGCAAGGGCGTCGCGGTGCTGGCCGGGCTCGACGCGGCTGCTGCGAGCGGCTTCACGCACGTGCTGACGATGGATTCCGACGGCCAGCATCCGGCCGACCTGATTCCCGAATTCATGGCCGCGTCGCAGGCGGCGCCGGATGCGATGGTGCTGGGCCTGCCGAAGTTCGACGCGAGCGCGCCGCAGCTGCGCGTGCAGGGGCGGCGGCTGTCGAACGGATGGGCCGACCTCGAGACGCTATGGGCCGGGATCGGCGATTCGTTGTACGGCTTTCGCGTGTACCCGGTCGCACCACTCGCCGCGATCATGCATCGCCAGTCGTGGATGCGCGGGTTCGACTTCGATCCGGAAGCGGCCGTGCGGCTGTGCTGGGCCGGGGTGCGGCCGATCCGCATCGAAGCGCCGGTGCGCTACTTCGGCGCGCACGAGGGCGGCGTGTCGCATTTCCACTATGGCCGCGACAACGCGCTGCTCGTGTGGATGCATCTGCGGCTCTTCGCCGGTTTCGTGGTGCGACTGCCGATGCTGGTCGCGCGGCGGCTCACGCGACGGTCGCCTGCCGCGCTCAGCCGATCGTCCGGCCGCGGCGATTGATGGCGCGATTGTCGTCAATTCGTCGATCAATCGCGCCGTTCATTCCATATCCGTCAGTAATCAGGCTGTCATTCGATGTAAACATCTGGTAATTTTCTGCCGAATTATGCAAAATCGCCGCTCCCAAATACAACTACCGAGGGATCCGGGATGCATATCAAGAAAGCGGCGGCAGCGTGTGGCATGGCGTTCCTGTTGAGCGCATGCGGCGGGGTGCAGAATCTCGACGCGAACAGCCTGACGTCGGCGGGGACCAGCCTGTTCAAGGCGGCGACGCTGTCGGACAGCGACATCGCGGCGCTGTCGAACGACTCGTGCAAGGCGAGCGACGCCGAATCGAAGATCGCCGCGCCGAACAGCGCGTATTCGAAGCGCCTGACGAAGGTGATGAAGGGCTTCGGCGACATGACGCTGAACGGCCAGAAGATCAACTACAAGGTCTACATGACCAAGGACGTCAACGCGTGGGCGATGGGCAACGGCTGCGTGCGCGTGTACAGCGGCCTGATGGACATGATGAACGACGACGAATTGCGCGGCGTGATCGGTCATGAAATGGGCCACGTCGCGCTGGGTCATTCGAAGAAGGCGATGCAGACCGCCTACGCGGTCAGCGCGGCACGTACGGCGGCCGGCGCGGCATCGCCGGGCGTCGCGGCCCTGACGAGCTCGCAGCTCGGCGACATCACCGAGAAGTTCATCAACGCGCAGTTCTCGCAGACGCAGGAAAGCGCGGCCGACGACTACTCGTTCGACCTGATGAAGCAGAAGAACATGAACCAGAGGGGCCTCGTCACCGCGTTCCAGAAGCTCGCGCAGCTCGATGGCGGCAAGAGCTCGATGATGAGCTCGCACCCGTCGTCGTCGAGCCGTGCGCAGCACATCCAGGATCGCATCGCGAAGGGCAGCTGATCGCCGCCTGGCGCGCCGGCCGCGTCCGGCGCCCTGGATGAACGAAAAACCCCACGCTCTTGCGGGCGTGGGGTTTTTGTTTTTCGGCGAACGGGGAAACGGCAGCGCCCGTTGCTTACGGCACCATCCCCGGCAGCACGTAGGCCTGCACGAGCGTGATCAGGCCGACGATCACCGCGAACAGCAGGCTGTGACGCACCGTGAAGCGGAACAGCTCGGATTCCTTGCCGACGAGACCGGTCGCCGCGCATGCCACCGCGATCGACTGCGGCGAGATCATCTTCGCTGTCACGCCGCCCGTCGTGTTCGCGGCGACCGCGAGCGTTTCCGGCACGCCGAGCTGGTGCGCGGTCGCTTGCTGCAGCGAGCAGAACAGTGCGTTCGACGACGTATCCGAGCCGGTCAGGAACACGCCGAGCCAGCCGAGGAATGGCGAGAAGAACGGGAACGCGGCGCCGGTCGCGGCCAGCATCAGCGCGAGCGTCGACGACATCCCAGAGTAGTTCGCGACGAACGCGAACGCGAGCACGAGGCCGATCGACAGGATCGGGCGCGTGAGTTCCTTCAGCGTTTCGCCGAACGTGACGAGCGCATCGCGAGGCTTCATCCGCAACAGCGCCATCGAGATCAGCGCGGTCACGAGGATCGCGCTGCCCACCGCCGACACGACGTCGATCTTCAGCACGGCGTCGAGCGCCTTCGGTGTCGCGGCGATCGGCGCGGTCTTCACGACGAGCTGGTCGAGCCCGGCCACATGGAACTTCAGGACGGTCGACGCGAGCGCGCCGTGCGCGGCGAACAGCGCCTTGAACGGCGCGATGCTCCACACGGTGACGACGGCCGTCAGGATCAGGAACGGCGACCACGCGCGCACGGTCTGCGCGAGCGTGTACGGCGACGCCTGCCGGCTCGCCCCCGTGGCGTTGCCGCCCCCGCCGAATCCCGCGAGCGCCGCACCGCCGCCGGACGCGACGAGGCCGCCGGCCGTCTGCTTCGCGCTGCTCGGCTGCCAGACCTTCAGGAACGTGGCAAGCGACACGAGGCTGACGAGCGACGACGTGATGTCCGGCAGCTCGGGCCCGATATGGTTCGACGTGAAGTACTGCGTGATCGCGAAGCTGCCGCCGGCGACGAGCGCGGCCGGCCAGGTCTGCCGCACGCCGCGCAGCCCGTCCATCATGAACACGAGCCAGAACGGCACCGCGAGCGAGAGCAGCGGCAACTGGCGGCCGGCCATCGCGCCGATGTGGAACGCGTCGATGCCGGTCACCTGCCCGGCGACGATGATCGGGATGCCCATCGCGCCGAACGCGACCGGCGCGGTGTTTGCAATCAGACACAGTCCGGCCGCGTGCAGCGGCCTGAAGCCAAGACCGACGAGCAGCGCGGCCGTGATCGCGACCGGCGCGCCGAAGCCGGCGGCGCCTTCGAGAAACGCGCCGAACGAAAAGCCGATCAGCAGCATCTGCAGCCGCTGGTCGTCGGTGATCGACAGCACCGACGCGCGGATGATGTCGAACTGCCCGGTCTTCACGACGATCTTGTACAGGAACACGGCCGCGACGATGATCCACGCGATCGGCCACAGGCCGTACGCGAAGCCGAAGCCGGCCGCGGCGAGCGCCTGCGGCACGGGCATGCCGTAAGCGAGGATCGCGACGCCGAGCGCCAGCAGCAGCGTGATCGCGGCGGCGACGTGCCCCTTCATCCGCAACGCGGCGAGCGCGACGAAAAAGAAGACGATCGGGATCGCGGCGACGAGCGCCGACAGCCCGAGGCTGCCGAGCGGGGTGTAGATCTGATGCCAAACCTGCATGGGTGTCTCCTCCATGGATTTCTATTGGTACGGGTCTGAAAGCGAGGTGCTCTATTCGGGCTGCCCGCGTGCGCGCAGCAGGTCGGACAGGCTGCGCGGCGCCGGCTCGAGCGGCGTGCGGTGCTGCGTCCAGCCCATCTGCCGGGCCGGCGTCAGCGCGCGCAGGCGCGTCGCGGTCCAGCGGAATGCGCGGTACGCGCGCGGATGCGCGAACGCGCCCGACCAGAAGCGCCACACGAGGTCTTCCGCGCGGTTGTAGTTCGCGCCCTGGCCGCGCAGCGGATGCGCGACGGGTTCGTCGGGCTTGCGGTTCGCCTCGGTGCGCAGCCGCACGAGCAACTGCGGAATCGGAATCCGGACCGGGCACACCTCGCCGCACGCGCCGCACAGCGTCGATGCGCTCGGCAGGTCGGCCGTCGCGTCGAGGCCGAGCAGATGCGGCGAGATGATCTTGCCGATCGGGCCCGGGTAGGTCGTCCCGTATGCGTGGCCGCCGATGCGCGTATAGACGGGACAGTGGTTCATGCACGCGCCGCAGCGGATGCATTGCAGCGTCGCGCGCAGCTGTTCGTCGGCATAGGCCTGCGTGCGGCCGTTGTCGAGCAGCACGAGATGCAGCTCGCGCGGGCCGTCGCGTTCGCCGTCGCGGCGCGGGCCGGAGACCAGGTTGAAGTAGGTCGTGATCGCCTGGCCGGTGGCCGAGCGCGTCAGCAGGCTCGACAGCGGCACGACGTGCTCGAGTTTCTCGACGACCTTCTCGATGCCCATGATCGCGATGTGCGTGTCGGGCACGGTGGTCGACAGCCGGCCGTTGCCCTCGTTCTCGACGAGCCACAGCGTGCCCGTGTCGGCCGCCGCGAAGTTCACGCCGGACAGGCCGATGTCGGCTTGCGCGAACGCGCGGCGCAGTGCGCGCCGGCCCGTCTGGATCAGCTCGTCGACGTCCTCCGTGTAGCGCGTGCCGGGGATGTGTTCCTCGAACAGCTCGGCGATGTCGCCGCGCGTCTTGTGGATAGCCGGCATCACGATGTGCGACGGCTTCTCGCCCGCGAGCTGCACGATGAACTCGCCCATGTCGGACTCGATGCAGTCGACCCCGTGATTCGCGAGGAAATGGTTCAGTTCGATTTCCTCGCTTGCCATCGACTTGCCCTTGATCACGCGGCGCGCCTTTTTCGTCTGCGCGATGCCGAGCACGATCGCGTTCGCGTCGGCGGCCGTCTCGGCCCAGTGCACGTGCACGCCGGCTGCCGTGAGCTTCGCCTCCAGCCGCTCGAGCAGCGTGGGCAGTTGCGCGAGCGCGTGCTGCCGGACGGCTTCGCCGAGATCGCGCAGTTGCTGCAGTTCGGTATCGTCGGGGAATTGGGTCGCGCGCTTGTCCTGCAGGAAGTCCATCGCACCGCGAAAGCTCCGGCGCAGCGCGGGATTGTCGAGCGCGGCGCGCGCGCGGGCCTTGAAGTCGCCGGGGGCGACGAATTGCAGCGGTTGGTCGCTCATCGCGGCAGGTCCTGGCAGGCGGTTGCGGTCGGTTCGGTGACGATCACGACCCAGAGGTTGCGCGGCCCGTGTGCGCCATACGCGAGGGTCTGCTGGATGTCGGAGGTTTTCGACGGGCCCGACACCAGCACGACGTTGGTCGGCATGCCGGTGTGCCAGCGCTCCGCGTGCACGGCGGCGTGAAGGTCCGCGTGCAGCGTGTTCGCATGGACGAGCGCGACGTGCAGCGGCGGCACCAGCGACACCGTGCGCGGCGTGCCGGCATCGGGCGCGAGCACGACGGTGCCGGTCGCCGCGATGCCCGAGCGCGCGACGGTGAAGCCCGCGTCGATCGTGTCGAACAGCTCGGCTTTCCACGCGTCGATCGGCCGGTCGAACGGCACCGGCGCGACCGCGTCGGGCAGCGCACGCGCGAGGGCTGCGGATTCGGCGCGGGCCGGATCGAGCAGCAGGCGGCGCACGCCGGCGTCGGCGAGCCGTGCGGCAAGCTGCGCGGGCCACGCGTCCGCGGTGGCGCACCAGACGTCGGCGTGCGACGCGGCGAGTGCGGCCTGCATCGTGCGCGCGAGCGCGTGAGAATCGACGGCGACCGGTGCGCGGCGTGCCGCGTAATGCGTGTCGATGCGCGCATCGAGCGCGGGCGCGGCGTTCGCGGCGACACCGGGGGCGGCGGCCCGCAGGCGCGCGAGGATGGCGTCGCGCGCGCTCATTGCGTGTCTCCGCGCAGCGAGCCGGCGCCTGCCGTGCGGCGCCAAAGGAAGCTTGCGAGATGCTCGACGGGCAGCGTCGCGCCGGCCTTGGTCGCGGCATGGCCGATATTCAGCAGGCAGCCGCAGTCCGCCGACACGAGCCGGTCGCAGCCCGTCGCGCAGGCCGATGCGACCTTGTCGTGCACCATCGCACCGGAGATGTCGGGATGCTTCAGCGAGAACGTGCCGCCGAAGCCGCAGCATTCCGATTCGCGTTCATGTTCGATGCGCGTGACGCCCGGCAGCGCGTCGACGAGCGCGACGCCGTGCACGCGCGTGCCCATTTCACGGCGGGCCGCGCACGACGTGTGCAGCACCACGCGCTCGTCCGGGCCGGCGTTCGTATCGATGCCGTCGAGCCGCACGTGGAGCACATGAACGAGGAACTCGGCGAGTTCGTACGTGCGCTCCGCAATCGCGCGAGCCTTCGGACCGTGCACGGGGTCGTCGGCGAACAGAGCCGGCCAATGGTGCCGGATCATGCCCGCGCACGAGCCGGACGGCACGATCACGGGCCACGGCTCGCCGAACAGGTCGAGCTGCGCGGCCGCGACGCGGCGCGCCTGATCGGGATTGCCGCTGCTGTAGGCCGGCTGTCCGCAGCAGCTCTGGCCGCGCGGATAGTGGACGGTCAGGCCTTCGCGTTCCAGCAGGCGGACCGCGTCGAGCCCGGCTTCGGGGACGAACAGGTCGACCAGGCAGGTCGCGAACAGATAGACGTGCGCGGGGGCGGTGGCGGGGTAGTGCCTTTCGTTCATGTCTCGCTCCAGGGGCGCCGGCCCGGCAAGCGAATGCGGGACGACGTTTTCGCTGCATAATTCCCGCGACGGCGTCGCAGCTCAAATTGGTTGGGCCAATCGGCGCGGCGGGGATTCCGATGGAGACACGGCGATGGCGGCGATGACGGCACGGGGCCGGACCGAAGTGGTGATGCGCAAAATCGAGACGGCGCTGCTCGACGGCACCTGGCCGGCCGGTGCGCGGCTGCCGGCCGAGCGCGTGCTCGCGCAGCAGTACGGCGTCGCGCGCAATACCGTGCGCGAGGCGACGCAGCGGCTCGTCGCGCGCGGGCTGCTGCAGAGCCGGCGCGGCGCGGGCGTGTACGTGACGGACCAGTTGCGCTCGGGCATTGCGTCGCCGTGGGGCCAACTGGTCGCCGACCACCCGGCGCTGCGCGACGACATACTCGAATTCCGTCGCGTGCTCGAAGGCGCGACCGCGTATTTCGCCGCGTTGCGCGCGGATGCGAACGACCGGCGCCGGATCCGTGCGCTGCTGCGCGAGCTCGAGACCGCGCACGCGAACGACGACGCGGCCGTCGAGGCATCGACCGACGCGAAGCTGCACGAGGCGATCGCGCTCGCATCGCACAACACGATGTTCCTGCACCTGCACACGAGCGTGATCGGGATGCTGCGCGAGCACATCTCGATCAACGTCGCGGGGATGACGACGCACGACGAGCAGGCGTCCGAGCTGCTGTTGCTTCAGCACCGGGTAGTCTGCGAAGCGATCTGCGCGCACCGGCCCGAGGAGGCGCGCACCGCGATGCAGACCCATATCGACTACGTGCGCAGCCACTTCGAACGAAGCGGCGACACGGCGTGAGACTGGTTGGACCATGGATGCCGCGAGCCTGTCCGGCGGCCGAGTCGCGGGCTGCCGTGCCAGGATGCCCTCGCCGGCGGCGCGCGTCGCGGTTGCACGGCACCGCATGCGCCAGCCGCGCGATTGACCGGCTCATCGGGCGCCCACTAGAATCGGTTGGAACCACCCGTCAGCCGCACGCCGCGGCGATTGCGGATCCATCGATCCGCCTGTCGAGGAAGTTTCCGTGCTCACGTCTTTGATCCGGCGCGCGCCGGCCGCGCTGTCGTGGCGCACCGCCTGCCGCCCGGCCCGCGCGCTCGCCATCTGCGCGCTGCTGTCGCTGGTCGCCGCCTGCGCGACGCATCCGCCCGCCACCACGCTCGATCGCCCCGTCTCGCACGCATTGCCGGCCGATACCGCGACGCCGCTGCGCAACGCGCTGGCCGCGCCGGAAGCCGCGCATCCGGGGCAATCGGGCTTCCGGCTGCTGCCCGACGGCGCGACCGCGCTGCAGATGCGCATCGCGCTCGCGCGCGCGGCGACGAAGACACTCGACATGCAGTACTACATCGCGACCGAGGACACGACCGGCAAGCTGCTGCTCGCCGCGGCACTGTATGCGGCCGATCGCGGCGTGCGCGTGCGGATGCTGGTCGACGACCTGAATTTCCGCGATATCGACCGCGTGATGGCCGCGCTCAATACGCACCCGAAGATCGAGATTCGCGTGTTCAACCCATTCGGCGCGTCGCACTACGGGATGGTCGAGCGCACGGCCAACTCCCTGACGAGGATCGACAGCTTCACGCGGCGGATGCACAACAAGGCGATGATCGCGGACAACCAGATCGCGATCGTCGGCGGCCGCAATCTCGGCGACGAATACTTCAGCGCGAGCCCGACACTGCAGTTCCGCGATCTCGACGTGCTCGCGGCCGGCCCCGTGACGAACGACATCTCGACGAGCTTCGACGATTACTGGGCGAGCGCGAGCAGCTATCCGCTGCGGGTGCTGAATCATCAGACGTTCGATCCGAAGGAGCTCGACGCGATGCGCGACGAGCTGCGCGACCACTGGCGCAAGAACGCCGATCCATACAACGCGAAGCCGCTGAACGCGACGCCGCTTGCGCAGCAGATCGCGCGCGACGAGCTCGAGCTCGTGTGGGCGCGAGCCGAGTTCAAGGTCGACGCGCCGGACAAGGTCGTGCGGCCGACCGACGCGTACGTGAGTCCGCCGATGCAGCGCCTCGTCGAACTGACGCGCGGCGCGCAGCAGGAATTCCTCGCGTTTTCGCCGTACTTCGTGCCGCATGACGCGGGCGTGAAGATCCTGGGCGACACGACCGCGCGCGGCGTGCGCGTCGCGATCCTGACCAATTCGCTTGCCGCGACCGACGCGGTCGCCGTACAAGCCGGCTACGCGCCGTACCGCGTGCCGCTGCTGCGGCGCGGCGTCGAACTGTACGAATTCAAGGCGCGGCCGAACCCGCCGAGCGCGGGCCTGTTCGGCTCGCGCTCGCGCGCGAGCCTGCATGCGAAGGCGTACGTGATCGACCGCAAGATCCTCGTGATCGGTTCGCTGAACCTCGATCCGCGTTCCGCGCACCTGAATACCGAACTCGCGCTCGTGATCCACAGCCCGACGATCGCGCAGCAGGCCGCGACGATCTTCGCGCGCGTGACGCAGCCGGACGAAAGCTACCGCGTAAGCCTCGCGACGCCCGCGGGCGGAGGCCCGCCCGAACTCGAGTGGACCGGCACCGACAATGGCGAGCCGGCGACTTATCACGTCGATCCGCATGCCGGGCTGATGCGCAACCTGATGACGGGCTTCTTCATGCTGCTGCCGGTCGACGACCAGTTGTAAGGGCCGGAACGACTCGGGCCAAACCCGCGATACCGGTGCGCGGGGAAAGGTGATATGGTTGTGCGCGCAACGATATGCGTACCGTGAAGGGCGCTGCCGGACGGCTCGCGCAATGCGGGCCGTCCAGCAGCGCCGAACGATGCGCCTTCCGCACCCGCGCCGGACGCACCCGCGCGCCGCGTGCGCCGCCAGGAGACGAGGGACATGCGCGAGCCGCCCGCGCGGCCGCCCCGCCCGCAACCGGAGTGCCCCATGCAACGTGTACCGAACCAGCCGTTCACGCGTCCCGCCCGCTTCTCCGAAGCCGAATGGCAGGCGCGCGTGCAGCTCGCGGCCGCCTACCGGATCTTCGACCATCTCGGCTGGACCGAGCTGATCTACAACCATATCTCGCTGCGCGTGCCGGGCGAGGACGGCCATTTCCTGATCAATCCGTTCGGGCTCCATTACCGCGAGGTATGCGCGTCGAACCTCGTGAAGATCGACATCGACGGCAACGTGATCGGCCATTCCGACTGGCCGATCAATCCGGCGGGCTTCACGTTCCACAGCGCGATCCATGCGGCGCTGCCCGACGCGCATTGCGTGATGCACGTGCATACGACGCCGACGATGGCCGTGTGCTGCTCGCGCGACGGGTTGTCGTTCTCGAACTTCTATTCGGCGCAGTTGTACGGGAAGATCGCGTATCACGATTTCGAGGGCATTACCGTGCATCTCGAGGAAGGACGGCGCATCGTCGAGAGCGCTGGCGGGCGGCCCGTGCTGCTGTTGCGCAACCACGGGCCCGTGACGATCGGCGCGACGCTCGCGCAGACCTTCTCGTTGATGTGGTTGCTCAATCGCGCATGCGAAGTGCAGGTCGCGACCCACGCGATCGGCGATGCACTGCCGATCGCGCCGCCGGTGCTCGAGGGCTGCGTGCGCGATTCCCTGAACTTCGATCCGAAGCACGGTGCGGGGCAGGATGCATTCGACGCGTTGCAGCGCATCGTCGACCGGATCGATCCGGGCTATCGCGCGTGAGAGCGCGGTGTCGGCGCGACGCCGGGCGCGATCGCGGCGGCGGCAACTGATTCGTGATGCTTGACGGCCTGCGAAGCGGAGTTTTGCCCGACGCTGCGAGCATGACGCCCGGGCATGGGTAAAAAAAACGCGGCCGGGTGGCCGCGTGAATACTCGCAGACTCCTTCGGACGAAGGAAACAAGCAACTGTGAGACGAAGTGTAGCGAAAGGCCGCGCGCGGATTCAGGGCTCCCGCTGCAAAGGTCTCTTCCAGGTTCCGTCAGGCTGGCGAGCGACGCACCGGTGCCGGATCGGCGGCGATCGACTACCATCATGGAGCGTCCCCGTCCGGGTGGCGTACCCCGTCGTACAAGGAGGATTCATGCCGAAGCTGCGTTTGCTCCAGATGGCGTTGCTTGCGGGCGTGCTGGCCGCCGGCAGCGCCGCCGCCGAAACGGTGCGCCTGTCCGCCAACCTGCAGCCGTCGAGCGAAGTGCCGCCCACCGCGACCAAGGGCGCGGGCGCCGTCGATGCGACCTACGACACGGCCACCCACATGCTGCAGTGGACGGTGACTTACGACCACCTCACAGGCCCGGCCACCGCTGCGCATTTCCACGGGCCCGCGCCGGTCGGTCAGAACGCCGGTGTGCAGGTGCCGATTCCGAAGGACGCGCTTGCGAGCCCGATCAAGGGCTCGAAGGAACTCACCGACTCGCAGGTCACCGACCTGATGGGCGGCAAGTGGTACTTCAACGTGCACACGAAGGAGCATCCGTCCGGCGAGATCCGTGGCCAGATGATGCCGGCGAACTGAGGCTGGCGAACCGCGCGCCGGCGTTTGATATAGAGGCTCCCGTCGAGCGACGCGGTGACGATCGCACGTACCATCGTCACACTGTGTGATGACGGAGTGTGTTCGATGAGTTGGCAAAGCAAGTTCGCGTGCTGGCTGCTGCGCTGGCAGTTTCGTCCCGAGACCAAGCGCCCGGTGCTCGATCCTGCCCGCGCGCGGCGCTTTACCGACCTGCGAATGATCGTGCCGCGTCGCGCGCCGTCGGGCTACCGGCTGCGCGAGTGCTACGGTCCCGGCGACGCGCCGCTGCGCGGCGAATGGCTCGAACGCACCGACGCGGTCGCCGCTCGCGGGTCCGGCCGCACGTTGCTGTACTTCCACGGCGGCGGCTACTACTTCTGTTCGACGAAAACCCATCGGCCGCTCGTGTTCGGCCTCACGAAGCGCGCGGGCGTGCGCACGTTCTCCCTCGACTACCGGCTCGCGCCCGAGAACCGCTTCCCGGCCGCGCTCGACGACGCGCTGGCAGCCTACCGGCAATTGCTCGCGCTCGGCACGCCGCCCGAGTCGATCGTGTTCGGCGGCGATTCGGCGGGCGGCGGCCTTGCACTCGCGACGCTCGTCGCGTTGCGCGATCGCGGCGAACCGTTGCCCGCCGGCGCGATCCTGTTCTCGCCGTGGACCGACCTGGCCGGCACCGGCGGCACGATGCGCAGCAACGACGGCCTCGACCCGATGTTCGCGGCTGCGGCGCTGCCGAAGGCGGCGAAGCTGTATCTGGGAGACGAATCGGCGACGCATCCGTACGCGTCGCCGCTCTACGCGGATTTCACCGGGCTGCCGCCGCTCTTCATCCAGGCCGGCAGCACCGAGGTGCTCCTCGACGATTCACGCCGCGTCGCCGACGCCGCGAAGGCGGCTGGCGTGCCGGTGGAGATCGAGGTGTGGCCAGACATGCCGCACGTATGGCAGCTATACGCGCCGATGGTGCCGGAGTCGCGCGACGCACTCGACCGCGCGGCCGCGTTCCTGCGTCGCGTCGCGGTCGAGCGGGCGGTTCAGCGCGCGGGCGAGCCGTCGATCGCCTGATACGCGGCCTTCACGGCGACCGGGCCGTACTTGCGCTCGAGCCGGCGCACGGTGAAGTGGCCGTGCGCCATTTGCTGGAAGTGGTCGATGAACAGCGTGTTGACGGTCGCGCCGAGCACCGCGCCGATCGCCGGGATCGACTTCGCGGCCATCTGCTCGGTGACCTGTACCGAGAAGCGTGATGCCACCGTCTGCACGAGCTTGAACACCGCCGCCGAGCTGTGCGCGGCGATCCCTTTCGTCGTGATGTCCGACGACGCCTTCGAAATCGCCTGCGCAAGCGCGCCGCGCAGCACGAAATAGCCGAGATCGGCGTCCTCTTCCCGCTTGTCCGCGTTGCCGCCCATGCCGAGCACGGCCAGGCACTGCAGCTGCGTATCCACCGCGCCCAGGTCCTCGCCTTCGCTGCGAGCGATGTCGCACACCGAGCGGAAGATCAGCGTGGTCGTCACCGGCAGCTCGACGGGCAGCGCGAGGAAACCGAACGCGCCGCCCGCCGCGCCGGTCGTCGCGACCGCGAGCTTGTGCAGCAGGTTGCTCGGCTTCTCGGGCTCGGCGTCGGGCGTCTGTGGCTTGCCGAGCGTGCGCAGCGCGATGTTCAGGCACTTGCGCAGCGCAAGCTGCGTCGCGTCGTTGATCTTGCCGGTCGCGAAGTCGGGCAGCCGCGCGATCATCTTCTCGACCGGCGCGCCCAGCACGCCCGTCAGCTTCATCGTCAGCGACGGGCTTTCCAGTACCTGCTTCGCGCGCCGCAGCGCGTCCTGGTCTTGCGCCGACAGCGTCGCCGCGGGCGCGATTGAAATCGGTTCCATCTTTCTCCTTTGCGGCGGGGCACAGGCCCCGACCGTCGCCGGCCTAGATTACTCCGGCATGCTAGAATTTTGAGATTGTTTGACTCGTCAAAAGTTGCATCAACAAAAAATGGCCGTCCATACTGCCGCCCACCATTCGAGCGGGCAACTTCTGCCGTTCCGTGAATCGCTGCTGGCGATGATCGGAATCTCGTTCGTCACCATGCTCGTCGCGCTCGACCAGACGGTCGTCGGCACCGCATTGCCGACCATCGTGGCCGAGCTGAGGGGTTTCGACCTGTACGCGTGGGTCGCCACCTCATATCTGCTCAGTTCCGTGATCACCGTGCCGATTTTCGGCCGGCTTGGCGACTATTACGGCCGCAAGCCGTTCGTGATCGCGTCGATCGTCGTGTTCACCGGCGCGTCGGTGCTGTGCGGGATGGCCAACGACATGCTGTTCCTGGTGCTCGCGCGCGGCCTGCAGGGAATCGGCGGCGGGATGCTGGTCGGCACCGCGTTCGCGTGCATTCCCGACCTGTTCCCCGATTCCGTCGTGCGGCTGCGCTGGCAGGTATTGATGAGCTCCGCGTTCGGCATCGCGAACGCGGTCGGGCCGTCGCTCGGCGGGTTCCTGACTCAGTCGTTCGGCTGGCGCTCGGTGTTCTACGTCAACCTGCCGGTCGGCCTGCTGTCGCTGTTCTTCGTGTGGCGCTACCTGCCGCACCTGCGCCATGTCGAGCACGACCGCAAGATGCGGCTCGACTGGCCCGGCGCGCTGCTGATTGCGTTGTCGCTGGGCGCGCTGCAGCTGTTCGTCGAGTGGCTGCCGAAGTATGGCGTCATGAGCTGGGCGTCGCTGCTGCTGATCGTTGCGCTCGGCGCCGGCGTCGGCTTGTGGCATTGGGAAAAGCGCTGCGCGCAGCCGATCCTGCCGTTCGACATGTTCGGCAACCGCGCGCTGTCGGCGCTGTTCGTGCTCGCGATCCTTGCCGGATTCTCGATGTTCTCGCTGCTGTTCTACGCGCCGCTGCTGTTCCAGGGCGGCTTCGGGATGTCGCCGAAGGAGGCCGGGCTCGTGATCACGCCGCTCGTCGTGTTCATCACGATCGGCAGCATCATGAACGGCCGCGTCGTCACGCGCATCCGCAATCCGAATGCGATGCTGCACGTCGGTTTCATATTGTTCGCGATCGCGTGCGCGGGGATCGTCGTGTCGACGCACACGACGCCCGCCTGGGCGCTGATGGCGCTGATGGTCGCCGGCGGCATCGGCCTCGGCTTCGTGCTGCCGAACCTCACCGTGTTCGCGCAGCAGACGGCCGGCCGCGAGCACCTCGGCATCGCGACGGCGCTGCTGCAGTCGCTGCGGATGGTCGGCGGGATGATCGGCACCGCGCTGACGGGCACGCTGGTCAACCAGTTGTATTCGAGCGGCGTGCGCAATGCGCTGTCGGGCGATCATGCGCTGCAGTGGCATGCGCAGCTCGCCGATCCGCAGATCCTGATCGACCGCGCCGCGCAGAGTGGTCTCGTCGCGGAGCTGACGCGCGCCGGGCATAATGGCGCGCTGCTGCTGGAAGCGGCCCGGGAATCGCTGGTCGGCGCGATTCACCTGGGCGTCGCGATGGCGGCCGTCGTCGCCGTGGTGTCGGTATGGCAGTGTCGCCGCGTGCCGCCGATCGCGCTGCGGCGCAAGATCGAACCGCATGTCGCGGCCGATTGAACGATTCACCGATTGAACGAGTAGGCATCAGCGCATGGAAGAACAGGACCGCGTCGCGATCTTGCAGCAATTCGGACGCACGTATCGCGCGTTCATGAGCGCGTTCGAAACGCACGTCGGGCAGCCGATGCCGCGCTGGCGCATCATGGTCGCGCTGCACACGATGGGCGGGCATTCGTCGCAGAAGAAGCTCGTGGAAGTGCTGCGCATCGATCCGGGCGCGCTCACGCGCCAGCTGAAATCGCTCGACGCGCTCGGCTGGATCGAGCGCGCGTCCGACGCCCGCGACAATCGCGTGACCAACGTCACGCTGACCGAAGACGGTCGGGCCGCGTTCGACGCGTGCCTGCCGCGCCGCAAGGCGTTCCTCGACCAGACGATGGCGCAACTGCCGGACGACGTGCTGACCGCGCTGTCGGGTGCGCTGGCGATGCTGGAGTCGCGGATCGCGGAAGTCGGATCGACGCCGTACTGAAGGGCAGGGCGGGAGGCGGCTCGGCGGGGCGCGCCCCGTCGGCCGATCCTGACCGGCGCGGCATACGGGTCACGCGCGGGTCGCGCGAACCAGCCGCCGGCCGGCGTTTCATTTCATTTCATCCAGCTTCGTTTACAGCTCGATGCGCGTGCCCAGCAGCGCGAGGAACTGCGCGAGCCATGCCGGATGCGCGGGCCACGCGGGCGCGGTGACGAACGGCGCGTCGGTCACGGCCGCGTCGACCGGGATGTCCGCGTACTCGCCGCCCGCGAGTTTCACTTCCGGCGCGCAGGCAGGGTAGGCCGAGATGCGCTTGCCGCGGATCACGTCGGCGGCCGCGAGCAGCTGCGCCGCATGGCAGATCGCGGCGATCGGCTTGCCGGCTTCGGCGAACGCGCGCACCAGCGCGATCACCTTCGCATCGAGACGCAGGTATTCGGGCGCGCGGCCGCCCGCGATCGCGAGCGCGTCGTAGCCCGACGCATCGACGTCGTCGAACGTCGCGTTCAGCGTGAAGTTGTGGCCGGGCTTTTCGGTGTAAGTCTGGTCGCCCTCGAAATCGTGGATCGCGGTCTTGACCTTGTCGCCCGCGCGCTTGCCCGGGCAGACCGCATCGACGTGGTGGCCGACGGCCTGCAGCGCCTGGAACGGCACCATCGTTTCGTAGTCTTCGGCGAAATCGCCGGTCAGGAACAGGATCTTCTTCGCGGCCATGGCTTTCTCCATTGAACAGCGTTGAGGGTCCGTTCGCGCCGCGTGCGGCAGACGGCGCTGCGGCGGCGAAGCGGCCCCGAGGACGAAAGCGCAGTGTACTCCGCCCGCTTGAAGCGCGCGTGACGGCCGCCCCGCGCGGCGGCGGGGCGGTGCGCGGGGCGTCAGAAGAAGGTTTCGACGACTTCCGTCACGCGGAATTGCGGATCGAGGACGAGCAGCTGGCGCCACTTGTCGAACGTCAGGCACGGGTGCGAGATGTCGAACGCGACCATGTCGCCGACCTTCACGTCCGCGCCCGGCGGAATCTGCAGGTACGCATGCTGGTCCATCATTCCGGTGACGGCCCAGCCTTCGCTCGCGGCGACATCGCGCGGCGCGCTGTCGCGGCCCGGGCGGAAGTGGCGCGCCGGCTCGGGCAAGCCCGCGTCGAACGCCGCGTCGCGCTTGCCGAGCGCGACGATCGCGCGATTCGGCTCGGGCACCGACTGCACGTACGCCCACAGCTGCAGCGCCGGCAGCAGCCCTTCGCCCATCCTGCGGGCGATCGGGTTGCGCGCGAACACGTCGGTCTGGGCCTTCTTGTAGATGCCGACGTCGTGCGTCAGGTAGCAGCCCGGGCGCAGCACGACTTCCGCGAAACCGGCGTCGGACGCCTTCGCGAATTCCTCCGCGACCACGTCGTACCACGCCGAGCCGGCGCCCGACAGGATCGCCGGCGTGCGCGCGAAACGGCCGGCTTCGGCCAGCGCTCGCGTGAGCGCGACCGCGTCCTGCAGGAACGCGCGGATCTCGCCTTCCTCCTTCAGCACGCCTTCGTAGAGTTCGATGCCGGCCAGCTTCAGCGTGTCCGGATAGCGCGCGATCGCATCGAGCACGGCCTGGCGTTGCGCGGCGTCGCGCACGCCCGCGCGGCCGCCCGGTACGCCGAGCTCGATCAGCACGTTCAGCGTCTTTTTTGCGTCGCCGAAGAAGCGGCCGAGCTGGTCGACGCTGTCGGCCGAATCGACGAGGCAGAAGAATTCGAACTCGGGATCGGACAGCAACTGAGCGATGATCGCCATGTTCTGGCGGCCGACCAGCTGGTTCGCGAGCAGCACGCGCCGCACGCCGCCGTGATACGCGGCCTGCGTCTGGTGCGCGGTCGCGAGCGTGATGCCCCATGCGCCGGCGTCGAGCTGGCGGCGGAACAGCTGCGGCGCCATCGTCGTCTTGCCGTGCGGTGCGAACTGCACGCCGTACTGCTGGACGAACGCCTGCATCCAGTTCAGATTGTGTTCGATGCGATCCGCGTACAGCACGGCGGCCGGCAGGCTGACATCTTCCGCGAGCAGGTTCCACTCGAGGCGGCCCGCGTCGTCGAGCGGCACGCTCGCGCTCGGCAGGTTGCCGAGGCCCTTGCCCAACGGATTGATTGTCGGTTCCTGATAGTTTGTAACTTTCATTTCATCCCGCTCCATCATTACTATGCATTGCACTGAAGTTGACATGCAGATGGTACAGAAAGTAGCATCGGCGCGGTGATGTTATTTAGTAACATGAAGCGCCGCACACTTTTCAGCAGATGAATTCGCCCGCCAGCCCATCCGTCCCGTTCGCAGCCGAGCCACCGGCTTCGGTCGCCCAGCCGGTCCTCGACATCGTCGCGCGGATCGCCGAATGCGCGCCCGAGCTGCGCGAGGCCGAACGCAAGGTCGCCGCATTCATCCTCGCCGATCTCGCGCGCGCCGCACATGCGAGCATTGGCGCGCTCGCGCGCGACGCGGGAGTCAGCGTCGCGACGGTCACGCGTTTCGCGAAGGCCGTCGGCTGCCGCGACGTGCGCGAACTGAAGGTGCTCGTTGCGCAGGCCGCGGCGGTCGGCCAGCGTTTTCTGGTGCCGGCCGATGAGCATCCCGAAGAAGACGCGAGCCCCGCATCGGTCGTCTACGACGAGATTCGCGTGGCGCTCGCGCACAACCACCAGCTGCTGCGCAACACGTCGTTCGACGCGGCGGCCGACCTGCTCGCCGGCGCGAAGATGATCTATGTGTACGGGCAGGGCGGCGGCTCGACCGCGCTCGCCGACGAACTGCGCTTCCGGCTCGTGCGCTTTGGCCGGCCGGTCGCGAGCTATCAGGACAGCCTGCTGCAGCGGATGGTGTCGGCGACGCTGTCGCGCGACGCCGTGGTCGTCGCGTTGTCGGTGAGCGGGCGCGTGCCCGAACTGCTCGAAAGCTGCCGGCTCGCGAAACGCTACGGCGCGAAGCTGATCGCGATCACCGCGCCGGCGTCGCCGCTCGCGAAGCTCGCCGACCATCTGATTCCGGTCGTCGCATTCGAGACCGATTTCATTTACAAGCCTTCGACATCGCGCTACGCGATGATGATGGCGATCGACGTGCTCGTCACCGGGGTCGCGCTGCGGCTCGGCGATGCGGGCCGAGAATCGCTGCGCCGCATCAAGCATGCGCTCGATGCGCACCGCGGCGGCGGAGACCGTCAACCGGTAGGAGACTGACCATGCATTCGCATCCCGAAGCCGCCGATACGCTGATCGTCGGCGCGCAGCTGTACGATGGCACCGGCGCGCCGCCCGTCACGCGCGACGTCGCGATCCGCAATGGCGTGATCGCGGCGATCGGCAACCTGTCGAACTGGCTTGCCGAAACCGTCGTCGATGCGAATGGCCGCGCGCTCGCGCCGGGCTTCGTCGACGTCCACACGCACGACGACACGCACGTGATCCGCGCGCCGGGAATGCTGCCGAAGATCTCGCAGGGCGTGACGACGGTGATCGTCGGCAACTGCGGGATCAGCGCGTCGCCGGTGACGCTCGCGGGCGATCCGCCCGACCCGATGAACCTGCTCGGCGATCGCGCCGCGTTCCGCTACCCGACCTTCGCCGCGTATGTCGCGGCCGTCAACGATGCGCGTCCGGCCGTGAACGTCGCGGCGCTCGTCGGGCACACCGCGCTGCGCAACAACCAGATGGACCGCCTCGACCGCGCGGCGACCGACGGCGAAATTGCCGGGATGCGCACACAGCTCGAGGAGGCGCTCGCGAACGGCGCGCTCGGGCTGTCGTCGGGCCTCGCATATGGCTCCGCGTTCGCGGCGCCCGCCGAGGAAGTGATGGCGCTCGCCGAGCCGCTCGCGAACGCGGGCGCGCTATACACGACGCACATGCGCACCGAGTTCGACGCGATCCTCGACGCGATGGACGAAGCGTATCGCGTCGGCCGTCACGCGCAGGTGCCGGTCGTGATCTCGCACCTGAAATGCGCGGGCCCGTCGAACTGGGGGCGCAGCACCGAGGTGCTCGCGTCGCTCGAAGGCGCGCGCCGCTACCAGCCCGTCGGCTGCGACTGCTATCCGTACAGCCGCAGCTCGTCGACGCTCGACCTGAAGCAGGTGACGGGCGACATCGACATCACGATCACGTGGTCGGAGCCGCATCCGGAAGTCGCGGGCAAGTTGCTGAAGGCGATCGCGGCCGACTGGGGCGTGACCGAGCAGGAGGCCGCGCAGCGCATCCGTCCGGCCGGCGCCGTGTACCACAACATGTCCGAGGACGACGTGCGGCGGATTCTGTCGCACCCGGCGACGATGGTCGGCTCGGACGGCTTGCCGAACGATCCGCTGCCGCACCCGCGGCTCTGGGGCGCATTCCCGCGCGTGCTCGGCCATTACGTGCGCGACACGAACCTGCTGCCGCTCGAGGAAGCGATCCGCAAGATGACGTCGCTGTCCGCGCGCCGCTACGGGATCGCGCGGCGCGGCGAAGTGCATGTCGGCTACCACGCGGATCTCGTGCTGTTCGATCCGGCGCGCGTGATCGATGCCGCGACGTTCGAGAAGCCGCAGCAGCCCGCGCACGGGATCGACGCGGTGTGGGTGAACGGCGTGCTGACTTACGAGAACGGCCAGCCGACCGGCGCGCGCGCCGGCGGTTTCGTCGCGCGCGGCGAGCGCGTGCCGGCGAGTGCCGAAGCCGCGTTCTGAGCGCGGCGCCGATCCGATTTGCCGCGTGCGCCATGTCGGCGCGCGCATCCGCAACCGTGCGTTGCAAGGGATCGGCACTGGCGCTTGCGTGCCGATGCCGGTCGACAACCAAGGAGTGAAACGATGAAGCGATATGGCGTGGGCGAAGCGAAGGGTACGGGCGGCCAGGTGATGCCGTTTGCACGCGCGGTCGAGGCCGACGGCTGGCTGTATGTGTCGGGCCAGACGCCGATGGTGAACGGCGAGGTCGTCGAAGGCGGCATCGTCACGCAGTCGAAGCAGGCAATCGAGAACGTGATCGCGATCCTGAAGGAAGCCGGCTACGGCCTCGAACACGTCGTGCGCTGCGGCGTGTGGCTCGACGACGCACGCGATTTCGCGTCGTTCAACAGGGTGTTCGTGTCGTACTTCGGCGAGCATCCGCCGGCACGCGCGTGCGTGCAGTCAAGCATGGTGATCGATTGCAAGGTCGAGGTCGATTGCATCGCTTACAAGGCGCCGGCGAAGTAAGGCGGCGCGCAATCCGCTGCGCACAGTGAAACAGCCCCGTCGGCGCGAGCCGGCGGGGCTGTTTCGTTTCGGTCGGGCTGGTGTTATTGCCGCGCGGTCCGCGCGTTGTCCGGCATCGGCTGGTTGTAGTTCGTGCGGAACGGATTGATGTCGAGTCCGCCGCGGCGCGTATAGCGCGCGTATACCGCGAGCTTCACCGGTTTGCACGCATGCAGGATGTCGAGAAAGATGCGCTCGACGCACTGCTCGTGAAAGCCCGTGTGGTTGCGGAACGAGATGATGTAGCGCAGCAGCCCTGCGTGATCGATCTGCGGCCCGACGTAGTGAATCTGCACGCTGCCCCAGTCGGGTTGACCGGTGACCGGGCAGTTCGAGCGCAGCAGGTCGGACACGAGCGTTTCCTCGACCGGCGCTTCGTCCTCGGCGGCAGACAGCAGCGACGGATCGGGTTCGTACACGTCGGTGTCGAGGTCGAGCCGATCGAGCGACAGCCCGTCGAGCTCTTCCATCTCGAGCTTGCCGAAATCGTGCGGCGACACGAGCTGCACCGACACGCTCGCGCCGCACGCGGCCGACACGTCACGCTTGAGCACGTCGCGCACCGCGTCGACCGAGTCGAACTTCGATTGCGCGAACGAGCCGAGATACAGCTTGAACGACTTCGATTCGACGATGTTCGGCGATTCTGCCGGCACGAAGAACGTCGCGACCGCGAGCTGCGGCTTGCCGCGCGCGTTGAGCCACGACAGCTCGTAAGCGTTCCAGATGTCGGTGCCGAAGAACGGCAGCGCCGACGTGATGCCGAGCTGCTCGCGCGAGCCGGCGCGCGGGATCGGGAACAGCAGCGACGCGTCGTACTGCGCTGCGTAGACGGTCGCCTTGCCGAGCGGAGAATGTTCGGGATTCATTGCACGATGCCTTTACGACAGGAAGAGGCGGTAAGCCGGATTGGTGCTCTCTTCGACATACGGATAGCCGAGCGCCGCGAGGAAGCGTTCGAATTCGGCGCGGTCGGCCTGCGGCACCTGCAGCCCGACGAGGATCGAGCTGTAGTCCGCGCCCTGGTTGCGGTAGTGGAACAGGCTGATGTTCCAGTCCGGCGCCATCGACGACAGGAACTTCATCAGCGCGCCCGGCCGCTCCGGGAATTCGAAGCGGAACAGGCGTTCGTCGAGCGCGAGCGGCGAGCGGCCGCCCACCATGTAGCGGATGTGTTCCTTCGACAGCTCGTCGTGCGTCAGGTCGACGGTCTTGAAGCCATGCGACTCGAAGTTCGCGGCGATCTCGGCCGATTCGTCACGCCGCTTGATCTGCACGCCGACGAAGATGTGCGCGGATTGCGCATCGGCGATCCGGTAGTTGAACTCGGTCACGTTGCGGTCGCCGACGAGCGAGCAGAAACGCTTGAAGCTGCCGCGTTCCTCGGGGATCGTGACGGCGAACACGGCCTCGCGCGCCTCGCCGACTTCCGCGCGTTCGGCAACGAAGCGCATCCGGTCGAAATTCATGTTCGCGCCGGACGTGACCGCGACGAGCGTCTGGTTTTCGATGCCTTCGCGTTCCGCGTAGCGTTTCGCACCCGCCACCGCGAGCGCGCCGGACGGCTCGAGCACGCTGCGCGTGTCCTGGAACACGTCCTTGATCGCCGCGCACAGTGCGTCGGTGTCCACCGTCAGCACGCCGTCGAGGAATTCGCGGCAGAGCCGGAAGGTTTCCTCGCCGACGAGCTTCACCGCGGTGCCGTCCGCGAACAGGCCGACCTCGCTCAGCTCGACGCGCTCGCCCTTCTGCAGCGACTGCGCCATCGCGCACGAATCCTCGGCCTGCACGCCGAACACCTTGATTTCCGGCCGCACCGCCTTGACGTAGGCCGCCACGCCGGCCGCGAGCCCGCCGCCGCCGATCGGCACGAAGATCGCGTGAATCGGCCCCTGGTGCTGACGCAGGATTTCCATTGCGATCGTGCCCTGGCCGGCGATCACGTATGGATCGTCGAACGGATGGACGAACGTGAGGTCGCGCTCCGCCTGCACCTTGACCGCGTGCGCGTACGCATCGCTGTACGACTCGCCCGCCTGGATCACCTCGACGCTCGGGCCGCCGTGCGCGCGTACCGCGTCGACCTTCACCTGCGGCGTCGTGACGGGCACGACGATCACGGCCTTGACACCCATTCGTGCGGCCGAGAACGCAACGCCCTGCGCATGATTGCCGGCCGATGCCGTAATCACGCCGCGCGCAAGCGCGTCGGCCGGAATGTGCGCCATCTTGTTGTACGCGCCGCGCAGCTTGAACGAGAACACCGGCTGGTTGTCCTCGCGCTTCAGGTAGACGGGGTTGCGCAGTCGGGCCGACAGATTGCGGGCGGGTTCGAGTTCCGTCTCGAGCGCGACGTCGTAGACGCGCGCGGTGAGGATTTTCTTCAGGTAATCGTGGGATGCCATGGGCGCTCGCGTGCAGTGCGGAAGCAGACGGTAAAGGATCAATGATAGCGCCAAGGGTCCATCCGCACGCAAGCGGCATGCCGGGTGCATGGTCGCGCAACCGCGCCGGCGCGCATGTTTGCCGCGCGGAGCGTCCCTTTTTTACCGGTTTAACCGCGCGGTTACCGACCGGACGGACGGCGAATGCCGGCGCGAAAGCGCGCCGAACCAGGCCCGGCGCGGGTTGCGGCGAAAGCCCCACGACCTGTCCGGCGTCTCACGGGCGGGCCGATCATGGGTTAGAATTCCGTTTTGAATCAAGGATCGGAAGATGCAGAGGCACCCTCGGATCGCCCCGTTGAAGCTGACGCCGCGCGCAGCCAGCCCCGCGGCGGAGCGGCATGCGCGCCGCGCGCGATCGTGCTGATGGCTCCGAGTGCCGCCAGGCCCCGCCGGCTGGAAACGGTGAGTCCAGACCCGCTCCGGCCCCATGCGAGATAGTCGCGCGCCTGGCACCAGAACAGATTTCCCCAAGATTGCGCCTACGCGCTTGCCGACGCCCGTGCACGGTGTATCGGCCCTCCGAGTCGTCCGAACATGAACGCACCACAAGTTTTCGATCCGCATGGCGCGGCCGCCGCCGTCGCCGCCGACCCCGCGCCCCGTCTGCGCGAGATTCCCTACAACTACACGTCCTTCTCCGATCGCGAGATCGTGATCCGCCTGCTCGGCGAGGAGGCGTGGTCGGTGCTCGACGAGCTGCGCGCCGAACGCCGCACGGGCCGCTCGGCACGGATGCTGTACGAAGTGCTCGGCGACATCTGGGTCGTGCGCCGCAACCCGTACCTGCAGGACGACCTGCTCGACAACCCGAAGCGCCGCGCGCTGCTGATCGAGGCGCTGAACCACCGCCTGACCGAGATCGGCAAGCGCCGTCGCGCCGATCTGACCGAGCATCACGACGACGCGGGCCGTGAACGTGCCGGCCGCGTCGAGATGCTCGAGGCCGCCGCGCAGCGTGCGGTCGACGAATTCGCCGACGAATTCGACAAGATGGCCGACCTGCGCCGCCGTGCGACCAAGGCGCTCGGCCGCTGCACGCAGAAGGACAACATCCGCTTCGACGGGTTGTCGCGCGTGTCGCACGTGACCGACGCGACCGACTGGCGCGTCGAATACCCGTTCGTCGTGCTGACCCCCGATACCGAAGCCGAGATCGCGGGCCTGATCAAGGCGTGCTTCGAGCTCGGCCTGACCGTGATCCCGCGCGGCGGCGGCACCGGCTACACGGGCGGCGCGGTGCCGCTCACGCCGTTCTCCGCGGTGATCAACACCGAGAAGCTCGAACAGCTCGGCGCGGTCGAGCTCACCGAACTGCCGGGTGTCGCGCACAAGGTGCCGACGATCTTCTCCGGCGCGGGCGTCGTCACGCGCCGCGTGACGGAAGCAGCCGAAGCGGCCGGCTACGTGTTCGCGGTCGATCCGACCTCGCTCGACGCGTCGTGCATCGGCGGCAACGTCGCGATGAACGCCGGCGGCAAGAAGGCCGTGCTGTGGGGCACCGCGCTCGACAACCTGGCCTGGTGGCGGATGGTCGACCCGGACGGGAACTGGCTCGAAGTCACGCGTCACGAGCACAACCAGGGCAAGATCCACGACATCGCGGTCGCTCGTTTCGAGCTGAAGTGGTTCGACGGCGCGTACGCGCCGGGCGAGAAGCTGCTGAAGACCGAGATGCTCGAAATCGAAGGCCGCCGGTTCCGCAAGGAAGGCCTCGGCAAGGACGTCACAGACAAGTTCCTCGCCGGCCTGCCGGGCGTGCAGAAGGAGGGCTGCGACGGGCTGATCACGTCCGCGCGCTGGGTGCTGCACAAGATGCCCGCGCACACGCGCACCGTCTGCCTCGAATTCTTCGGCCAGGCGCGCGAGGCGATCCCGAGCATCGTCGAGATCAAGGACTACCTGTTCGAGACGTCGAAGCAGGGCGGCGCGATCCTCGCGGGCCTCGAGCACCTCGACGAGCGCTATCTGCGCGCGGTCGGCTACGCGACCAAGAGCAAGCGCAACGCGTTCCCCAAGATGGTGCTGATCGGCGACATCGTCGGCGACGACGCCGATGCGGTCGCGCACGCGACGTCCGAAGTGATCCGGATGGCGAACGGCAAGAGCGGCGAAGGCTTCGTCGCGATCAGCGCGGAGGCGCGCAAGCGCTTCTGGCTCGACCGCAGCCGCACGGCCGCGATCGCGAAGCACACGAACGCGTTCAAGATCAACGAGGACGTCGTCATTCCGCTGAACCGGATGGGCGAGTACACCGACGGCATCGAACGGATCAACATCGAGCTGTCGCTGAAGAACAAGCTGCAACTGGTCGACGCGCTCGAGGCGTTCTTCCGCGCAGGCAACCTGCCGCTCGGCAAGACCGACGACGCGAACGAAATCCCGAGCGCCGAGCTGCTCGAGGATCGCGTGCAGCAGGCGCTGGAGCTGCTCAAGCGCGTGCGTGCGCGTTGGGAATTCGTGCGCGACCGGCTCGACCAGCCGCTGCGCGAGGCACAGCACTACCTCGTGCAGCTCGGCTACGAGGCGCTCGCCGAGAAGTTCGCCGATCGCGCGGACGAGCAGCCGGGCGCGACCGTGTTCCACGTCACGCAGGACCGCACGGTCCGCATCTCGTGGAAGCAGGAGATCCGCGCGGAGCTGCGCGCGATCTTCAACGGCGGCGCGTTCAAGCAGATCCTCGACGAAGCGCAGGCGATCCACAAACAGGTGTTGCGCGGCCGCGTGTTCGTCGCGCTGCACATGCATGCGGGCGACGGCAACGTCCACACCAACATCCCGGTCAACTCCGACAACTACGAGATGCTGCAGGATGCGCACGCGGCGGTCGCGCGCATCATGACGCTCGCGCGCTCGCTCGATGGCGTGATCTCCGGCGAACACGGGATCGGCATCACGAAGCTCGAGTTCCTGACCGACGACGAGATCGCCGAATTCCGCGCGTACAAGCAGCGCGTCGATCCGAACGGCCGCTTCAACAAGGGCAAGCTGCTCGACGGCGCCGACCTGCGCAACGCCTACACGCCGAGCTTCGGGCTGATGGGCTACGAGTCGCTGATCATGCAGCAGTCCGACATCGGCGCGATCGCCGATTCGGTGAAGGACTGCCTGCGCTGCGGCAAGTGCAAGCCGGTGTGCGCGACGCACGTGCCGCGCGCGAACCTGCTGTACAGCCCGCGCAACAAGATCCTTGCGACCTCGCTGCTGGTCGAGGCGTTCCTGTACGAAGAGCAGACGCGCCGCGGCGTGTCGATCAAGCACTGGGACGAGTTCAACGACGTGGCCGACCACTGCACGGTATGCCACAAGTGCGCGACGCCGTGCCCGGTGAAGATCGACTTCGGCGACGTCACGATGAACATGCGCAACCTGTTGCGCAAGATGGGCAAGAAGAAATTCAACGCCGGCAATGCGGCGGGCATGTTCTTCCTGAACGCGACCAATCCGCAGACGATCAACGCCGCGCGCAGCGTGATGATGGGTGTCGGCTACAAGGTGCAGCGCTTCGCGAACGACATGCTGAAGAAGGTCGTGACGAAGCAGACCCAGCATCCGCCCGCGACCACCGGCAAGCCGCCCGTGGTCGAGCAGGTGATCCACTTCGTCAACAAGAAGATGCCGGGCAACCTGCCGAAGAAGACGGCGCGCGCGCTGCTCGACATCGAGGACAACAAGATCGTGCCGATCATCCGCAACCCGAAGTCGACGACCGTCGATTCGGAAGCGGTGTTCTACTTCCCGGGCTGCGGCTCCGAGCGACTGTTCTCGCAGGTCGGGCTGGCCACGCAGGCGATGCTGTGGGAGGCAGGCGTGCAGACCGTGCTGCCGCCGGGCTACCTGTGCTGCGGCTATCCGCAGCGCGGCTCGGGCCAGTACGACAAGGCCGAGAAGATCGTCACCGACAACCGCGTGCTGTTCCACCGGGTCGCGAACACGCTGAACTACCTCGACATCAAGACGGTGGTCGTGTCGTGCGGCACCTGTTACGACCAGCTCGCAGGCTACGAATTCGACAAGATCTTCCCGGGCTGCCGGATCATCGACATCCACGAGTTCCTGCTCGAGAAGGGGATGAAGCTCGATGGCGTGACGGGCACCCGCTACATGTATCACGACCCGTGCCATACGCCGATCAAGACGATGGACCCGGTGAAGCTCGTCAACGAGTTGATGGGCGCGGAGAAGGACGGTTACAAGATCGAGAAGAACGAGCGCTGCTGCGGCGAATCGGGCACGCTCGCGGTCACGCGTCCGGACGTGTCCACGCAGGTTCGCTTCCGCAAGGAAGAGGAAATCCGCAAGGGCGCCGCGAAGCTGCGCGCGATTCCCGTGGTGGCCGGCGACGCGCCGGCGCCGGCCGCCGCGGCCGCGAACGGCCCGGACGTGAAGATCCTGACGAGCTGCCCGTCGTGCCTGCAGGGCCTGTCGCGTTACAACGAGGACGCGAACCTCGAGGCCGATTACATCGTGGTCGAGATCGCGCGCCAGGTGCTCGGCGAAAACTGGATGGCCGACTATGTCGCACATGCGAACAATGGCGGGATCGAGCGCGTGCTGGTCTAATGCCGGCATGACGACCGCCCGGCCGGACTAGGGATGAGAGCGGGCGCCGGTGCATCAGCGCCGGCGCCCGTCCACATGGGAGCGACGATGGAATGCGTGTTTTGCCGTGAAGACGGCGGCGAGGTGCTCTGGCAGGACGATGCGCTGCGCGTCGTGCTCGCGACGGGCGAGCACGAATACCCGGGTTTCTGCCGGGTGATCTGGGGCGCGCACGTGGCCGAGTTCTCCGATCTCGGCGAGCCCGAACGGGCACATTTGATGCGCGTGGTGTACGCGGTGGAGCGGGCCGTGCGCCGCGTGATGCAGCCGAACAAGGTGAATCTCGCGAGCCTCGGCAACATGGTGCCGCACGTGCACTGGCACGTGATTCCGCGCTTCTCCAACGACGCCCATTTCCCGCAGCCCGTGTGGGCGCCGCGCCAGCGCAGCGTATCCGAGGCGCTGTTGCGCTCGCGCGCCGCGCAGGCCTCGCTGCTGCACAATGCGGTTCGCGAGGAAATTCAACGCATGACCGATTCGAGGCAGCCATGAGCGGTTTGACTTCCACGACGCCGATTCCGTCCGGCGTCGTCGTGCACGCGGTGTCGCGCGTGCTCGAATTGCAGTACCCGAACGGCGAAAGCTACCGGATCCCGTTCGAGCTGATGCGCGTATATTCGCCGTCGGCCGAGGTGCGCGGCCACGGGCCCGGCCAGGAGACGCTGCAGACGGGCAAGCGCGAGGTGACGATCACCGCGCTCGAGGGCGTGGGCAACT
Organism: Burkholderia diffusa; assembly: GCF_001718315.1. NCBI lineage: Bacteria > Pseudomonadati > Pseudomonadota > Betaproteobacteria > Burkholderiales > Burkholderiaceae > Burkholderia > Burkholderia diffusa. Next base: position 2,862,859 of record NZ_CP013362.1, on the reverse strand, counting down.
ACGCGCTGCAGCCGACGTTCTCCGATGGCCATTCGACCGGCATCTATTCGTGGGATCTGCTGTACGAACTGGCGACGCAGCAGGACGCGCTGTGGCGCGACTATTTCGACAAACTGAAGGCGGCGGGCGTCGAGCGCGACGCGCCGATGCAGGCGGCTCCCGCGCCGCACGGCCACTGCCACTGAAATCGACGGCGCCCGCTCGGCGCCGTCTTGCCATTTACTGAGGATCAACGCGATGAGCAAAACCCACTTCGGCTTCGAAAGCGTCGAGGAAACCGAAAAAGCGAAGAAAGTGGCGGGCGTGTTCCATTCGGTCGCGAGCAACTACGATCTGATGAACGACCTGATGTCGGCCGGCATGCACCGCGCGTGGAAGGCGTTCACGATCGCGCAGGCGAATGTGCGCCCCGGCTTCAAGGTGCTCGACATCGCAGCCGGCACGGGCGACCTGACCAAGGCGTTCGCGAAGGCGGCGGGCCCGACGGGCGAGGTCTGGCACACCGACATCAACGAATCGATGCTGCGTGTCGGCCGCGACCGGCTGCTCGACAAGGGCATCGTGACGCCGTCGCTGCTGTGCGACGCCGAGAAAATTCCCTTTCCCGACAACTACTTCGATGTGGTCACGGTCGCGTTCGGGCTGCGCAACATGACGCACAAGGACGCCGCGCTCGCCGAGATGCGCCGCGTGGCGAAGCCCGGTGGCCGCGTGATGGTCCTCGAATTCTCGAAAGTCTGGGATCCGCTGAAAAAAGCGTACGATCTGTATTCTTTCAAAGTATTACCGTGGCTTGGCGACAAGTTCGCGAAAGATGCTGAAAGTTATCGGTATCTTGCGGAATCTATCCGGATGCATCCCGATCAGGACACGCTGAAGACGATGATGGAACAAGCGGGCCTCGATGCCGTCAAATATTACAATTTGTCAGGTGGCGTGGTAGCGTTACACCTAGGAACCAAGTACTAAGGGGTTCTTTCCATACATTCGCCTTACATCTGGAGAAGCTGATGTCCGAATCGCGTTCGCTGTTCAACCGTAGCAAGCCGTCGAAGCCGTGGGCTCGACGGGTCGGCACGCTGCTGATGGTCGGCCTGCTCACGGCCGGCACGTTCGCATCGCTCGACGCCGAAGCCCGGCGCATGGGCGGCGGGCGCAGCATCGGCCGTCAAAACTCCACCGTCACGCAGCGTCAGGCCACTCCGCCCGCGCAGCAGCCGATGCAGCAGGCTGCGCCGGCGCAGGCGCAGCGCGCGAACCCGGCCGCGCCGGCTCCGGCCGCGCAGCCGAACCGCTCGCGCTGGCTCGGGCCGATCGCCGGTCTCGCGGCCGGCCTCGGCATCGCAGCGCTGTTGTCGCACTTCGGCCTCGGCGGTGCATTCGCGAGCATGATGGCGAACGTCATTGTGATCGCCTTGCTCGCGATGGTCGGTATCTGGCTGATCCGCAAGTTCATGAACCGTCGCCGCCCGCACGAGCCGGCGTACTCGGTGGGCGGTTCGGCGTCGTCGTCGGGCAATTATTCGCAAAGCCCGTCGTTCCAGCAGGGTGCCGGCAGCAACTATGCGAGCAGCGGCAGCAGCTACGCGAACGAAGCGCAAGGCGTATTCGGTGGCGGCGCGACGGCTGCGGGCGCGGCCGGTGCGATGGCCGCTGCACCGTTGCAGGTGCCGGCCGGCTTCGACACCGAGGCGTTCCTGCGCAGCGCGAAGGTCTATTTCGTGCGGCTGCAGGCGGCTTGGGACCAGGGCAACCTGGCCGACATTCGCGAGTTCACGACGCCGGAAATGTTCGCCGAGATCAAGATCGACCTCGACTCGCGCGGCAACGAGGCGAACCAGACCGATGTCGTGCAGCTCGACGCGGAACTGGTCGCGATCGAGGATCGCGGCATCGAGCAGTCGGCGAGCGTGCGCTTCCACGGGCTGATCCGCGAATCGGCGAATGCGTCGGCGGCGCCGTTCGACGAGGTGTGGAACCTGTCGAAGTCGGGCAGTCAGGGCTGGTTGCTCGCGGGTATCCAGCAGCTCAACACGCACTGAGCGTGACCGGCGGCCGGCTTGCCGGCTGCCCGGGCGACGGCCGCCGCGCTGCGACCGCTTGCCGCCCGGGTGTGCGGTTGGCCGCGGTCTGCCGACGATCCGACGTTACAATAGAAACCCGCGTGGGCGCCCGGCCTGCGCGGGTTTTTTCTTTCCCAGCCCGATGACCTTTGCCGCCAAGCCTTTTGCTGCTGCTGTCAATCACCTGCTCGCGCGCGAATCGTGGGCGCGCGACCGCCTGATCCCCTATGCGGGCAAGACCGCCCGGCTCGACGTGCCGCCCGTCACGCTCACGCTGCTCGTGCAGCCCGATGGTTACCTGTCCGCGGTGGAAGCGCACGATGCGCAACACGTCGACGTGTCGATCGCACTCGCGGGCGACACCGTCGCCGCATTCCTGCAGGGCGGCCAGGCGGCCGTGATGAAGCACGTGAAGATCGACGGCGACGCGGAGTTCGCGACGCAGATCGCGAAGCTGGCCGAACACCTGCGCTGGGAACCTGAGGAAGATCTCGCGAAGCTGGTTGGCGACGCGGCGGCGCACCGGATCGCGACGGTCGTGCGCGACGCCGGCGCGCGCGCGCGCCGCACCGGCCGCAACGTGCTCGATTCCGTCGCCGAGTACTGGCTCGACGAGAATCCGCAAGTCGTCCGGCGCACCGCGCTCGGCGGCTTCGACGCCGAACTGGCGCGTGCGCGCGATGCGCTCGCGCGGATCGAGAAACGGGTCGAGCGACTCGAACAAAAAATCGGCGCGCGCGCGGGCTTCGGTCCACGCGGCGCGCACTGAGGGCCGCAGGGCATGCGCATTTTCCGTTTCATCAAGATTGTCTACACCGTCATCCGCTTTGGCCTCGACGAAGTGATGCTGTCGCGGATCGACGACCGGCGCGTGAAGCTGCTGTTGCGGATCACGACGATCGGCCGCCGCTATTCCGATCCGCCCGCCGTGCGGCTGCGTCACGCGCTCGAAAGCCTCGGCCCGATCTTCGTGAAGTTCGGCCAGGTGCTGTCGACGCGCCGCGACCTGCTGTCGGTCGATTTCGCGAACGAGCTCGCGAAGCTGCAGGACCAGGTGCCGCCGTTCGATTCGGCGGTCGCGATCGCGATCATCGAGAAGTCGCTCGGCGCCCCGGTCGACGAGCTGTTCGACGAATTCGAGCGCGAGCCGATCGCGAGCGCGTCGATCGCGCAGGTGCATTTCGCGAAGCTGAAGCAGGGCCAGCACGCGGGCAAGGCTGTCGCGGTCAAGGTGCTGCGCCCGAACATGCTGCCGGTGATCGATTCGGACCTCGCGCTGATGCGCGACATCGCGACGTGGACGGAGCGCATGTGGGCAGACGGCCGGCGCCTGAAGCCGCGCGAAGTCGTCGCCGAATTCGACAAGTACCTGCATGACGAGCTGGACCTGATGCGCGAGGCCGCGAACGGCAGCCAGCTGCGCCGCAACTTCGCTGGCCTCGACCTGCTGCTCGTGCCCGAGATGTTCTGGGATTTCTCGACGTCGCAGGTGCTCGTGATGGAGCGCATGACCGGTGTGCCGATCAGCCAGGTCGAGACGCTGCGCTCGGCCGGCGTCGACATCAAGAAGCTCGCGCGCGAAGGCGTCGAGATCTTCTTCACGCAGGTATTCCGCGACGGTTTCTTTCATGCGGACATGCACCCGGGCAACATCCAGGTGAGCCTCGATCCGAACACGTTCGGCCGCTATATCGCGCTCGATTTCGGGATCGTCGGCGCGTTGTCGGATTTCGACAAGAACTACCTCGCGCAGAACTTCCTCGCGTTCTTCAAGCGCGATTACCACCGCGTCGCCACGCTGCACCTCGAGTCGGGCTGGGTGCCGCCCGAGACGCGCGTCGAGGAGCTCGAAAGCGCGATCCGCGCGGTGTGCGAGCCCTATTTCGACCGCGCGCTGAAGGACATCTCGCTTGGCCAGGTGCTGATGCGCCTGTTCTCGACGTCGCGTCGTTTCAACGTCGAGATCCAGCCGCAGCTCGTGCTGCTGCAGAAGACGATGCTGAACGTCGAGGGGCTCGGTCGTTCGCTCGATCCCGAACTCGACCTGTGGAAGACGGCGAAGCCGTATCTCGAACGCTGGATGACCGAGCAGATCGGCCTGCGCGGCTGGTACGAGCGTTTCAAGGTCGAGGCGCCGCAGTGGAGCAAGACGCTGCCGCAACTGCCGCGCCTCATCCACCACGCGATGGCGGCGCGCCACGACGCGCCGCGCGCGGCGAGCGAGGACCTGATGCGTCAGATTCTCGTCGAGCAGAAACGTACGAACCGGCTGCTGCAGGCATTGTTGATCTTTGGCCTTGCCGTCGGCGTCGGGGCGCTCGTCGCGCGCGTGCTGCTCGCGCTCGCGTACGGCGCATGACCGAAGGGAGCCGAGCGATGTCCGAACCCAAACAACCGTCCGCGCCGAGCGCCGCCGATTTCGCGACACGCGACCCCGGAAACGCCGCGTTCTGGGACGAGCGTTTCGCGCGCGGTGTGACGCCATGGGATTTCGGCGGCGTGCCGGACGGGTTTCGCGCGTTCGCGCAGCGGCGCGAGCCGTGCGCGGTGCTGATTCCCGGCTGTGGCAGTGCGCAGGAAGCCGGCTGGCTCGCGCAGGCCGGCTGGCCCGTGCGCGCGATCGATTTCTCGGCGCAGGCGGTGGCGGCCGCGAAGGCGCAGCTCGGCGCGCATGCGGACGTCGTCGAGCAGGCTGATTTCTTCGCATACCAACCACCGTTCGACGTGCAGTGGGTGTACGAGCGCGCATTCCTGTGCGCGCTGCCGCCGAGCTTGCGCGCCGACTATGCGGCGCGGATGGCCGAATTGTTGCCGGCCGGCGCGTTGCTGGCCGGCTATTTTTTCGTGACGGCGAAACCGAAGGGGCCGCCGTTCGGCATCGAGCGCGCGGAACTCGAGGCGCTGCTCGCGCCGCACTTCGAACTGGTCGAGGATCTGCCGGTGACCGATTCGCTGGCCGTGTTCGAAGGGCACGAGCGCTGGCTCACGTGGCGCCGTCGCTGAAGCCCGGGCGTCGCGGCCGTTGCCGGAGCGCGCCGGGGTTTCGGCTATAATTCAAGGTTTTGCAAGCCGTTTCCAGTTTCTGCGGGAAAAATATCATGCCGATCTACGCCTATCGATGCGAAGCGTGCGGTTTCGCGAAGGACGTGCTCCAGAAGATGAGCGACGCGCCGCTGTCGCAGTGCCCCGAATGCGGGAAGGATGCTTTTCGCAAGCAGGTCACTGCCGCCGGCTTCCAGCTGAAGGGCTCGGGCTGGTATGTCACCGATTTCCGCGGTGGTTCGGGCGGCACCAGCGCGCCGGCGACGGCGTCCGGCGACACGGCGGCAGCACCGGCCGCCGCGCCCGCTGCCGCGAGCTCCGAAAGTACGACGACGAGCGCCGCGCCCGCCCCGGCTGCAGCGCCCGCCGCCAGCAGTTGACCGTCGCTGCCCGGCCGGGCAGCGACCAACCCGCGCTTCCGGCGCGGTTCATTGACGGCAGATGATGAAAAAGACGACCCTGAAATCGGTGTTCCTGACCGGCCTGCTGGTTCTCGTCCCGCTCGCGATCACGCTGTGGGTGCTCGGCCTCATCATCGGCACGATGGACCAGACGCTGCTGCTGTTGCCCGAATCGTGGCAACCGGAGCGGATGCTCGGCTTCCACCTGCCGGGGATCGGCGCGGTGCTGACGCTCGCGTTCATCTTTGTCGTCGGACTGGCCACGCAGAATTTCATCGGCCAGAAGCTCGTCACGTGGTGGAACGCGGTTGTGCGTCACATCCCGGTCGTCGGGCCGATCTACACGAGCGTCAAGCAGGTGTCGGACACGCTGTTGTCGAGCAGCGGCAACGCGTTCCGCAAGGCGCTGCTGATCGAATACCCGCGGCGCGGCTCGTATACGATCGCGTTTCTGACGGGTACGCCCGGCGGCGACGTGGTCAACCATCTGACGGAAGAGTACGTGAGCGTGTACGTACCCACGACGCCGAACCCGACGTCGGGCTTCTTCCTGATGCTGCCGAAGAGCGAAGTCATCGAACTCGACATGTCGGTCGATGCCGCGCTCAAGTACATCGTCTCGATGGGCGTCGTGGCGCCTCCGGCGCCGGCTCCGGCGCCCGCCCGCCGTCCCGTCGAGCCGCCGCTGTAAGTAAAGAATCATCGCCCGGGCCGCGCGTTGCGGCACCCGTTGATCAAACCGAACGAAAGCAAACATCATGTCGATGCGTACTGAATACTGCGGTCTCGTGACCGAACACCTGCTGGGCCAAACCGTGTCGCTGTGCGGCTGGGTGCAGCGCCGCCGCGATCACGGCGGTGTGATCTTCATCGACCTGCGCGATCGTGAAGGCCTCGTGCAGGTGGTGTGCGACCCGGATCGCGCGGAAATGTTCGCGACCGCCGAAGGCGTGCGCAACGAGTTCTGCGTGCAGATCAAGGGTCTCGTGCGCAACCGTCCGGAAGGCACGGTCAACACCGGCCTGAAGAGCGGCAAGATCGAAGTGCTGTGCCATGAGCTGATCGTCCTGAACGCGTCGATCACGCCGCCGTTCCAGCTCGACGACGACAACCTGTCGGAAACGACGCGCCTCACGCACCGCGTGCTCGACCTGCGCCGTCCGCAGATGCAGCACAACCTGCGCCTGCGCTATCGCGTCGCGATCGAAGCGCGCAAGTACCTCGACGAGCAGGGCTTCATCGACATCGAAACGCCGATGCTGACGAAGAGCACGCCGGAAGGCGCACGCGACTACCTCGTGCCGTCGCGCGTGAACGCGGGCCAGTTCTTCGCGTTGCCGCAGTCGCCGCAGCTGTTCAAGCAGCTGCTGATGGTCGCGAACTTCGACCGTTACTACCAGATCACCAAGTGCTTCCGCGACGAAGACCTCCGCGCCGACCGTCAGCCGGAATTCACGCAGATCGACTGCGAGACGTCGTTCCTCGGCGAGCAGGAGATCCGCGACCTGTTCGAAGACATGATCCGTCACATCTTCAAGACGACGATCGACGTCGAACTCGACGCGAAATTCCCGGTGATGCCGTACTCGGAAGCGATGGCGCGTTTCGGTTCGGACAAGCCGGACCTGCGCGTGCAACTCGAATTCACCGAGCTGACCGACGCGATGAAGGACGTCGACTTCAAGGTGTTCAGCACGCCGGCCAATGCGAAGGACGGCCGTGTCGCGGCGCTGCGCGTGCCGAAGGGCGGCGAGCTCTCGCGCGGCGACATCGACGGTTACACGGAATTCGTGCGCATCTACGGCGCGAAGGGCCTCGCATGGATCAAGGTCAACGAGAAGGCGAAGGGCCGCGACGGCTTGCAGAGCCCGATCGTCAAGAACCTGCACGACGCGTCGATCGCGGCGATCCTCGAGCGCACCGGTGCTGAAGACGGCGACATCATTTTCTTCGCGGCCGATCGCGCGAAGGTCGTCAACGATAGCCTCGGCGCACTGCGCCTGAAGATCGGCCATTCGGAATTCGGCAAGGCGAACGGCCTCGTCCAGGCCGGCTGGAAGCCGCTGTGGGTCGTCGACTTCCCGATGTTCGAATACGACGACGAAGACGCGCGCTACGTCGCCGCGCACCACCCGTTCACCAGCCCGAAGGACGAGCACCTCGAGTACCTCGAGACGGATCCGGGCCGTTGCCTCGCGAAGGCGTACGACATGGTGCTGAACGGCTGGGAAATCGGTGGCGGCTCGGTGCGTATCCATCGTGAGGAAGTGCAGAGCAAGGTGTTCCGCGCGCTGAAGATCGGTGCGGAAGAAGCGCAGCTCAAGTTCGGCTTCCTGCTGGACGCACTGCAGTACGGCGCGCCGCCGCACGGCGGTATCGCATTCGGCCTCGACCGCATCGTCACGATGATGGCCGGTGCCGACTCGATCCGCGACGTGATCGCGTTCCCGAAGACGCAGCGCGCGCAGGATCTGCTCACGCAGGCGCCGAGCCCGGTCGACGAGCGTCAGCTCCGCGAGCTGCACATCCGTCTGCGCCAGCCGGAACAGCCGAAGGCGTAACGCGTGCCACAGGTCGTGTGTGCGGCGACGCGTGCACGACATCCAGCGAAAAGGCGCCGTGGTGCGCCTTTTTCGTTTTTTGCGGTACAGTCGCAGCACTTGCCGCACGTTCGGGCACGGTGCCCGGCGCCCGGCCTTGTGCCGCATGAAACAAAGATGACGAAGCCGCCGAAAATCCCCGAATCCGTTCTCGTCGTGATCTACACGCCCGACCTCGACGTGCTGTTGATCAAGCGCGCCGACCAGCCCGATTTCTGGCAGTCGGTGACCGGATCGAAGGACGCGCTCGACGAGCCGCTCGCGCTCACGGCCGCACGCGAAGTCGCCGAGGAAACCGGCATCTCGGTCGGTACGCACGACGTGCCGGCCACCGCGCTGGTCGACTGGCACCACCGGATCGAATACAGCATCTATCCACAATATCTGCATCGCTATGCGCCGGGCGTCACGCGCAACGTCGAGCACTGGTTCGGCCTGTGCGTGCCGCGCCGCGTCGGCGTGACGCTGTCGCCGCGCGAGCACGTCGACCATGCGTGGCTGCCGTACCGTGAAGCGGCCGCGCGTTGCTTCTCGCCGTCGAACGCCGAAGCGATCCTGCAATTGCCCGTGCGCGTCTCGCTCGCGCGGGCGCCGCACGGCTCGTCCGCATGAATGCGGAGACCCGCAAGCGCTTCGCGCAATTGCGGCAGATGTTCCTGCAGGAGCGCGGCTCCGCGTCGCGGCTCGCGTTCACGGCCGGCAACACGGTGCGGCTTTGCGAGACCGGCAGCGAATTCTTCCACGCGCTGATCGAGCGGATCGATGCGGCGCGCGAGCAGGTGATGCTCGAAACTTACATCTTCTGCGACGACGCGGCCGGCCGTCCGGTGTCGGATGCGCTGATCCGCGCCGCGCAGCGCGGCGTGCGCGTGCGTGTGATCACCGACGGCGTCGGCACCGCGCGCCTGCCGCTGTTCGATACGTGGGTCGGCCCAGGCGTCGAGCACTGCATCTACAACCGCTACCTGTTCGGCCGCTTCGGCTTCTCGCGCACGCACCGCAAGCTCGCGGTGATCGATCATGCGGTCGCGTTCTGCGGCGGCATCAATATCGTCGACGACTACGCGCAGGGCAGCGCGACGCTGCCGTTCCCGCGCTGGGATTTCGCGGTCGAGATGGCCGGGCCGGCGGTGTCGGACGTGCGCGCCGCGTTCGAGCTGCAGTGGCACCGCATCCAGTTCGGCCACAAGCCGTACGCCCAGTACGCGGCCGGGCTGCACGGCGGCGAAGCGTTCCCGGATATGTTCCGGCGCTGGATGCGCAGCCACCGGTGGATCAAGGCCGGTGCGCTGCGGGTCGTGACGGAGCCGAGCGTCGCGTTCGTCGCGCGCGACAATGTCGTGAACCGCCGCGCGATCGAGAAGGCGTATCTCGCCGCGATCGGCCGGGCGCGCCAGCGGATCCTGCTCGCAAATCCGTATTTCATGCCGGGCCGCAAGCTGCGCCGCGCGCTGACGGGCGCCGCACGCCGCGGCGTCGACGTGCGGATCCTGATTGGCCGCAACGAGTTCACGGCGCTCGATACGGCCGTGCCGTTCCTGTATCACGCGCTGCTGCGCGCCGGCGTGCGCGTGGCGGAATACGACAAGACGATCCTGCACGGCAAGGTGGCGGTGATCGACGATAACTGGGCGACTGTCGGCTCGTCGAACCTGGACGCGCTGAGCCTGATGCTGAACAATGAGGCGAACGTCGTGCTGGTGCGCTACGATGCGGTCACCAACGAACTGCGCGATGCGATCGCGGCCGCCTTCTCCGAAGGCCGCGAAATCGACGCCGCGCGGTATGCCGCACGGCCGCGCATCGAGCGTATGCTGAACTGGCTCGCGTACAACACGTATCGCGTCGTGATGAAGGCGCTGACGGTCGGTGGTTACGACTGATACGGACTAAGCATTCGCTTCAAAAATCTGTCCGCACGTTCGTGCGGAAAAGCCGCTCCGGTCCCGCCGGAATCGCGCAAAATAGCGGCTCGGTTAGACACCGGTTTCTAATAATTTCCTTGTTTCGCGAGCGGCCGCACTCAATAATAGTACGGCCGTTCGATTTTATTCGAACCCCCGAACGGTTACAGAAATAGCTATGCGAAAAGGCGAACAGACGCGTGCCGCGATACTCGAAGCTGCTTTGGACCTCGCCAGCCGTGACGGGCTGGAGGGGCTGACGATCGGCCTGCTGGCCGAGCGCATGCAGATGAGCAAGAGTGGTGTGTTCGCGCACTTCGGATCGCGCGAGGACCTGCAGGTCGAGGTCGTCCGCGAGTATCACCATCGTTTCGAAAACGAGGTGTTCTTTCCGAGCCTGCGCGAGCCGCGAGGCTTGCCGCGCCTTCGGGCGATGCTGGCCCGCTGGACGGAGAAGCGCATCCAGGAGGTGACGACCGGATGCATCTACATCAGCGGCGCCGTCGAGTACGACGACCGGCCTGACAGCCCCGTGCGCGAGCAGTTGATCGCGAGCGTGACGGCCTGGCGTGCCGCGATGCTGCGTGCCATTTCGCAGGCGAAGGAAGAAGGCCATCTGCGTGCGGATACGGATCCGGACCTGATGCTCTTCGAGTTGTACAGCTTCACGCTCGGCCTGCATCACGACGCACGATTCCTGCATTCGCCGGATGCCGTGCGCCTCACATGGGCCGCGCTGGAAAAGACGATCGTTTCGTATCAGAGCGAGAGCCGTTAGCGGCGCGTGATCCGCCCGCCAGGAGCTCGAGCCGTTTTGCCCACCTTTGGAGAGAGTCATGGGACAGTACGCCGCGCCGCTGCGCGACATGCAATTCGTGTTGCACGAGCTTCTGAACGTCGAAGCCGAGGTCAAGCAAATGCCGCGGCATGCGGACCTCGACGCCGACACGATCAACCAGGTCCTCGAGGAAGCGGGCAAATTCTGCTCCGAGGTACTGTTCCCGCTGAACCAGATCGGCGACCGCGAAGGTTGCACGTATGAAGGCGACGGCGTCGTGAAGACCCCGACCGGCTTCAAGGAAGCGTATCAGCAGTACGTCGAGGCCGGCTGGCCGGCGCTCGGCTGCGATCCGGACTACGGCGGCCAGGGCCTGCCCGCGTTCGTGAACAACGCGCTCTACGAAATGCTGAACTCGGCGAACCAGGCATGGACGATGTATCCGGGCCTGTCGCATGGCGCCTACGAATGCCTGCACGCGCACGGCGCGCCGGAACTGCAGCAACGCTACCTGCCGAAGCTCGTGTCGGGCGAATGGACGGGCACGATGTGCCTGACCGAGCCGCACTGCGGCACCGATCTCGGCATCCTGCGCACCAAGGCCGAACCGAACGGCGACGGCTCGTACTCGATCAGCGGCACGAAGATCTTCATTTCGAGCGGCGAGCACGACATGTCGAAGAACATCATCCACCTCGTGCTCGCGCGCCTGCCGGACGCGCCGCAAGGCACGAAGGGGATCTCGCTGTTCATCGTGCCGAAATTCATTCCGGACGCTGCGGGCGAGCCGGGCGAGCGCAACGGCATCAAGTGCGGCTCGATCGAACACAAGATGGGCATCCACGGCAACTCGACGTGCGTGATGAACCTCGACAACGCGAAGGGCTGGATGGTCGGCGAGCCGAACAAGGGCCTCAACGCGATGTTCGTGATGATGAACGCCGCGCGTCTGGGCGTCGGCATGCAGGGCCTCGGCCTGACGGAAGTCGCGTACCAGAACTCGCTGACGTACGCGAAGGAGCGCCTGCAGATGCGCTCGCTGACGGGCCCGAAGGCACCGGACAAGCCGGCCGACCCGATCATCGTGCACCCGGACGTGCGTCGCATGCTGCTCACGCAGAAGGCGTACGCGGAAGGCGCGCGTGCGTTCACGTACTGGTCCGCGCTGCAGATCGACAAGGAGCTGTCGCACGCTGACGAAGCGGTGCGCAAGGAAGCGGCCGATCTCGTCGCGCTGCTCACGCCGATCATCAAGGCATTCCTGACCGACAACGCGTTCGAGTCGACCAACCATGCAATGCAGATCTACGGCGGTCACGGCTTCATCTCCGAGTGGGGCATGGAGCAGTACGTGCGCGACGCGCGGATCAACATGATCTACGAAGGCACGAACTCGATCCAGTCGCTCGACCTGCTGGGCCGCAAGGTGCTCGGCGACATGGGCGCGAAGCTGAAGAAGTTCGGCAAGCTCGTCACCGAATTCGCGGAAGCCGAAGGTGTGAAGCCGGAGATGGCCGAGTTCATCAACCCGCTCGCCGACATCGGCGACAAGGTGCAGAAGCTGACGATGGAAATCGGCATGAAGGCAATGCAGAACCCGGACGAAGTCGGCGCCGCCGCCGTGCCGTACCTGCGCACCGTCGGCCACCTGGTGTTCTCGTACTTCTGGGCGCGCATGGCGCGTCTCGCGCTCGACAAGGAAGCATCGGGCGACCCGTTCTACAAGTCGAAGCTCGCGACCGCCCGCTTCTATTTCGCGCGCCTGCTGCCCGAGACGGCGGCGACGATCCGCGCCGCGCGCGCCGGTTCGAAGACGCTGATGGAAGTCGACGAATCGCTGTTCTGACGCGAGTCCGGGCGGTGCGCGTCGCGCGCCGCCCGAACGCAACGGTTCCTGGTACTCACTTCGCCGTGCAGCCCACACAACCCGCGCTGCACGACATTATCCGGAGACATCCCGTGAGCAATTTCCTGATTCGCAAGGTCGCCGTGCTGGGCGCCGGCGTGATGGGCGCGCAGATCGCCGCGCATCTCGTCAACGCGCGCGTGCCGGTGCTGCTGTTCGACCTGCCGGCCAAGGAAGGCCCGAAAAACGCGATCGCGCTGAAGGCGATCGAAAACCTGAAGAAGCTGTCGCCCGCGCCGTTCGGCGTGAAGGACGACGCGAAATACCTCGAAGCAGCGAACTACGAAGACGACATCGCGAAGCTCGCCGAGTGCGACGTCGTGATCGAGGCGATCGCCGAGCGGATGGACTGGAAGCACGACCTGTACAAGAAGGTCGCGCCGCACATCGCACCGAATGCGATCTTCGCGACCAACACGTCGGGCCTGTCGATCACGAAGTTGTCCGAAGGTTTCTCGGACGAACTGAAGGCGCGCTTCTGCGGCGTGCACTTCTTCAACCCGCCGCGCTACATGCATCTCGTCGAGCTGATCCCGACCGCGCATACGCGTCCGGAGATCCTCGACCAGCTCGAGACCTTCCTGACGAGCATCGTCGGCAAGGGCGTCGTGCGAGCGAAGGACACGCCGAACTTCATCGCGAACCGCGTCGGCATCTTCTCGATCCTCGCGGTGATCACCGAGGCCGCGAAATTCGGCCTGCGCTTCGACGAAGTCGACGACCTGACGGGCAGCCGCCTCGGCCGCGCGAAGTCGGCGACGTTCCGCACCGCGGACGTAGTCGGCCTCGACACGATGGCGCACGTGATCAAGACGATGCAGGACAACCTCGCCGACGATCCGTTCTTCCCGGTCTACCAGACGCCAGCCGTGCTCGCCGAGCTGGTGAAGCAGGGCGCGCTCGGCCAGAAGACGGGCGGCGGTTTCTACAAGAAGGAAGGCAAGGCGATCAAGGTGCTCGACGCGAAGACGGGCACCTACGTCGATTCGGGCGCGAAGGCGGACGAAACCGTCGGCCGCATCCTGAAGCGCCCGCCGGCGGAGCGCCTGAAGCTGCTGCGCGAAACGAACCATCCGCACGCGCAGTTCCTGTGGTCGATCTTCCGCGACGTGTTCCACTACATCGGCGTGCATCTCGAGTCGATCGCCGACAACGCGCGCGACGTCGATCTCGCGATCCGCTGGGGCTTCGGCTGGAATGAAGGCCCGTTCGAAGGCTGGCAGGCCGCCGGCTGGAAGCAGGTCGCCGAGTGGGTGCAGGAAGACATCGCGGCCGGCAAGGCGCTCGCGAACGTGCCGCTGCCGTCGTGGGTTCTCGAAGGCCCGGTTGCCGAGAAGGGCGGTGTGCACACGGCCGAAGGCTCGTGGGCGCCGGCGTCGAAGCGCTTCGTGCCGCGTTCCGATCTCGCCGTCTACGACAGGCAGGTGTTCCGCGCGCCGCTGCTCGGTGAAGCGGGCGCCGATCCGAGGACGTACGGCAAGACGCTGTTCGAGACCGACGCGGTGCGTGCATGGGTCGACGATCGTGCAGGTGAAGACGACGTCGTGATCGTATCGTTCAAGTCGAAGATGAACACGATCGGGCCGAGCGTGATCGACGGCCTCGTGCAGGCGATCGAACTCGCGGAGAAGGACTACAAGGGCGTGGTGATCTGGCAGCCGACGTCGCTGAAGCTCGGCACACCGGGCGGCCCGTTCTCGGCCGGTGCGAACCTCGAAGAGGCGATGCCCGCGTTCATGATGGGCGGCGCGAAGGGCATCGAGCCGTTCGTGAAGAAATTCCAGGAAGGCATGCTGCGCGTCAAGTACGCGAACGTGCCGGTCGTTGCGGCCGTGTCGGGCATCGCGCTCGGCGGCGGGTGCGAGCTGATGCTGCACAGCGCGAAGCGCGTCGTGCACGTCGAGAGCTACATCGGTCTCGTCGAAGTGGGCGTCGGCCTCGTGCCGGCGGGCGGCGGGCTGAAGGAAGCGGCGCTGCGCGCGGCGGATGCGGCAACGGCCGCGAACGCGACCACCGACATCCTGAAGTTCGTCACGAAGTCGTTCGAGAACGCGGCGATGGCAAAGGTATCGTCGTCGGCGCACGATGCACGCGCGATGGGCTACCTGAAGCCGTCCGACACGATCATCTTCAACGTGTTCGAGCTGCTCGATACCGCGAAGAAGGAAGCACGCGCGCTGGCGGCCGTCGGCTACCGTGCGCCGCTGCGCGCGAAGGACGTGCCGGTCGCGGGCCGCTCGGCCATCGCGACGATCAAGGCATCGCTCGTCAACATGCGTGACGGCCGCTTCATCAGCGACCACGACTTCCTGATCGCGAGCCGCATCGCCGAAGCCGTGTGCGGCGGCGACGTCGAAGCCGGCAGCCTCGTCGACGAGCAATGGCTGCTCGCGCTCGAGCGCCGCGCATTCGTCGAGCTGCTCGGCACGCAGAAGACGCAGGAACGGATCATGGGCATGTTGCAGACCGGCAAGCCGGTGCGTAACTGAGCGAGCGACAAGGCAAGGAGTCTGAAATGAGCAAACAACTGCAAGACGCATACATCGTCGCCGCAAGCCGCACCCCGATCGGCAAGGCTCCGCGCGGTGTCTTCAAGAACACGCGCCCCGACGAGCTGCTGGTTCACGCGATCAAGTCGGCGGTCGCGCAGGTGCCCGGCCTCGACACGAAGGTGATCGAGGACGCGATCATCGGCTGCGCGATTCCGGAAGCCGAGCAGGGCTTGAACGTTGCGCGCATGGGCGCGCTGCTCGCGGGTCTGCCGCAGACGGTCGGCGGCGTGACGGTCAACCGCTTCTGCGCGTCGGGCATCACGGCGCTGGCGATGGCGGCGGACCGCATTCGCGTCGGCGAATCGGACGCGTTGCTCGCGGGCGGCTGCGAATCGATGAGCATGGTGCCGATGATGGGCAACAAGCCGTCGATGTCGCCGCACATCTTCGATCGCAGCGAGGATTTCGGCATCGCATACGGAATGGGCTTGACCGCCGAGCGCGTCGCCGAGCAGTGGAAGGTGAGCCGCGAAGACCAGGACGCGTTCTCTGTCGAGTCGCACCGCAAGGCGCTCGCCGCGCAGCAGGCCGGCGAGTTCGGCGACGAAATCGCCGCGTACACGATCACCGAGCGTTTCCCGAACCTCGCGACCGGGGAAGTCGACGTGACGACGCGGGAGATCAAGCTGGACGAAGGCCCGCGCGCGGACACGTCGCTCGAAGGCCTCGCGAAGCTGCGCACGGTGTTCGCGAACAAGGGCTCGGTCACGGCCGGCAACAGCTCGCAGACGTCGGACGGCGCGGGCGCGCTGCTGGTCGTATCGGAGAAGGTGCTCAAGGAATTCAACCTGACGCCGCTCGCGCGCTTCGTGAGCTTCGCGGTGCGCGGCGTGCCGCCGGAAATCATGGGCATCGGGCCGAAGGAAGCGATCCCGGCCGCGCTGAAGGCCGCCGGCCTGAAGCAGGACGACCTCGACTGGATCGAGCTGAACGAGGCATTCGCCGCGCAATCGCTGGCGGTGATCCGCGATCTCGGCCTCGACCCGTCGAAGGTCAACCCGGTCGGCGGCGCGATCGCGCTGGGCCACCCGCTCGGCGCGACCGGCGCAATCCGTGCGGCGACCGTCGTGCACGGCCTGCGCCGCCGCAACCTGAAGTACGGGATGGTCACGATGTGCGTCGGCACCGGCATGGGCGCGGCGGGCATCATCGAACGCCTGTAAGCGGAGCGGGACAGTAGCGATCACGGTGCGCGAGCCACGAGCTTGCGCACCGTTTTTCATTCCGGAAGAGGAAAGTCAAAGGAGACGGATGTGGCCGAAATTCAAGTGGAGCGCGCCGACGGCGTGATGACGATCACGATCGCGCGCCCGGCGAAGAAGAACGCGCTGACGGCGGCGATGTACCAGACGATGGCCGATGCGCTCGCCGACGCGCAGGAGGACAAGGCAGTCCGCGTGATCGTGCTGCGCGGCAGCGACGGCAACTTCAGCGCGGGCAACGATCTCGAGGATTTCCTGAAGTCGCCGCCGAAGGACGAGAACGCGTCGGTATTCCAGTTTCTCGCACGCATCAGCGGCGCAGCCAAGCCGATCGTCGCCGTGGTGCCCGGCATCGCGGTCGGCGTCGGCGTGACGATGCTGCTGCACTGCGATCTCGTCTACGCGGCCGACACCGCCGCATTCTCGCTGCCGTTCGCGCAGCTCGGGCTGTGCCCGGAAGCCGCATCGAGCGTGCTGCTGCCGCGTTTGGCCGGCCATCAGGTCGCCGCCGAGAAGCTGCTGCTCGGCGAAGCGTTCGACGCGCTGGAAGCGCACCGCATCGGCATCGTCAACCGGGTGCTGCCGGCCGCCGAGCTCGACGCATTCGCGGCGAAGCAGGCCGCGAAACTCGCGGCGCTGCCGGCGTCGTCGCTGCGCGTGACGAAGGCGCTCTTGAAGGAGACGGGCAGGGTGGGCGTTGCCGCGCGGATGAAGGAGGAGGCCGGGCACTTCTCGGCAATGCTGCGCGCGCCGGAAGCACGCGAGGCGATGACCGCATTCTTCGAGAAGCGCAAGCCGGATTTCCGTCAGTTTGACTGACGGAGCGGCCTGCCAGCTCAGGCCGTGCCGTAATCGACGTGGCCGGTTTCCCGGCAGAAACTGACCAGGCGCAGGCCGGCCGCCTTCGCGATCTCGATCGCGAGCGACGACGGCGCGGAGATCGTCGCGACCATCGGGATCCCAACCCGCGCCGACTTGCGCACGAGCTCGTAGCTCGCGCGGCTCGACAGGAACACGAAGCCGTCGGTCGCGTCGGCACGCGCGAGCACGAGCGAGCCGATCAGCTTGTCGAGCGCGTTGTGGCGGCCGACATCCTCGAACGCCATCCGGATCGCGCCTGTTGCGTCGCACCACGCGGCCGCATGCAGGCCGCCGGTGAGGCGCGTGAGCGCCTGGTGCACCGGCAGCGCGTGCGCCGCGCGCGCGAGCGCGTCGGGCGCGAGGCGCGCGAGAAAGCCGGTGTCGGGCACCCGCTCGGGCGCGAGATCGAGCAGGTCGATGCTCTCGATCCCGCACACGCCGCAGCCGGTGCGGCCCGCGAGCGCGCGGCGGCGGTCCTTCAGCGCGGCGAACGCCTGCTGGACGACCTCCAGATGCACCTCCGCGTGCGGCAGCGGCGCGTCGGCGTGCAGGATCACCTCGATGTCCTTGATGTCGCTGCCGCGTTCGACAATCCCTTCCGAGATAGCAAAGCCGACCGCGAACGCCTCCAGGTCGCGCGGCGTGCACATCATCACCGCATGCGAGATGCCGTTGAACACGAGCGCGACCGGCCATTCCTGGCCGACATAGTCGTGCGCGGTTTCGACGGCGCCGCCGCGCGTGCGGCGCACGGACAGCTCGATCGCGCCGCGCGGTTCTTCTGTTTCAGTCGGATTCACCAGCACTCCCGTTGATTCGAGGCATGGGCGGCGACGATCGCGTCCGCCGCTCGCGCGCAGAGGTTCTAAAATACCTCAGGCAGGCCGGCCGCGCCGGCATCCGCCACTCAGGTAACGACCATGGGACTCAGCGACGCTCCGCTGCTATTCAATTTCGAACACGAATCGTCGGAAAACCTGACGTACATTCCGATGATCGTGCGTTTCAATCTCGACCGTTTCGGTCTGCGGATTTCCCTGGAGCAGTGGCAATTGCTGCCGCTCGAGGACCGCAAGCTGCTCGCGCGCTTTCCGGCCGACGACGACACCGCGATCGAGCCCAATTTCGATCACGCGCTATTCGAAATGCTGCGCACGCACGCCGACCTCGAACCGTCCTGGTT
Organism: Burkholderia diffusa; assembly: GCF_001718315.1. NCBI lineage: Bacteria > Pseudomonadati > Pseudomonadota > Betaproteobacteria > Burkholderiales > Burkholderiaceae > Burkholderia > Burkholderia diffusa. Next base: position 2,844,367 of record NZ_CP013362.1, on the reverse strand, counting down.
CCAGCCGGACGAGCAGCCGAGCTGGCGCGCGACCGACTCGGTGCCGGATGCGCTCGTGCAGCAGAGCGCGCTGGCCGGGCTGCCGGCGCCCGCGCTCGCGCAGTGGCAGCGGCTCGCGCCGTTCCAGCGCTACGTGCTGATGAAGCTGTCGCGCAAGCCGACGCTCAATCACGACTTCCTGCCCGCGATGCGGGAGTTCGGGCTGACGGCCACGCACTGACGGGCCGCGTGCGCTGCCGCTGCGCGCGGGGATCAGAGCGGCGGCAGCTGCCGCGGCTTGCGATCGGGGCCGGTCGCGACGTAGGTGAGCGTCGCTTCGGTGACCTTCACGACTTCGCCCATCAGGCGCATGCGTTGCGCGTACACCTCGACGTCGACCGTGATCGACGTGTTGCCGGTGCGCATGATGGTCGCGTAGAAGCTGAGCAGATCGCCCACGAACACCGGCTGCTTGAACACGAACGAATTGACCGCGACCGTCGCGACACGGCCGTTCGCGCGCTGGCTCGCGGGGATCGAGCCGGCGATGTCGACCTGCGACATGATCCAGCCGCCGAACACGTCGCCGTGGACGTTCGCGTCGTGCGGTTGCGGGACGACGCGCAGCGCGGGCTGCTTTTGCGGAAGTTCGAGGGTCGAATCGGTCATGGCGGGGGCTTTCATCCTATAATAAATGCGCCACCACGCGCAGGCCGGCCGGCGAGGCCGCCGGCAGCGGCGCGTAGCGGCTTCTGCGACAATACAACGTTCGCAAATTGTACGAGAAAGCGGGCGAGCCGGCCGTCGGAGCAACGCGTGCCGCATCGCCGCCGATCCTCCCCCATGCGCCGATATTCCGCTTCCGGCGAGCCCGCGCCGGCTCCCACCGGGCCTCGCAACGACTGGCAGACCATCCGGTCGCTGCTGCCGTACCTGGCCACCTACAAATGGCGTGTCGCGCTTGCGCTCGGCTGCCTGATCGGCGCGAAGGTCGCGAACCTCGGCGTGCCGGTCGTGATGAAGCGCATCGTCGATCACCTGTCGGCCGTGCAGCAGCTCACCGCGCTCGGCAGGGCGGAGCAGTCGGCCGGTATCGTGCTCGCGGGCGGCGTCGGCCTGCTGGTCGTCGCGTATGCGCTCGTGAGGCTGTCGACGTCGCTCTTCACCGAGCTGCGCGAGATCCTGTTCTCGAAGGTGACCGAGAGCGCGGTGCGCCAGCTTGCGCTGCAGGTGTTCCGGCATCTGCACGGGCTGTCGCTGCGCTTCCATCTCGAGCGCCAGACGGGCGGCATGTCGCGCGACATCGAGCGCGGCACGCGCGGCATCCAGCAACTGATTTCCTATTCGCTGTACAGCATCCTGCCGACGCTCGTCGAGGTCGGGCTCGTGCTCGGCTTCTTCGTGGTCAAGTACGACGCGTACTACGCGTACGTGACGTTCGCGGCGCTGGTCACGTACATCGTGTTCACCGTAAAGGTCACCAACTGGCGCACGCACTTTCGCCGCACGATGAACGAACTCGATTCGCGCGCGAACTCGCGAGCGGTCGATTCGCTGATCAACTACGAGACGGTGAAGTACTTCGGCAACGAGGAGTGGGAGGCGCAGCGCTACGACGAGAACCTGAAGCGCTACCGCAAGGCCGCGATCCGCTCGCAGAATTCGCTGTCGGTGCTGAACTTCGGCCAGCAGGCGATCATCGGCACAGGGCTCGTGTTCATCCTGTGGCGCGCGACGCAGGGCGTGCTGGCCGGCAAGCTGACGCTCGGCGATCTCGTGCTGATCAACACGTTCATGCTGCAGTTGTACATCCCGCTGAATTTTCTCGGCGTCGTGTATCGCGAACTGAAGCAGAGCCTCACCGACATGGACCGCATGTTCGGGCTGCTGTCGGCCGCGAAGGAAGTCGCGGACGCGCCCGACGCGCGGCCGCTCGCGGTGGCGGGCGCGCAGGTTCGTTTCGAGCACGTGAACTTCGCGTACGAGGCGTCGCGGCAGATCCTGCACGACGTGACGTTTACGATCGACGCGGGCACCACGACCGCCGTGGTCGGTCACAGCGGGTCGGGCAAGTCGACGCTGTCACGGCTGCTGTTCCGCTTCTACGATCTCGACCGGCAGACAGGCGGCGCAATCCGGATCGACGGCCAGGACATTCGCGACGTCACGCAAGACTCCCTGCGCGCATCGATCGGGATCGTGCCGCAGGACACCGTGCTGTTCAACGACTCGATCTACTACAACATCGCGTACGGCCGGCCGACCGCGAGCCGCGACGAAGTGATCGCGGCCGCGCGCGCCGCGCACATCCACGACTTCATCGAGAGCCTGCCGAAGGGCTATGACACGCCGGTCGGCGAGCGCGGGCTGAAGCTGTCGGGCGGCGAGAAGCAGCGCGTCGCGATTGCGCGCACGCTGTTGAAGGATCCGCCGGTGCTGCTGTTCGACGAGGCGACGTCGGCGCTCGACTCGCGCTCGGAGCGCGCGATCCAGCACGAACTCGACCAGATTGCGCGGCACCGCACGACGCTCGTGATCGCGCACCGGCTGTCGACGGTCGTGCATGCGCAGCAGATTCTCGTGATGGATCACGGGCGAATCGTCGAGCGCGGCACGCACCACGAACTCGTGCGCGCGGACGGGCTGTATGCGCAGATGTGGGCGCTGCAGCAGCAGCGCGCGGCGGCGGGCGGGGAAGCGGCCGAGGCCGCGTGAGCGTGGATGCCGCGCAGGGCGGTGCGGGAACGGTTGGTTCGCCGGTCGTTCGGCATTGGCGGCGTTGGGCGGTCACGGCCGGGTGATCGGGCGCTGCGGGCGCGGCTTTGATTCAGCGATGGCTTGCCGCCGACCGACCGGGCCGTCATCGCGCTTTCGGGCCGTCGCGCCGCCGGATGGCCCCGCGGCCCGCCGCGAAAGGATCAGCGTGCGGCGGCGCGCAGCCGTGCGTCGAGCTCGCCGAGCTGCGCCGGCGTGCCGACGTTTTCCCAGATGCCTTCATACAACTCGCCGCTCGCGCGACCGGCCTCGATGGTCGCCTTGAAGTACGGCGTCAACGGCCGGTGCGTGCCGGGCACGATGTCGCGGAACATCCGCGTGTCGTATACGCCGATGCTGCCGAACGTGACGCGCGGGGCGCCGGCGAGCGCCAGCCGGCCGTCGTCGCAGAGCACGAAATCGCCGTCCGGATGGAACGGCGGGTTCGGCACCATCACGAGATGCATCGCGGGCGCGTCGAGCGCGGCCATGCGCGCGGCGCGCGCAGCAAGCGTCCGGTAGTCGAATGCGCTGTACACGTCTCCCGCGACCGCCGCGAACACCGTCGGCCGGCCGTCGCGCTCGAGCAGCGGCAGCGCCTGCGCGATACCGCCGGCGGTTTCCAGCGCGTCGCCTTCGGCCGAATACGCGAGCCGCACACCCCAGCGCGAGCCGTCGCCGAGCGTCGCCTCGAGCTGTTCGCCGAGCCACGCGTGGTTGATCACGATCGTTTCGATGCCCGCGCGCGCGAGCGCCTCGATCTGCCAGACGATCAGCGGCTTGCCGCCGGCTTCGAGCAGCGGCTTCGGGCGGGTGTCGGTCAACGGGCGCATCCGTTCGCCGCGCCCGGCGGCGAAGATCATCGCCGTGGTCAGGGTAGTGCTCATGTTCGGCTGAATGTGAAGGCGGTCAGAACGTATAGCCGACATCGGCCGGGCTCTTGCCCTCGAGCTCGTCGAGCAGCTTCGCGAACGGCACGAGCGGGCGGTAGCGCAGCGCGACCTTGCGCGCATAGGCGAGGAAGCGCGGCAGGTCGTTCAGGTAGTGCGGCTTGCCGTCGCGGTAGTTGATGCGCGCGAACAGCCCGAGGATCTTGATGTGGCGCTGCAGTCCCATCCACTCGAGCTGGCGGTAGAACTCGCCGAAGTCCGGATCGACCGGCAGGCCGGCCTTCTTCGCCTTTTCCCAGTAGTACGCGAAGCAGTCGAGCTCGAACTCCTCGTCCCAGCTGATGAACGCGTCGCGCAGCAGCGACACGACGTCGTACGTGAGCGGCCCGTACACGGCGTCCTGGAAGTCGAGCACGCCGGGATTCGGCTCGCAGACCATCAGGTTGCGCGGCATGAAATCGCGCAGCATGAAGCCCTGCGGCTGCGCATGGGCGCTCGCGATCAGCAGCGCGAAGGTGCGCTCGAGCGTGCCGCGCATCGCGTCGGTGACGGGCTTGCCGAGGTGCCGGCCGACGAACCATTCGGGGAGCAGCTCCATCTCGCGGCGCAGGAATGCCTCGTCGAACGGCGGCAGCACGTCGGGTTTCGAACTCAGCTGGAAGCGGATCAGCGCGTCGAGCGCGTCGCGCATCAACGGGCGCGCCGCGATCGGGTCGGCCGGATCGAGCACCGAGATGTACGACGTGCGGCCGAGGTCGGTCACGAGCATGAAGCCCGCGTCGAAATCGTGGGCCAGCACGTCCGGCACGTGGTCGCCGGCCGTGGCGAGCAACTGGGCGACCTGAACGAATTCGCGACATTTCTCGGGAGGCGGCGCGTCGACCGCGATCAGCGAGCCGCCGGGGCTCGTGGCCGACGCGACCCGGAAATAGCGGCGGAAACTGGCGTCCGACGACGCGGGCGCGAGGGTCGACAGGTCGAGGGCGAAACGCTCGGCGAGCGGGCGCAGCCACGCGGTCAGTGCGTCGAGGCGGGCGTCGGGCTGGGATGCGGCGGATGGGGATGTCATGAAACTCGGCGGAGGGGGGAACGTCTTGCCATATAATACCCCACGACTTTTTTGACGCGCCCCGCGTCAGCGCCCGCCGTGCAGGCCCGCCGCCTGTCGCGCCGTCCGCCCGATCGCCCTCCCGGTTTGCGCTCAGCCGCAGTCGCGGTGCGACGGCGCGGCCCGCCGCGCGCGAATGTGCCGTGCAGGTGCGGTTGACAAGGGGCGATTCGCCAAACGATAGATGCCGCCCAAACCGCTATTCCCGAATGTCTTCCCCGGTGACGGGGCGCCGCGCAAACGGCGGCTCGCGCTCGCGCTCCTGGCCGTGCCCGGCCTCGTGCCGGCCGTGTCGCACGCGCAGCTGTCGGGCGCGGCCGCGCAGCCGCAGCCGCTCGACTCGCCGTGGGACCTGCGTCTCGCCCCGCAGCTCGAGGATCATCCGCTGAAGGACGGCGCGAAGCCGGCCACCTTCGTGATTGCCGACCATACGAGCGGCACGGCCGATCAGGACCTCGCCGCGAAGGGTTCGGCCGAGCTGCGTCGCGGCGACGCGGTCGTGAAGGCCGACGCGATCCACTACGATCAGGATACCGACATGGCCGATGCGTACGGCCAGGTCAAGGTGATCAACGGCGGCACGTCGTTCGCGGGCCCCGACGCGCATCTGAAGGTCGAGGCGAACCAGGGCTTCATGACGGCGCCGAAGTACCACTTCAACGTGACGGGTGGCTCGGGCAGCGCGGAGCGCGTCGACCTGCTCGACAGCGAGCGCTCGGTGTTCGTCAACGGCACCTACACCGCGTGCCAGTGCGCGACGAATCCCGCGTGGTACATCAAGGGCAGCCGTTTCGACTTCGACACGGGTGCCGACGAAGGCACCGCGCGCAACGGCGTGCTGTTCTTCCAGGGCGTGCCGATCTTCGCGAGCCCGTGGATGACGTTCCCGCTGTCGGGCGAGCGGCGCAGCGGCCTGTTGCCGCCGACGTTCTCGATGAACTCGAACAACGGGTTCGAGCTGACGCTGCCGTACTACTTCAACATCGCGCCGAACCGCGACCTGACGATCACGCCGCGCATCATTTCGCGCCGCGGCGTGCAGACCGAAGCGACGTTCCGCTATCTGTCGCCGACGTATTCGGGCACGTTTACGGCAAATTACCTGCCGGACGACCGGCTCGCGCACCGCGACCGCTACGCGATCTACTGGCAGCACCAGCAGAACTTCGGCGGCGGTTTCGGCGGCTACGTCTACTTCAACAAGGTTTCGGACAATACGTATCCCGAAGACCTTGGGTCGATGAACCAGTTCATCAACGGGACGCAGACGCTGTACCAGCAGGAAGCCGGCCTGACGTACAACAAGGGCCCGTGGTCGGTGCTCGCGCGCTACCAGCACTGGCAGACGCTGCCGCCGTCGATCGCGCCGTACAGCCGCGAGCCGCAGTTGAACGTGAAGTACACGAAGTACAACGTCGGCGGCTTCGACTTCGGCGCGGAAGCCGACTATTCGCGGTTCCGCATCACGACCGCCGATGCGACCGAAGGCGACCGCATCGTCTTCAACCCGTACATCGCGTACGGCGTGTACGGCCCCGGCTACTTCGTCGTGCCGAAGGTCCAGTATCACTTCGCGTCGTACGACTTGAACCACCTGTCGTCGAGCACCCCGAACAACCCGAAGCGCTTCACCGAGTCGATCCCGACCGTGAGCTTCGATTCGGGCCTGATCTTCGATCGCTCGGTGCGCCTGTTCGGCCAGGACTTCATCCAGACCCTCGAGCCGCGCCTGTACTACGTGTACACGCCGTATCGCGACCAGTCGAACGCGCCGCTGTTCGACACGGCGGAATCGGACTTCGGCCTCGCGGAGATCTACCAGCCGAACACGTTCGTCGGCAACGACCGGATCGCGGATGCGAACCGGATCACGGCCGGCCTGACGTCGCGCTTCATCGATCCCCGCACGGGCGACGAACGCGCGCGTTTCGTGGTCGCACAGCAGTACTATTTCGCCGACCAGCGCGTCACGCTGAACTCCGGCCAGAGCGCCGTGCTGGCGCGCCACTCGGACCTGATCGTCGGCGCCGCGCTGAAGCTCGGCTCCGGTTTCATGTCGGAGACGGCGTTTCAGTACAACCAGAACAACAACCAGCTCGTGAAATCGAGCATCGGTTTCGGATTCAGTCCGGGCGAGCGCCGCGTGATCAACGTCGGCTACCGCTATACGCGTGCGAACACGACGCTCGACAACCAGCCGATCAACCAGTTCCTGGTGTCCGCGCAATGGCCGCTCACGCGCCGCCTGTATGCGATCGGCCGCTTCAACTACGACCTGGCCGCCGACCGGATCGTCGACGGTCTGCTCGGCTTACAATACGACGCGGATTGCTGGGCGCTCGGGGTCGGTGTCCAGCGGTACGCGAACGGCGTGAACACGTCGGGACAGCAGAACTCGTCGACGCGATTCATGATGCAGTTGACGTTGAAGGGGCTGTCGAGCGTCGACAACGGCCTCGTGGCCGCGTTCCGCGCCGGGGTGCCGGGCTACACGCCGCTGCCGTCCGCGCCGCCGCCGATGTCCCGCTTCAGCAACTACGAGTAACGCCGGCTTGTCTGCACCGGTCAGCACGATTTCAATGGAGTTCCAGTGGCAATGAAGAAAACCCTTCGTTTCGCGGCAGTCGTGTCCAGCCTCGCCGCCGCCGCCGCGCTGCTCGCCGCCGCGCCGGCCTCGGCGCAGGCGCTCGGTTCGCAAGGCGCGCAGCTCGCCGACGAAGTCGTCGCGGTCGTCAACAACGACGTGATCACGGGCCGCGAACTCGACCAGCGCGTCGGCCTGATCTCGCGCCGGCTGCAGCAGCAGAACGCACCCGTGCCGCCGGCCGACCAGCTGCGCGCGCAGGTGCTGAACCAGATGGTGCTCGAGCGTATCCAGGTGCAGAAGGCCAAGGACGACGGGATCCGCGTCGACGACGCGACCGTGCAGTCCACGCTGCAGCGCCTCGCGCAGGCGAACGGGATGACGCTCGACCAGTATCGCGCGCGGATCGTCGCGCAAGGCGTGCCCTGGAGCGTGTTCACGAGCGACGCGCGTACCGAGCTGATGCTGTCGAAGCTGCGCGAGCGCGAGGTCGACGGCAAGATCACCGTATCGGACGCAGAGGTCGCGAACTACATCGCGAGCCAGCGCGGGCCGAACGCATCGCAGCAGCAGGACCTGCGCTTCCAGCACATCTTCATCAAGGCGCCGACCAACGCGCCGCAGGCCGACATCGAAGCCGCACAGAAGAAGGCTGAAGCGCTGCTGCAGCAGGCCACGTCGGGCGCCGATTTCGAGAAGCTCGCGAAGAACAATTCGGAAGCAAACGACGCGAAGAAGGGCGGCGACCTCGGCTTCAAGGCGCCGGGCGCGCTGCCGGCCGACGTCGTCGACGCGGCATCGAAGTTGCGCCCGGGCCAGGTCAACCCGACGCTGATCCGCGTGCCGGACGGCTTCGAGATCGTGCGTCTCGTCGACCGCCGCCAGAGCCAGGGCGCGACCGCCGCGGCACCGAAGATCGTGCAGACGCACGTGCGCCACATCCTGTTGCGTGTCGGCGAAGGCAAGTCGGAAGGCCAGGCCCGCCAGCAGCTGCAGGACATCCGCCGTCAGGTCGAGGCGGGCGGCGATTTCGCGAAGTTCGCGCGCACTTACTCGCAGGACGGTTCGGCGTCGCAGGGCGGTGATCTCGGCTGGATCAGCCCGGGCGAGACCGTGCCGGAATTCGAGCGCGCGATGAACAATCTGCAGGACGGCCAGATCAGCCAGCCGATTCGTACCGAGTACGGCTACCACCTGATCCAGGTGATGGAGCGCCGCGAGGCGGAAGGCTCGGTGCAGCAGCAGATGGATATCGCGCGCCAGGCGATCGGCCAGCGCAAGGCCGAGCAGGCGTACGCCGACTGGCTGCGCGAACTGCGCGATTCTTCGTACGTGCAGTACAAGATCGGCGGCGTCGGCCCGGCGAACTGAGCGAGCTTCACATGACGGCATCCGCGCTGCAGATCGCGATCACGACCGGCGAACCCGCGGGTGTCGGCCCGGAACTGACCGTGCAGGCGTTGCAGGATGCCGCACGCCGCTGGCCGGGCGCGCATTTCACCGTGCTCGGCGACGCCGCGCTGCTCGACGCGCGCGCGGCGGCCGTCGGTGCCGACCGAGCGGTGCTCGCCGGCGGCGGACCGGTGTCGGTCGAGCATCATCCGCTCGCCGTGCCCGCGCAGGCCGGCAAGCTCGACGCGGCCAACGGCCGCTACGTGCTCGCGCTGCTCGATGCCGCGATCGACGGCGCGATGGCCGGCCGGTTCGACGCGATCGTCACCGCACCGCTGCAGAAGAGCACGATCAACGATGCCGGCGTGCCGTTTACCGGCCATACCGAATACCTCGCGGAACGCACGCACACGCCGCGCGTCGTGATGATGCTGGCGGGCACGGGCGAGCGGCCGCTGCGCGTGGCGCTCGCGACCACGCACCTGCCGCTGAAGGACGTGTCGGCCGCGCTGACGATCGACGGTCTCGTCGAAACGCTGGCGATCGTCGATCGCGACCTGCGGCGCGACTTCGGCCTCGCGGCGCCGCGCATCCTCGTGACGGGGCTGAACCCGCACGCGGGCGAGAACGGCTATCTCGGGCGCGAGGAGATCGACGTGATCTCGCCGGCGCTCGCGCGCGCGCAAGCGCAGGGCATCGATGCGCGCGGCCCGTATCCGGCCGACACGCTGTTCCAGCCGCGCTATCTCGAGGATGCCGATTGCGTGCTCGCGATGTTCCATGATCAGGGCTTGCCCGTGCTGAAGTATGCGACCTTCGGCGAGGGCATCAACGTCACGCTCGGGCTGCCGATCATTCGCACGTCGGTCGATCACGGCACCGCACTGGATTTGGCCGGCACGGGCCGCGCGGATCCGGGCAGCATGGTCGCCGCGCTCGACACTGCCGTCACGATGGCGCGCCATCGCCGCGCGGCCTGACGGGCGGGCCCGGGCCTGACCTCATTCGTCGTATTTTTCGTTTTTCTCAGTCGATGTCGAACAGCAGACAGCACCAAGGCCACTTCGCGCGCAAGCGCTTCGGGCAGAACTTCCTCGTCGATCACGGCGTGATCGACTCGATCGTCGCGACGATCGGCCCCGCGCGCGGCCAGCGAATGGTCGAGATCGGCCCCGGCCTCGGCGCGCTGACCGAGCCGCTGATCGCGCGTCTCGCGACGCCCGAGTCGCCGCTGCATGCGGTCGAGCTCGACCGCGACCTGATCGGGCGCCTGCAGCAGCGCTTCGGCGCACTGCTGGAGCTGCACGCGGGCGACGCGCTCGCGTTCGACTTCGGCTCGCTCGCGGCGCCCGGCGACAAGCCGTCGCTGCGCATCGTCGGCAACCTGCCGTACAACATTTCCAGCCCGCTGCTGTTTCATCTGATGACGTTCGCCGACGTGGTCATCGACCAGCATTTCATGCTGCAGAACGAAGTCGTCGAACGGATGGTCGCGGAGCCGGGTACGAAGGCGTTCTCGCGACTGTCGGTGATGCTGCAGTACCGCTACGTGATGGACAAGATGCTCGACGTGCCGCCGGAGTCGTTCCAGCCGCCGCCGAAGGTCGATTCGGCGATCGTCCGGATGATTCCTTACGAGCCGCACGAACTGCCGGACGTGGATCCCGTGCTGCTCGGCGAAGTGGTCACGGCGGCGTTCTCGCAGCGTCGGAAGATGCTGCGCAACACGCTTGGCGATTACCGCGAGACGATCGATTTCGACGGGCTCGGCTTCGACCTCGCGCGACGCGCGGAGGATGTGAGCGTGGCTGAATATGTCGGCGTCGCGCAGGCGCTTGCGAAGGTGCGCAAGGCCGCGGAGTAACCGGACCACGCGGGCAACGCGTGTGGCGCCCGCCGGCTCGGGATTCATGAGGCTGCCCCGACGGGCAGCCTTTTTGCTTTTCGGCGTTCTCGTCGAAGCCGGAGCGCGGCCGGGCGAAGTTACGCGCGCCCGCGCGGCGGCGCGTTGACGAGCGCGATTCCGGTCAGCACCAGCGCGGCCGCGGACATGAAGCGCCAGCCGACCGATTCGCCGAGCAGCAGCACGCCGAACGCGACGCCGAACAATGGCGACAGGAACGTGAACACCGACAGCCGCGACGCGCTGTAGCGCGTCAGCAACCAGAACCACGACAGATAGCTGACGAACGCGACGATCACCGACTGGTACGCGAGGCTCGCGAGCGCGATCGGCGTGACCTGCGCGAACGACATCTGGCCGAGCAGCGCGGCGAGCGCGATCAGCACGACGGCCGACACCGCGAGCTGGTAGAACAGCGTCTTGCTCGCGCTGGCCCGCGCGAGCGACGTCGAGCGCACGACGACCGTCGTCGCGGCCCACATCGCGCCGCCGAGGATGCCCAGCGCGTCGCCGGCGAGCCCGGCCAATACCGATGCGCCGGGCGCGCGCGGCTTGAGGAAGCCGTCCGCGAACGCGAGCGCGATGCCGGCGAACGCGAGCCCGACGCCGGCCCACTGGACCCGCTGCAGCCGCTCGCCCGGCGCGAACAGGTGCAGGCCGAGCGCCGTGAAGCACGGTGCCGTGTACAGGAAGATCGCCATGTGCGACGCGCTCGTCAGCGTCAGCCCGAAGAACACGCAGATGAACTCGCCGGCGAACAGCGCACCGGCCGCGATGCCCGCGCCGAGCGTGCCGTCCGCGCGGAACAGCGGCGTGCCGCGCGAGCGCGCCCAGCCCCACAGCAGGAGCGCCGCGATCACCGAGCGCAGCCCGGCCTGAAACATCGGCGGGATCGCCGCGTTCGTGCTCTTGATCGCGACCTGCTGGAAGCCCCAGATCGCGCACAGCAGCAGCATCACGCCGATGGCGCGCGTGTCGAGTGCGCGGCGCGCGGGCGTGCCGGCGAGCGCGGTCATCGGCGGACCTCCCCGATGCTGCGGCAAGGGGGCAGGGGCGTGGGCAGCGGCGGACGGATGTCGCGTCCGGCGCGCTCGATTCGGCGGTTTCGCACGGCAGGCTGTGTGGCTGAATGAGGGGGTGGTCGCGTTCAAGCGGCGGACAGCATGCCCGCTTTTGGTGCGAGGTGGAAGGATGTTACCCGATCGGTGGACTTGCCGGGGGGCCGTCGGACACCGTGATGACCGCCGCCGCACGGGCGGCGGGTTCGCCGTGCAGATGCCCGGTACCGGCCGGCGGCGGACGGGGCGCCGCCGGCGGGATTCACCCGACTCCGGTAGAATTTCCGCTTCTGGAAAGTCCCCACAGGAGTACAACACATGCGTTTGCTGCATACGATGCTGCGAGTCGGCGATCTCGACCGATCGATCAAGTTCTACACTGAATTGCTCGGCATGAAGCTGCTGCGTCGCGAGGATTATCCGGAAGGCAAGTTCACGCTCGCATTCGTCGGCTACGAAGCGGAAAGCACGGGCACCGTGATCGAGCTCACCCATAACTGGGATACGCCGTCCTACGATCTCGGCAACGGTTTCGGCCATCTGGCGCTGGAAGTCGACGACGCGTACGCGGCCTGCGACCGGATCAAGGCGCAAGGCGGCAAGGTGACCCGCGAAGCGGGCCCGATGAAGCACGGCACGACCGTGATCGCATTCGTCGAGGATCCGGACGGCTACAAGATCGAGTTCATCCAGAAGAAGGCGCACTGAGCGCGCGATGAGCGGCGCGCGACGCACGATGGGCGTGGCGAGCAACGAAAACGGGCGATGCGGAGGAATCCGCATCGCCCGTTCGTATTTTCGGTGCGACCGATCGCGTTACAGCGCCGGCAGCAGCTCGGGCGGGTGATGCTTGAGCGTGTGACGCGCTTCGCGGAATTCCGGGAAGATCGATTCGACGGTCTGCCAGAAGGCCGGGCTGTGGTTCATTTCACGCAGGTGCGACAGTTCGTGCGCGACGACGTAGTCGATGATCGACATCGGGAAGTGGATCAGCCGCCAGTTCAGCCGGATCTTGCCGTCGCTCGAGCAACTGCCCCAGCGCGTCGCGGCCGACGACAGCGCGACCATCGAATACGTGACGCCGAGCTTTTCCGCGTAGACGACGAGGCGTTCGCCGAAGATCCGTTTCGCTTCGCCCTGCAGCCAGCCCTGCACGCGGTCCTTGATCTGCTGCGTGTCGGCTTGCGCGGGCAACGGCAGCGACAGCCGCTGCGCATCGGCGTCGAATGTGAGCGCACCGGCGCCGAGCGCGATCGTGATCGTCTTGCCAAGATAAGGAAGTTGCGCGCCGTCGCGCCAGTCGATCTGCGGCAGCGCGCGCTGCTCGGTACGGGTCTTCCATTCCGCGAGCTTCGCGAAGATCCAGCGCTGCTTCTCGGCGATGGCGGCTTCGATGTCGGCGAGCGTGACCCAGCGCGGTGCGGTGATCGACAGCCCGCTGCCGTCGATCGTGAATCCGATCGTGCGGCGCGCGGAGCGCTTCAGCCGATATTCGAGCACACGGCTGTCGATTGCAAGTGTGCGGATGCGGGAGCGATCGGGCGCGGGGCCAGGATCGAGCGGCGCGGTGGGCATCGCGGGCGCCACAGCCGCTTCAGGCGGCGAGGGTGGTGCGGCGGGGGCCGACGGCGCCGGCGACGCGGCCGGCCCGTCGAAGAGCGGCAGGTCCATCTGGCGATGATCGAGGGCCACGACGGCAGGCCGTGGCCGCGGACGCTTTTTCATCAGTTCGCTTCGTTTCGTCGTTCGCAACGGCTGCAATCCGGATGATTCAGACGCGCGCGGCATCGCGCGTGCCGGCGTTGCCCGGCTGGCGATAGGCATCGGGGTCGATGCGGCGCATTTCCGCTTCGATCCATGCTTCGACCTGCGAGTTCAATACGTCGGGCGTCTTGCCGTCGACGGGGATCGGCTTGCCGATCGACACGGTGACGACGCCCGGGAATTTCGTGAACGAATTGCGCGGCCACACGTGACCTGCATTGTGCGCGATCGGCACGACCGGCGTGCCGGTTTCGATCGCGAAGCGCGCGCCGCCCGTCTTGTACTTGCCCTGCTTGCCGACCGGCGTGCGCGTGCCTTCCGGAAACATGATCATCCAGGCGCCTTCGGACAGGCGCTTCTTGCCCTGGCGGATCACCGACGCGAACGCGTTCTTGCCTTCCTTGCGGTTGATGTTGACCATGTGCAGCAGCCCGAGCGCCCAGCCGAAGAACGGCACGTAGAGCAGTTCGCGCTTGAACACGTAGCAGAGCGGCTTCGGCATCAGCGCCGGAAACGCGAGCGTCTCCCACGCGGACTGGTGCTTCGACAGCAGCACGGCCGGGCCGTCGGGCAGGTTTTCCATCCCTTCGATGCGGTAGCGGATGCCGTTCAGCCAGCGCACGACCCACAGCGTCGACTTGCACCAGCCGGCCGCCATCCAGTAGCGCGCGTCAGGACGCATGAACGGGAACGCGATGAAGCACGCGGTGGCGTAAGGCACCGTGTACACGATGAAGTAGATCAGCAGCAGCAGGGAGCGGACGAAGCGCATCGGCGTGGGTCTGACAGTAGGGAGGATGCGCGCGGCGGCCGCATCACTCGTGTTCGTGTGAAAGGAAGTCGAGCGCGAATGCGCGCAGGTCGTCGTGAACCTTCGTGCCGGCCGGCAGATTGCCCGCGGCGAGCGTCTTCTTGCCCTTGCCGGTCAGCACGAGGTGCGGCTGGAAGCCGACCGCGACGCCGGCCTGCAGGTCGCGCAGGGAATCGCCGACGGCCGGCGTGTGACCGGGGTCGACCTCGAAGCGCTCCGCGATCATCTGCATCATGCCGGGTTTCGGCTTGCGGCAGTCGCAGTGGTCTTCCGACACGTGCGGGCAGAAGAACACCGCGTCGATGCGTGCGCCGACGGCGGCCGCCGCGCGATGCATCTTCAGGTGCATCGCGTTGAGCGCGGCCATGTCGAACAGCCCGCGGCCGATGCCGGACTGGTTGGTCGCGACGACCACGCGATAGCCCGCGTGGTTGAGTCGTGCGATCGCCTCGAGGCTGCCGGGCAGCGCGATCCACTCGTCGGGCGTCTTGATGAACGCGTCCGAATCGACGTTGATCACGCCGTCCCGGTCGAGGACGACGAGCTTGCGATTGGGGCTGGTCGGCATCTTTCGGCCCTTATGCGGCGAGCTTCGAGATGTCGGCGACGCAGTTCATCTGCTGATGCAGCGCGGACAGCAGCGCGAGACGGTTCGCGCGCAGCGCGGGATCCTCGGCGTTGACCATCACGTCGTTGAAGAATGTGTCGACCGGCGCGCGCAGCGCGGCGAGCGCCGACAGCGCGCCCGTGTATGCCCGCGCCTCGAGCTGCGACTGCACGTGCGGCGTCACGGCCGCGAGCTGTTCGTGCAGCGCCTTTTCGGCGGCCTCGACGAGCAGCGTCGGCTGCACCGCGCCGTTCGCGCCGCTTTCCGACTTCTTCAGAATGTTGGAGATCCGCTTGTTCGCGGCCGCGAGCGCTTCGGCTTCCGCGAGGCGCGTGAATTCGCGCACCGCGTCGAGGCGCGCGACGAGATCGTCGACGCGCGTCGGGTTCAGGCTCAGCACCGCGTCGACTTCCCCCGCCGTGTAGCCGCGTTCGCGCAGCAGGCCGCGCAGGCGGTCCATGAAGAATGCGAAGATCGCGTCGGTGGACTCCGCGACGCCCGCCACGCCTTCGAAGCGCGCATGGGCCGTGCGCAGCAGCGACACGAGATCGAGCGGCAGTTGCTTCTCGACGAGCAGGCGCAGCACGCCGAGCGCGTGACGGCGCAGCGCGAACGGATCCTTCTCGCCGGTCGGCGCGAGGCCGATGCCCCAGATGCCGACGATCGTCTCGAGCTTGTCGGCCAGCGCGACGGCGGTGGACACCGGCGTGGTCGGCAGCGCATCGCCGGAGAAACGCGGCTGGTAGTGCTCGGCGCATGCGAGCGCGACGTCGTCGGGCTCGCCGTCGTGACGCGCGTAGTACGTGCCCATCGTGCCCTGCAGTTCCGGGAATTCGCCGACCATGTCGGTCAGCAGGTCGGCCTTCGCGAGTCGCGCGGCGCGCTTCGCGTGCGCGGCGTCGGCGCCGATCGCGGGCGCGATCTCGCCGGCCAGCGCTTCGAGGCGCTCGACGCGCGCGAGCGCCGAACCGAGCTTGTTGTGATAGACGACGTTCGCGAGCAGCGGCACGCGCTCGGCGAGCGGCTTCTTCTTGTCCTGTTCGAAGAAGAACTTCGCGTCGGCCAGGCGCGGGCGCACGACGCGCTCGTTGCCTTCGACGATTTCCTCGGGCGTCTTCGTCTCGATGTTCGACACGATCAGGAAGCGCGAGCGCAGCTTGCCGCCGATGTCGGTCAGCGCGAAATACTTCTGGTTCGTCTGCATCGTGAGGATCAGGCATTCCTGCGGAACCTGCAGGAATTCGTCCTCGAAGCGGCACGGATAGACGACCGGCCACTCGACCAGCGACGTCACTTCGTCGAGCAGCGATTCGGGCATCACGACGGTGTCGCCGTTCGCGTGCTCGTTCAGTTGCGTGCGGATCGTTTCGCGGCGATCGGCGAAGTGCGCGATCACGCGGCCCTTGTCGCGCAGCGTGTCGGCATACGCGCGTGCGTGCTGGATCGCGACGAGGCCGTCGGACAGGAAGCGGTGGCCGAGCGTGGTGTCGCCGGCATCGACGCCGAACGCGGTGACGGGCACGATGCGATCGTCGTGCAGCACCGTCAGGCGATGCACGGGGCGCACGAACTTCACGTCGGTGCCGTCCGGGCGCTGGTAGGTCATGACCTTCGGGATCGGCAGCTTCTCGAGCGTTTCGTCGAGCGCGGCCTGCAGGCCGTCGGCGAGCGTCGCGCCGGCCGCCGAGTAGTTGACGAAGAACGCTTCGGCCTTGCCGTCCTGCGCGCGCTCGAGATCGGCGATCGTCAGGTTCGGGTGGCCGAGCGCCGCGAGTTTCTTCGCGAGCGGGGCGGTCGGCTTGCCTTCGGCGTCGAGCGCGACCGACACGGGCAGGACCTTTTCGCGGACCTGCTTTTCAGGCGCGACGGCGCGCACGTTCTGCACGACGACCGCGAGGCGGCGCGGCGTGGCGTAGCGTTCGAATACGAGATCGCCTTCGACGAGATCGCGCGCCGCGAGGCGTTGCGCGAGACCTTCGGCGAATGCGTCGCCGAGGCGCGCGAGGGCCTTCGGCGGCAGCTCTTCGGTCAGCAGTTCGACGAGCAGGGGGGCGGGATGATTGTGCGTCATGTGTGGAATAAATCTCGTCTCGTCAGTCCTGATCGATCTTGCGTTCGACCTTGAGCGGCGGCGCCCATGCCGGCTGGGCGGCATCCTGGGCGTCGGTGGTGAGGCCCGGCACGCCCGGCGGGTTGCCGAGCATCGGGAAGCCGAGCTTCTCGCGCGACTCGTAGTAAGCCTGCGCGACGAGACGCGACAGCGCGCGGATGCGGCCGATGTACGCCGCACGCTCGGTGACCGAGATCGCGCCGCGCGCGTCGAGCAGGTTGAACGTGTGGCCGGCCTTCAGCACGAGTTCGTACGCGGGCAGCGCGAGCTGCGCGTCGATCATCTTCTTCGCTTCCGCTTCGTAGCTGTTGAAGAACGTGAACAGCAGGTCGACGTTCGCGTGCTCGAAGTTGTAGGTCGACTGTTCGACTTCGTTCTGGTGGTAGACGTCACCGTACGACAGGCGGCGCAGCTCGGGGCCGTTCGGGCCTTGCTCTTCCCACTCCGTCCATACGAGGTCGTACACGTTCTCGACCTTCTGCAGATACATCGCGAGGCGCTCGAGGCCGTAGGTGATCTCGCCGAGCACGGGTTTGCAGTCGAGGCCGCCGACCTGCTGGAAATACGTGAACTGCGTGACTTCCATCCCGTTCAGCCACACTTCCCAGCCGAGGCCCCACGCGCCGAGCGTCGGATTCTCCCAGTCGTCCTCGACGAATCGCACGTCGTTCTGCTTCAGGTCGAAGCCGAGCGCTTCCAGCGAGCCGAGGTACAGGTCGAGGATGTTTTCCGGTGCCGGCTTGAGCACGACCTGATACTGGTAGTAATGCTGCAGGCGGTTCGGGTTCTCGCCGTAGCGGCCGTCCTTCGGACGGCGCGACGGCTGCACGTAAGCGGCGCGCCACGGCTCCGGGCCGACCGCGCGCAGGAACGTGTGAACGTGCGACGTGCCCGCGCCGACTTCCATGTCGATGGGCTGGAGCAGGGCGCAACCCTGCTTGTCCCAGTAGGACTGCAGCGTCAGGATGATTTGCTGAAACGTAAGCATGAAGAGCCTTCGTGGCGCTGGCGCTCCGTTGCGGGCGGCGCTCCGGGCGGGGCCCGGAGGGTCGGCTCGCGCGGCGGCGCGGCTTGTTAGTGTGCTGAAACGTGCAATTTTACCGGATCGGCGGGCGGATGCGGCCGGAACGCGGACGAAGGGGCCGCCGACGGTGATCCGGCGAGCCCCGCGCAGCCTGCGGGCGGTTGCCGGCAGGCGCGGTGCGCTCGGGCGTGCGGCGTCGCGATGCACGTGTTGCGCCGCCTGCCGCGCAGCTTCGCGCGGGCGTTAAGATGCACGTATCGCGGTGCGCGCGCCGCCTGCCGCACGACCGATTTTCCACTCCGGGCCGCATGGACGATTCGAACGACCTCCTCATTCCATTGATGCCGCCGCTGCTCGCGCTGCTCGGGCAGGCCGCCGACGCGCAAGCGCGCGGCGAGCACGACGCGCACGCACTCTGGCTCGCCGCCGCCGGCCATCTGCATGCGGTCGACACGGCTGCGCTCTCGCAACTCACCGTGGCGCTCGTCGCGCGGCAGCGCACGGCCGACGCGCTCGCGCTGGCCGAGTGCGCGGTGCGCGTTCATCCGGGCGCCGGTGCGCATTTCAATCATGGCTACGCACTGCAGATGCTCGGCCGCCACGCGGACGCCGTCGCGCCGTATCGCGCGGCCTATGCGCTCGATCCGCGCTGGCCGTCGCTGCGCAACAACCTCGCGATCGCGCTGCGGCTGTCGGGCGGCGACCGACGCGAGGAAATCGCGCTGCTCGACGCGGCCGTTGAGGCCGACCCGCGCGACGTACAGGCGTGGATCAACCTGATCGTCGCGCGGCTCGCGACGCTCGACCTCGACGGCGCGCTCGCCTGCTCGGCGCGGCTTGCGGAGATCGCGCCCGACAATGCGCTTGCGTTGAACAACATCGCGATGGCGATGAAGGAGGCGCAGCGCTGGGACGACGCCGAGCGCTACGCGGCGCGTGCGTGCGAGCTGTCGCCCGACGACGCGTCGTTTCGTTTCAACCTCGCGATCATCCAGCTCGTGCGCGGCAACTACGCGGCCGGCTGGCGCGGCCACGAGGCACGCTGGGACGGCGCTGGCGAGCTGCGCGGCCGCCGGCCGGTGCTGCCCGGCCCGCGCTGGCAGGGCGAGCCCCTCGCGGGCAAGACGCTGCTCGTCTGGGGCGAGCAGGGCCTCGGCGACGTGCTGCAATTCGCGCGCTTCGTCGCGCCGCTCGCCGAGCGCGTGCACCGCGAGGGCGGCCGCCTCGCGTGGAATACGTTTCCGCAGGTGGGCACGCTGATGCGGCGCAGCCTCGGCGCACACGCGGACGCGTTCAGCGCGGGCGGCGGCGTCGACGAGCTGCCTGCCTTCGACTACGAAGTGCCGCTCATCGGCCTGCCGCTGATGCTCGGTATGGAGACGTCGACGCTCGGCGCGTCGGTGCCGTACCTGCACGCCGATTCGCGCGCGCGCGACGCATGGCGGGCGCGGTTCGCGGGTGACGGCCGGCTGAAGGCAGGGCTCGTGTGGACGGGCAGCGCGCAGCATCAGCGCAATCCGTTCCGGCGCGTCGGGCTCGAACGCTATGCCGCTGCGTTTCGCGGTATCGACGGCGTCGCGTTCCATTCGCTGCAGCCGGGTGCGGACGCGGATGTCGCCGCGGCGCGTGCGGCCGGTTTCGCGATCGAGGACTTCACCGCCGAACTGAAGAGTTTCGACGATACAGCCGCGTTCATCGGCGCGCTGGATCTGGTGATCACGGTGTGCACGTCGGTCGCGCACCTGTCGGGCGCGCTCGGCGCGCGCACCTGGGTGCTGCTCGACGTGAATCCGCACTGGCCGTGGCTGCTCGAGCGCACCGACAGCCCGTGGTATCCGACCGCGACGTTGTACCGGCAACCGAGGTTCGGTGATTGGGGGGCGGTGATGGAGGCGGTGGTGCGGGATTTGCGCGGTCTGGCTGCGGAAGCGTAGCGGGCGCTGAGCGGCCGCCGCGTCGCACGCAACGGCCGCCCGATGCGTCAGGCGTTCCGGTCGTCCCCCGTCGCGCCGTCGCGCCGTCGCAGCCCCGGCCCGAACGTGAACCCGAACGCGAGCAGGATGAACGACACGGCGAGCACGATGTTGTTGCCGCTCGTCACGTACGGCGTGAAGCCGCTCGTGCCTTCGATACGCACGTCGAGCGAGCCGACCGTGAACGGCTTCAACTGGCCGAGCACGCGGCCGTGCGCGTCGATCGCGGCCGTCATCCCCGTGTTGGTGGAGCGCAGCATCGGCCGGCCCGTCTCGAGCGCGCGCATCCGCGCGATCTGCAGATGCTGGTCGAGCGCGATCGTGTCGCCGAACCACGCGAGGTTCGTCACGTTGACGAGCACACCGGGCGGCTGCGGGTTGTCGCGGATCGTCGCGGCGATTTCCTCGCCGAACAAGTCCTCGTAACAGATGTCGGCCATCACCGGCTGGTTGTGCACGAGGAACGGCTTCTGCACCGGCGCGCCGCGCGCGAAGTCGCCAAGCGGCATCTTCATCAGGTCGACGAACCACCGGAAGCCCCACGGGATGAACTCGCCGAAGGGCACGAGATGATGCTTGTCGTAGTGATAGATGTCGCGCGAATGCGGCGTCACGCCGTAGAGACTGTTCGTGTAGTCGACGTAACGCCCCTCCGGCGTCACCGACGCACCGACCGCGCCGAACAGCACGGCCGAGCCCGTCGTGTCGCTGAACTTGCGGATCGCGACGGCGAACGGCTCGGGCAGCTCCTGGATCATCACCGCGATCGCCGTCTCCGGCGTGACGATCAGGTCGGCGGGCTTCTCGACGATCATCTGCGTGTACATCTTGATCGCCGCATCGATGCCTTCCTGTTCGAACTTGATGTCCTGCTTCACGTTGCCCTGCAGCAGCCGCACCGTGAGCGGCGCGTTCGCGGGCACGGTCCACGTGGCCTGCGACAGCCCGATGCCGGCCGCGACGAGCGCGACGGCGATGCCGGCCGGCGCGGCGGCGCGCACGCGTGCGTTGCCGGCGCCGCCGGATCCGGATGCGGGCGACCGGCGCGCGGCGACGAGCGCCTGCACGACCAGCGCCGCGAACAGCGCGAGCACCCAGGCGATCCCGTATACGCCGACGACCGGCGCGAAGCCCGCGAACGGGCCGTCGACCTGCGGATAGCCGCTCGCGAGCCACGGAAAGCCGGTAAACACGGTGCCGCGCAGCCATTCGCCGAGCGCCCACGCGCTCGCGAAGGCGAACGCGCCGTGCCAGGTCGGCGAGAACGGTCGCGGATCGGGTTCGCGACGATGCCACGCATGGCCTGCGCAAAATGACCAGAGCGCGGCCGAGAACGCCGGGTACAGCGACAGGTAGAGCGAGAACAACACCAGCGCGCCGCCCGCGAGCGGAGCGGCCATCTCGCCGTACACGTGCATGCTGATGTACAGCCACCAGATGCCGGTGATGAAGTTGCCGAAGCCGAACGCGCCGCCGGTGAGCGCGGCGCCGCGCCAGCTCGACGTGCGTGTCAACTGCGCGAAAAACCAGACGAATACGGCGAGCTGCAGCCAGCCGCCGTGCGGGGTCGGTGCGAAGCTGAGCGTATTGGCCGCGCCGGCGAGCAGTGCGGCCGGATAGTGCCAGCGCGGCAGCGTGCGGCCGGGGGCCGCCGCGAAAAGGCCGCCAGCCGGGCGGGACGGGATCGGATCGTCCATGTGAAGCGAAAGAGGGCGAGCGGTTGAAAGAGACGCGGCTGGCGCGAGACGGTCAGTCCTCGTGCGAGGTTTCGGCGCGGCGGCTCGCGAGCGGGTTGCGGCGCACCAGCAGCACGTGGACCTGGCGCGCATCGCCGCGCTGGATCTCGAACACGAGATTGCCGAGCTGCAGCTTCTCGCCGCGATGCGGCACGCGGCCGAAGTGATGGGTAATCAGGCCGCCGATCGTGTCGACCTCGTCGTCGGGGAAGTCGGTGCCGAACGTCTCGTTGAACTGTTCGATCTCGGTGAGCGCACGCACGCGGTAGCGGCCGTCCGGCCCAGAGATGATGTTGCCGGCTTCCTCGTCGAAGTCGTATTCGTCCTCGATGTCGCCGACGATCTGCTCGAGCACGTCCTCGATCGTGATGAGGCCCGCGACGCCGCCGTATTCGTCGACGACGATCGCGAGGTGGTTGCGGTTCACGCGGAAGTCGTGCAGCAGCACGTTCAGGCGCTTCGATTCGGGAATGAACACGGCGGGGCGCAGCATCCCGCGCACGTCGAATTCCTCTTCCGCATAGAAGCGCAGCAGGTCTTTCGCGAGCAGCACGCCGATCACGTTGTCGCGGTTCTCCTCGTACACCGGGTAGCGCGAATGCGCCTTCTCGAGAACGAACGGGATGAAGTCTTCGGGCTTGTCGGCGATGTTGATCGCGTCCATTTGCGCGCGCGGCACCATGATGTCGCGGGCGCACAGGTCGGACACCTGGAACACGCCTTCGATCATCGACAGCGAATCGGCGTCGATCAGATTGCGTTCGTGGGCGTCCTGGAGGATTTCCAGCAGCTCGGTCCGGGATTCCGGCTCGGGCGAGATGAAGTCGGTCAGGCGCTCGAGCAGCGAGCGCTTTTCTTGCGGTTTGTCGGTGAGCTTACGACTGGGATACGAATCGTTCATGGTGGTGCGCCCGGGTCATGCCGGAGCGCGCGGTCACGGAGTAGGCAAGGATACACCAAGGGCATGGCGCGACCGTGTCACACCGGCCGTCCGGCCAGGGGCAGGCGGCGCGCACAAGCCCCGCTCGGGAACGGCCGCGCCGGGCGCGGCACCGTCCTTCGTCTCCATCCTATCTCAGAAAGAGGCGGCGGGGCAGCGACGGCAAAAAAGCGGAGACGACCGGCCGGTCTGTCGGCGGCAGCGGCATTTCGTCGCGTATGGGGCAAGTCGAGCTGCCGCTCGGACCCTCAAAAGCGCATGCCGGCGGAACAGCCGCCGGCCGCCGCGCCGTTGGTCGCGGCGCCGCCGCAGCCGAAGATGCCGCAGCCGGACAGCGCGACGCTCGCAGCGACGAGCAGCGCGGCCAGCGTGATGCGGGATTTGCGTGACGGTTTCATGGGCGCGGGGCTTCCTTCGCAAGCACGGGCGGTGCGGCCGGCCCTGTCGAACCTCACCGGCATCGCGCGAGCAGCCCTTCCAGCGCGCGATCGGGGATGCCGCTCGCGCGCAGCGCGTCCACGGTGCGGCTCACGTAGTCGAGCGTCGTTCCGTAGCGGCCAGCCGCGCAGCTGAACACTTCCTTCACGACGGGGTCGGTCAGCTTGCCGGTGTAAGTGGGCACGTCGCGGCGCATCACGAACGCGAGTGCGTTCACGCGTTCGCCGGTCTCGAGCGAGCACGGCAGCCATGCGGGCCGGTACGACCCCATCGGCATTTCGCGTTTCCACAACGTCTCGAGATGCGGCTGCGCGGTCGCGCCCGCGAGCCGGAATGCAATGCCCGAGCACGAGCCGCCGCGATCGAGCGCGAGCACGAGGCCCGGACGCTCGGGCGTGCCGCGGTTCACGCGCGACCACAGGTAGAGCCCGCGATGGTAGCCATGCACCTTGCCGCGCACGGCGGCGACGGTCGGCAGCCCGGGGTTCCAGATCAGCGAGCCATAGCCGAACAGCCAGAGATCCTGTTGGCCGTCCCAGTCGCGCATCGTGTGCGCGAGCGACGCGGCGAGCTCGTCTTCCGTCAGCAGCCGTCCCTCGCCGATCGACGGCGGGTAGGCAGGCGGCAGCATCGCGGCGTGGTGCATGGTGCGGACGACTTTACTGGTACGGGTTCGGAAAGCCCAGTTTCGCGAGGATGTCGACTTCGAGCGCTTCCATTTCGGCGGCGTCCTCGTCGCTCGTCTCGTGATCGTAGCCCTGCGCATGCAGCGCGCCGTGCACCAGCAGATGCGCGTAGTGGGCCGCGAGCGGCTTGCCCTGTTCGTGCGCTTCCTTCTCGACGACCGGGCAGCACAGCACGAGGTCGCCGATCACGGTGCCGTCGGGCGCCGGGTCGTACGCGAAGGTCAGCACGTTGGTCGGGTAGTCCTTGTGGCGGTAGCCGGCGTTCAGCGTGCGGCCTTCTTCCTCGCCGACGAAGCGCACGGTGAGCTGCGCGCTCGCGAACAGCGCCGGCTCGATCCATTCGGCGATCAGCTTGCGCTTGGGTAGCGTCTTGCGGATGTCGCCGGTGATTTCGTCGCCGTACTGCACGGACAGGTCGAGCTCCAGCTCGCGCGCCTCGTGCGCCATTTCCGCGATTTCCTCGTCGAGCGGCGCGGGTTCGGCGCCCACGTGCAGCGTTACGCTGTCGTAGTGCTCGGGCTGCAGCGCGAGCTTCGCGCGCATCGCCGGATCGTTGTGCTGCGCGACGATCGCGACGGCCGCCTCGCCCGAACTGCCCGACAGGTCGAACATCAGGCTGCGGCCATCGGGGAAGTCGATTCGAAGCCCTTGCGCGCTGACGGTCCGGGCCTTGCCCTTCGCATCGAACAGCGAGAGACGGGGGGAAGCGGGCGCGGCGGACTGGTCGCGCCCGGACTTGCGAGAACGGGAAGATTTCATGACGGGTGCGGCGATTGGAACGCGTTGAGGATACACCAAACGGCCGATCGCGCCCGAATTCGAACCGGCCGCGCGCAGGCGAAAAAAAGCCCGGCGCGCCGTCGGGCGGCCGGGCCGTCGGCCGGTGCGGCGCACGGGCGCCGCCGGCTCGTCATGCGTCCTTGTGCTGCGCGTGGAAGTCGTCGTATGCCTCGACGATGCGGGCGACGAGCGGATGCCGCACGACGTCGGCGCTCGTGAAGCGCGTGAGCGCGATGCCGCGCACGCCGCCGAGCACCTGCTGCGCCTCGACGAGGCCGCTCTTGTGCCCGCGCGGCAGGTCGACCTGGCTCGTGTCGCCGGTGACGACGGCCTTCGAGCCGAAGCCGATTCGCGTGAGGAACATCTTCATCTGCTCGGGGGTCGTGTTCTGCGCTTCGTCGAGGATGATGAACGCGTGGTTCAGCGTGCGGCCGCGCATGTACGCGAGCGGCGCGATCTCGATCATCTGGCGCTCGAACATCTTCGCGGTCTTGTCGAAGCCGAGCAGGTCGTACAGCGCGTCGTACAGCGGCCGCAGGTACGGATCGACCTTCTGCGCGAGATCGCCCGGCAGGAAGCCGAGTCGCTCGCCGGCCTCGACGGCCGGGCGCGTCAGCACGATGCGCTTGACCTGGTCGCGCTCCAGCGCGTCGACCGCGCACGCGACCGCGAGGTAGGTCTTGCCGGTGCCGGCCGGCCCGATGCCGAACGTCACGTCGTGCGACAGGATCTGCTTCAGGTATTCGCGCTGCGCGGGCGTGCGGCCGCGCAGGTCGGCGCGCCGCGTATAGAGCTTCGGCGCGGGCTCTTCGTCCGGCGTGTCCGCGTCGAGCTGCACGACGGGATCGTCGAACGGATGGTCGGGGTCGCCGCGAAAACGCACGTCGATCGTGTCTTGGCGGCCGTTGCCGGACGTGTGGCGCACTTCGACCAGCGCAAGCTGGATGTCGTCGACCGACAGCGGATCGCGCGCGCGGTTGTAGAAGTTCTCGAGCGCTGCGAGCGCAAGCTTCGCGCCGCGCCCGCGGATCGTGATCCGGTGGCCGCGCCGCGCGAGCGTGACGTCGAGCGCCTGTTCGATCTGCCGCAGGTTCTCGTCGAGCGGGCCGCAGAGGTTGGCGAGGCGCGCGTTGTCGTCGCGCGGCGCGGTGAATTCCAGTGCTTGGACGGTCTTCAAAGTAGCGTCGGGCTCCTGTTGAACGTCAGTCGGTCAGTGGGTGGCCGCGCTCGCGTCGTCGCTCACGAGCAGGAGCTCGCCGCGCAGCGAGTGCGGGTACGCATGGTTGATCTTCACGTCGATCATCTGGCCGATCAGGCGCGGGTGCGACGCGAGCGGCGCCGGGAAATTCACGACCCGGTTGTTCTCGGTGCGGCCCGACAGTTCGTTCGGATCCTTGCGCGACGGCCCCTCGACGAGAATCCGCTCGACTTTCCCGACCATCGACTGGCTGATGCGCGCGACGTTTTCCTCGATGGTCGCCTGCAGATGTTGCAGGCGTTTGAGCTTGACTTCGCGCGGCGTGTCGTCGTGCAGGTTCGCGGCCGGCGTGCCGGGGCGCGGGCTGTAGATGAACGAGAAGCTGGTGTCGTAGCTCATCTCGTGCACGAGCGCCATCATCTTGTCGAAATCTTCGTCGGTCTCGCCGGGGAAGCCGACGATCATGTCGGTCGACAGCGACAGGTCCGGGCGGATCGCGCGCAGCTTGCGGATCACCGACTTGTATTCGAGCACGGTGTAGCCGCGCTTCATCGCCATCAGGATGCGGTCGGAGCCGTGCTGGACCGGCAGGTGCAGGTGGCTCACGAGCTTCGGCACCTTCGCGTAGGTGTCGATCAGGCGCTGCGTGAATTCCTTCGGGTGCGACGTCGTGTAGCGGATCCGCTCGATGCCGGGGATGTCGGCGACATATTCGATCAGCGTCGCGAAATCGGCGATCTCGGTCGAACCGGCCGTCAGCACGCCGCGATACGCGTTCACGTTCTGGCCGAGCAGCGTGACTTCGCGCACGCCCTGGTCGGCGAGACCGGCCACTTCCGTCAGCACGTCGTCGAGCGGACGCGATACTTCGTCACCGCGCGTGTACGGCACGACGCAGTAGCTGCAGTACTTCGAGCAGCCTTCCATGATCGACACGAACGCGCTCGGCCCCTCGACGCGCGCGGGCGGCAGGTGGTCGAACTTCTCGATCTCGGGGAACGTGATGTCGACCTGCGCACGGCCGCTTTCGCGGCGCGCGTCGATCATCTGCGGCAGGCGGTGCAAGGTCTGCGGGCCGAACACGAGGTCGACGTACGGGGCGCGCGACACGATCGACGCACCTTCCTGGCTGGCGACGCAGCCGCCGACGCCGATCAGCAGGCCCGGCTTCGCTTCCTTCAGCTCGCGCACGCGGCCGAGGTCGGAGAACACCTTTTCCTGCGCCTTCTCACGCACCGAGCACGTGTTGAACAGGATGATGTCCGCGTCTTCCGGGGTATCGGTCTTTTCGAGGCCTTCGGCCGCATTGAGCACGTCCACCATCTTGTCCGAGTCGTACTCGTTCATCTGGCAGCCGAAGGTCTTTACGTAAACTTTCTTGGTCATGGGGATTCGCCGTTCGCAGTGGTTGACCTGGGGGCGTCGTCAAGGGTGAATCGGGACGGCTGCTGCCGGTGCAGCGGCTCGTGCCGGCGCCGCGTGGCGGGCCGGGCCGCGGCGCGCATCGAGCGCGCCTTTCGCGAATACGCGCGAACGCGTGAAAAGCCGTCGGGAAAGCTTTCCATTATAGCTTTACGCGCTGTCCAGGACGGGTGGCGGGTTGCAGCCGCGCGACGCCGCCATGGCGCTCCGACCCCGATATGGCGAACCGGCAACCTCGGCAGCCATCAGCGGCATGCGTTCAGCAGGTCGTCGAGCGCCGCCTCCTCGCGCGCGAAGCGTTCGGCGAGGAAGTCGAGCAGCACGCGCACGCGTGGCGCCATGTACCGCTTGCCGTGATAGAGGGCATGCAGCGGCGCGTCCTGGTGCCGCCAGTCGGGCAGCAGCACGCGCAGCCGGCCGGCGCGCACGTCGTCGGCGATGTCCCACAGCGACTTCAGCGCGATGCCGTGGCCGCGCAGCGTCCATTCGCGGGTGAGGCCGCCGTCGTTGGTTTCGAACGCTGTCGACACGGGCACGGTGTAGGTCTGCACCTCGTCGCCGCGCGTGAAGCGCCACGTGTTCATCGGGCCCGACGCGATCGTGATCACGTTGCAGGGAAAGCGGGCCAGATCATGCGGGTCGGCCGGCACGCCGTGGCGCTCGACGAACGACGGCGCCGCGCACAGCACGCGCCGGTTCGCGGCGAGCCGGCGTGCGATCAGCGCGCCGTCGGGCGGGGCGGCGAAGCGGATCGCGAGGTCGATCTCGTCCTGCCACAGGTTCGACGACGAATCGGATGCCGTCAGCGAGAACGTGACGCCCGGATGCAGCGTGGTGAATTCGTCGAGCCAGTCGAGCAGCTGATTGCGGCCGAAATCGGACGTCGACGACAGCCGCACCTTGCCGGCCACCACGTTGCGGCCTTCCTGCAGCAGCGCGTGCGCGTCATCGAGCGCCTGCAGCGCCTGCCGACAGCAGTTCAGGTAGAGCCGGCCCTCGTCGGTGAGGCGCAGCTGCCGCGTCGAGCGTTCGAACAACCGCGTCGCGATCTTCGCCTCGAGCTTCGCGAGGCGCGCGCTCGCGGCGGCCGGCGTGAGGTTCAGCTTGCGCCCCGCGGCGGACAGGCTGCCCAGTTCGGCCGCCTCGACGAACAGCCGGATGTCGCCCAGTCGATCCATTGGATTTTCCAGAATCTTTTGAAAATGGTTCAAATGCCACGCCAATTATCAAAGATAGGCGTATTCGGGACAATGCGCACATTCCGCTTTTGTGCGGTGCGGTACGGACCGGATTGCGCGTCCGCCGCCTTTTCGGAGAACGTCATGCCCATTCCGCTCCTGGCGCTTGCGATCAGCGCCTTCGCCATCGGCACCACTGAATTCATCATCATGGGACTCCTGCCCGAAGTCGCGCACGACCTCGCCGTGTCGCTGCCGTCGGCCGGCCTGCTGGTCACGGGCTATGCGCTCGGCGTCGCGGTCGGCGCGCCGCTGCTCGCGGTGCTCACGAGCCGCATGCCGCGCAAGGCCGCGCTGCAGCTGCTGATGGCGATCTTCATCGTCGGCAACGTGCTGTGCGCGACCGCGTCCGGCTACGCGATGCTGATGGTCGCGCGCGTCGTCACGTCGTTCGCGCACGGCTCGTTCTTCGGCATCGGCGCGGTGGTGGCCGCGTCGCTCGTGCCGGCAGACAAACGCGCGAGCGCGATCGCGCTGATGTTCACCGGCCTCACGCTGTCGAACGTGCTCGGGGTGCCGTTCGGCACGTTCGTCGGCCAGTTGCTCGGCTGGCGCGCGTCGTTCTGGATCGTCGCCGCGCTCGGCGTGCTGTCGCTCGGCGGCGTCGCGTTGCTCGTGCCGAACCGCCACGACAGCGGGCCCGTCGGCCTCGGCCATGAGGTGCGCGTGCTGAAGGAGCCGCAGGTCTGGCTCGCACTTCTGATGACCGTGCTCGGCTTCGGCGGCGTGTTCGTCGTGTTCACGTACATCGCGCCGATCCTCGAAACCGTCACCGGTTATTCGCCGCGTGCGGTCGCATTGATCCTCGTGCTGTTCGGCGCGGGTTTGACGGTCGGCAATACGCTCGGCGGCAGGCTGGCCGACCGCGCGCTGATGCCGTCGCTGATCGCGATCCTGGTCGCGCTGATGGCCGTGATGGCCGTGTTCGCGAAGACGAGCCACCTGCCGGTCGCGGCCGCGGTGACCGTGTTCGTCTGGGGGATCGCCGCGTTCGCGACGGTGCCGCCGCTGCAGGCGCGCGTGGTCGAGAAGGCCGCGAGCGCGCCGCATCTCGCGTCGACGCTGAACATCGGCGCGTTCAACGTCGGCAATGCGGGCGGCGCGTGGCTCGGCGGCCTCGCGCTGACGCACGGCTTCGCGCTCGACGCGTTGCCGTGGGTCGCCGTCGCGGTGACGTTCGCGGCGCTCGTCGTCACGTGGCTCGCGATGCGGCTCGATGCGCGCGCACCGGCGCGCGGTGCGGCACCGGCCGCGCATTGAGCGGTGCCGCCGACGCCATGGCGACAGGAAAAGGTTCGCGAGAAACGCATTCCTCCGCGATCCTGATAACGGTGTGAAGATAACTTCGTTTGCCGGGTCGGGGCCCGGTGATAGCGTCTCGATACGCGCCGTTCGTGGCGCAATCCGATTCCGGCTTACCCCATTCGCAGGGCCGCGTGGCGGCCCGGAGGCCATGCTATGTCTTCACCCCTGGCGCTGGTGCGCGACGTGTCTTCCTTCGAGTCCGGCAATGCCGCCGACGCGCGGACGTCCGCGTCGCTCGATGTCCTGGAGCAGGTCGTCGGTGTGAATCTCGCGCGCCTGCGCGCCGAGCGGCAGTTGTCGCTCGATGCGCTCGCGCGGCTGTCCGGCGTGTCGCGCGCGATGCTCGCGCAGATCGAATCCGCGCGCAGCGTGCCGTCGATCAAGGTGCTCTGCAAGATCGCCGCGGCGCTGAAGGTATCGGTCGCCGCATTCCTGCGGCGCCACGCGGTGAACGGCTTCGAGCACCTGGCGGCCGAACGCGCGGCGCGCGTCGTCAGCTCGAACGGCCGCTTCTCGGCGCGCGCGCTGTATCCGGAAGGCGAACCTGCCGCGGCCGAATTCCACGAGCTGCGGATCGCGCCGCTGCACACGGAACCCGGCACGCGCCGTGCGCCCGGCACGACGGTCAACCTGGTCGTCAGCGAGGGCACGCTCGAAGTCAGCGTGCACGATCGGCGACAGTTGCTCGCGACCGGCGATGCGATCGTGTTCGACGCCGATCAGCCGTACAGCCTGCGCAATCCCGGCGACAGCGAGGCGCGCGCGTTCCGCGTGACGGTGAGCCCCGAGGTGCCGCCGCGCTGGCTCGTGCCCGACGCCGCGCACCGGCCGTTCGGACGATGCCGTTAGACAGAGTCGTCAGTAAGGTTTTACGTGTGGTGCGCTGCGCGGTGCGCGCAGCTGATGTATGCTTGGCCCGCCGGTCACGGGTAGACCCCGGCCGGTAATCAGTGCGTCTTCAGGGCGGGGCGAAATTCCCCACCGGCGGTAGGCTGGCGAAAGCTGGCGAGCCCGCGAGCGCCCGCGCATCCGCGCGGGGTCAGCAGATCTGGTCGAATGCCAGAGCCGACGGTCATAGTCCGGATGAGAGAAGATGTGCAGATAGTCATGTCCGTCAGGGCCGCTTTGCCATGCGTGCGAAGCGGGTTGTCGTTCTGTCTGTTTGCAATGCCCTGAAACGTTTTTCGCCCAAATCGTAATTGCGAGGAGCGTTTCACATGTCCTTCATGTCCGTTTCGTCGGCACCCGCCGACGCCTTTGCTGATCTCCCGTTGCTCGATTCCGAACCGGTGCCGCCGCGCATCGCCGCCGCGCTCGACGCGTTGCGCGCGGGCCGCGCGGTCGTGTTGCAGGACGACCACGACCGTGAAAACGAGGCCGACCTGATCGTCGCCGCCGAGCGCATCACGCCCGAGACGATGGCGCTCCTGATCCGCGAGTGCAGCGGCATCGTGTGCCTGTGCCTGACCGACGACAAGGTTCGCGCGCTCGAGCTGCCGCCGATGGTGCAGACCAACGAGAGCCGCAACGGCACCGCGTTCACCGTGTCGATCGAGGCGCGCGAAGGCGTGCATACCGGCGTGTCCGCGGCCGACCGCGTGACGACGATCCGCGCTGCGATCGCCGACGATGCGAAGCCGTACGACATCGTGCGGCCTGGCCACGTGTTTCCGTTGCGTGCGCAACCGGGCGGCGTGCTGGCGCGCCGCGGCCACACCGAAGGGACGGTCGACCTGTCGATCCTCGCCGGCCTGAAGCCGGCGGGCGTGCTGTGCGAGCTGATGAATCCGGACGGCACGATGACGCGCGGCGACGACGTCGAGCATTTCGCGCGTCGCCACGGGCTGCCCATGCTGACGATCGCGGAACTGGTCGAGTTCCGGCAGGCGCTGGCAGCTGCCCGCGAGCGCTGCTGCGAACCGGCCTGAGTGCCGCTCGAGCGGGCGCGCCGATGCGCCCGCGATACGGCGTGCGCATCGCGCCGCACGCCGGTCGCTCCGGTTCGGCGCGGCCGTCCGTCAGGACTGCACGTCGCCGAATTCGCCGCGCAGGCCGGCCGCGACGAGCGCCGGCAGTTCATCCATCCTTCGCATGATTCGCGTGATGCCCATCGCGCGCAGCGCATCCGCGTAGTTGTCGGGGATGTGGCTCGCGCCGACGAAAGCGATCGTCTTCATGCCCGCCGCGCGCGCGGCGTTCAGGCCCGACACGCTGTCCTCGACGACGATGCAGCGCGCCGGCGCGACGCCGAGCGTCTGCGCGGCGTGCAGGTACACGTCCGGGTAGGGTTTCGGTCGCGCGACCTGCTCGGAGCTGAACACGCGATCGCCGAAGATTTCGGTGAGCGACGCGCGCTTCAGCGAGCTGCGCACGCGCGCGAGCCGGCTGTTCGATACCACCGCGGCCGGCAGGCCGACCTTCAACAGCGCGTCGCGCACGCCGGTGATCGGCGCGAGCGATTGGGCGAGGCCGGTCTCGATGTTGCGCTCGACGGTCTCGATGAAGTTCTCGGGCATCCGGATGCCGAAGTGCGCTTCGAGCCCGGCGAGAAAGCGCGACGTCTGCTGGCCGAACGCGGACTTCGCGGCGTCTTCGAAATCGAGGTGAGGGAAGGTGGCGGACAGCGTTTCGAACAGCACGCGGTCGGCAATGACTTCGCTGTCGACGAGGACGCCGTCGCAGTCGCAGATAAGGTGATCGAGCATGATGGTGAAGAAGCGGGGTGTCGGCGACGCCGAGCATCTCGCCATGATACGTGCTTTCGCGGTTGCGCCGCGCCACCCTTTGGGCTGGATGCCGGGAGGAACTGCGCATTGCGCATGCTGGTCGAGGCGGGATCGACGTGGCGCCGGAAGTGCTCGCGGACGCGAGCGTGAAACCGAAGTCGCTGGTGTCGGCCGCGGGCGGTCGCTAGCGGCGGTGTGCGGTGCCGGCGCAGTGGTGGCCGGGGAAGCAGAGGATGGAGGGGGTGAGCGCGCGGCGGCCGCGGCCGCGCGCTCAAGCTCGAATGAAACCGCGCTCAGGCCATCGCGTGCAGACGCAGATACAGGCCGGCCGCCGCGGCGCCGCCGAGCAGCGGCCCGACGACCGGCACCCATGCGTAGCGCCAATCGCTGTCGCGCTTGCCGGGGATCGGCAACAGCGCATGCATCAGGCGCGGCGACAGGTCGCGCGCCGGGCTCATCGCATAGCCGGTCGGGCCGCCGAGCGAGATGCCGATGCCGAGCACGAGCAGGCCGACGGGCAGCGCGTCGAGCGCGCCGAGGCCGACCTGCGGCGACGCGAGATACAGCACGCCGAGAATCAGCACGAACGTGCAGATCGCTTCGGTCAGCACGTTGTGCGTGGTGCTGCGGATCGCGGGCGCCGTGCAGAACACGGCGAGCTTCAGGTCGGCGTCGACTTCCTTCGCGAAGTGCTGGCGATACGCGAGCCACACGAGCAGCGCGCCGGCCATTCCGCCGAGCATCTGCGCGGCGATGTAGCCGCCGACCTTCGACCACGCGAACTTGCCCGCGAGCGCGAGGCTGATCGTGACGATCGGGTTCAGGTGCGCGCCGCTGAACGACGCGGTCACGTAGACGGCGACGAACACCGCCATCGCCCAGCCCATCACGATCACGATGAGGTCCGCGCCTTTGCCCTTGGTCTTCGCAAGCAGCACGTTCGCGACCGCGCCGTTGCCGAGCAGCACGAGGATCGCGGTGCCGATGAATTCAGCAATATAAGGTGACATGTTGTCTCTCATAGATGACGGCGGACTCGCGCGCCGCGCGGTCCGCCGGTGTTGTTCTATTTCGTTCGGATTGCTTCTGGTTTCTGCGGGTTACTGCGTGTCGTCGGCCCACGCCTTGGCGGCGCGCACCGCGCGTTGCCAGCCGGCCATGCAGCGTTCGACCTGCTCCTTCGGCATCGACGGCGAAAAGCGGCGATCGAGCTGCCACTGGCTGCGCACTTCGTCGAGGTTCTTCCAGTAGCCGATCGCGAGGCCCGCGAGATAGGCCGCGCCGAGCGCGGTCGTCTCGGTGATCTGCGGACGCACCGCGTCGACGCCGAGCAGGTCGGCCTGGAACTGCATCAACAGGTTGTTCGCGCTCGCGCCGCCGTCGACGCGCAGCTCGCCGATGCTGATGCCGGAGTCGGCTTCCATCGCGGCCAGCACGTCGAGCGACTGGTAAGCGATCGCGTCGAGCGCCGCGCGCGCAAGGTGCGCGGAGGTCGTGCCGCGCGTGACGCCGAACACCGAACCGCGTGCCCGCGCATTCCAGTGCGGCGCGCCGAGGCCCGCGAACGCCGGCACGAGATAGACGCCGTCGGTGTGCGGCACGCTCGCGGCGAGCGCTTCGATCTCGGCGGCCGTCTTGATGATGCCGACGCCGTCGCGCAGCCACTGCACGACCGCGCCCGCGATGAAGATGCTGCCTTCAAGCGCGTACTGCACGTCGTCGCCGATCTGCCAGGCGATCGTCGTGACGAGGTTGTTCTTCGACTCGATCGGCTTGTCGCCGGTGTTCATCATCAGGAAGCAGCCGGTGCCGTAGGTGTTCTTCACCATGCCCGACGTCGTGCACATCTGCCCGAACAGCGCCGCGTGCTGGTCGCCGGCGATGCCGGCGAGCGGGATCTTCGACGCGAACACCGTGGTTTTCGTATGGCCGTAGATTTCCGACGACGCCTTCACTTCCGGCAGCATGCTGCGCGGAATGTCGAGCAGCTCGAGCAGCTCGCTGTCCCACTCGCGCGTATGAATGTTGAACAGCATCGTGCGCGACGCGTTGGTCACGTCGGTCACGTGCAGTTCGTGCTTCGTGAAGTTCCACACGAGCCAGCTGTCGACGGTGCCGAAGGCGAGCTTGCCCTGGCGCGCCTTGTCGCGCGCGCCCGGCACGTTGTCGAGGATCCAGCGGATCTTGGTCGCGGAGAAGTACGAGTCGATCGGCAGGCCGGTCTTCGCGCGCACCTTCGCCTCGAGGCCCTGCTTCTTCAGCGAATCGCAGAAGTCGGCGGTGCGGCGGTCCTGCCACACGATCGCGTTGTAGACGGGCTGGCCCGTCTCGCGATCCCAGACGATCGTCGTTTCGCGCTGGTTGGTGATGCCGATCGCGGCGATCGACGTGCCGTTCAGGCCCGTGCGCGTGACCGCTTCGGCGGCGACGCCCGCTTGCGTCGACCAGATTTCCTGCGGGTCGTGCTCGACCCAGCCGGGTTGCGGGTAGATCTGTTCGAATTCCTTCTGGGCGATCGATACGATGTTGCCCTGGCGGTCGAACAGCATCGCGCGGGAGCTCGTCGTGCCCTGGTCAAGCGCGAGGATGTACTGATCCTGCATGTCTCTCATCTCCATCCGTGGATTGGCGTAGTTGTGATGCGCGCCGCATGTTACGCGGCGCGTCGGTGAATCAACGTCGGTCAAGCAACTGCTACTGCAAACGAATCACGCGTGCGGCGCGTGCGCGGCGGCGAACCACGCGTCGACCGCGGCCGTCACCGCGTCGAGCGTGCCGGGCGCTGCGTGCAGCCCGAGCTTCGAGCGGCGCCACAGCACGTCCTGCGCGCAGGTCGCCCATTCGACGTCGCGCAGGTAGCGCAGTTCGGCGTCGTGGATGCCCGGCGCGATTTCGGCGCCGAGCTCGGCGAGCGATGTCGCGCCGTCGACCACGCGTTCCGCGCGCGTGCCGTACGCGCGCGCATAGCGGCGCGCGAGCGCGGCGGGCAGCCACGGGTGGCGTTTCGCGAACGCGTCGGCGAACACGTCGAACTTCGCGTTCGCGATGTCGCCGCCGGGCAGCGGCGCGCCGGCCGTCCAGGTTTTCGCGTCGCGGCCGAGCGCGCGGCACAGCAGGTCGCCGGCCTCTTCCGCGAGCTTGCGGAAGGTCGTGATCTTGCCGCCGAACACCGACAGCAGCGGCGCGCCGGCACCGTCATCCATCTCGAGGCGGTAGTCGCGCGTGACGGCCGACGCGTTCGCGGCGTTTTCGTCCTCGAGCAGCGGGCGCACGCCCGAATAGGTCCAGTGCACGTCGGCGGGCGAGATCTTGCGCTTGAAGTAGCGGTTGATCGAATCGCACAGATACTGCGTCTCGTCGCGATCGATCGCGACCTTCGCGGGATCGTTCGTGTATTCGACGTCGGTCGTGCCGATCAGCGTGAAGTCGTGCTCGTACGGAATCGCGAAGATGATCCGCTTGTCCGGGTTCTGGAAGATGTATGCGTGATCGTGATCGAACAGGCGGCGCGTGATGATGTGGCTGCCCTTCACGAGCCGCACGCTGTGTTGCGCGCCGCGGCCGAGCGCGCCGTGCAGCACCTCGCCGACCCACGGGCCGGCCGCGTTCGCGACCGCGCGCGCATGCACGACGCGGATCGAGCCGTCCGCGTGCCGCAGCCGTGCTTCCCATTCGTCGCCTCGGCGTTCCGCCGACACGAGCTTCGTGCGCGTCAGGATCTCGGCGCCGCGCTCCTTCGCATCGAGCGCATTCAGCACGACGAGACGTGCGTCGTCGACCCAGCCGTCCGAATACACGAAGCCGCGCTTGATCGAGTCGATGAGCGGTGCGCCGGCCGCATGGCGGCGCATGTCGATGCCGCGCGAGCCGGGCAGCAGTTCGCGTTTCGCGAGGTGATCGTAGAGGAACAGGCCGATGCGGATCAGCCAGGCCGGCCGCAGGTTCGGCATGTGCGGCATCACGAAGCGCAGCGGCCACATGATGTGCGGCGCCGCGCGCAGCAGCGTTTCACGCTCCTGCAGCGCTTTGCGCACGAGGCCGAATTCGTTGTATTCGAGGTAGCGCAGGCCGCCGTGAATCAGCTTCGTGCTGGACGACGACGTGTGCGACGCGAGGTCGTCCTGCTCGCAGAGCAAAACCGACAGGCCGCGGCCGGCCGCATCGCGCGCGATGCCCGCGCCGTTGATGCCGCCGCCGACGACGAGCAGATCGTAGCGATTCGGTTGGGTCACCTGCTGTCCTTATCGTCTGATGGAAATTGGCGAACACGAAATGTTCGAATTCGAAATTTAACGAACGAAATCGAAAAAGTAAAGTTCGAAAAAGCGGGGCCAGTAGCGCGCGGCGCGATCCCGGACGATACTGGCGGAATCGACCGTTTCGCGAGGTGAATCATGCGTATTGGGATGTGGGCCGGTGCGTGCGCCGTCGTTCTGGCAGGGTGCAGCGCCGGTATGCCGCCGCTGGCCGGAAACTGGCGCGCGCCGTCGTTCGTCGACCTGCAGACGTCGTGCGGCGGCACCGCGCGCGACTGGGGCGCGGACGCGCAGCCGGTCTATTCGACGCTGTATGACGCGTACGTGGCGAAGCGGTATCGCGGGCTGACGCAGGCGAATTATTGCGCGTTCGTAAACGAACTTTCGGCGCACTATGCGGCACCCGACGCGGCGGGGCGGGCCGGATGGATCGCGTATTTCAACGGCGCACGCGCGCAGGCCGTCAGCTGGCGGGCCGCGGTCGATCCGACGCTGCGCGGCGGCTGACGCGGAAAAGCTGCGGGAGGCGGGAAAACCGGAAAAGCGGCGCGGCCGGAAATCCGGCCGGCGCGCTCAGGTCAGGAACAGCGGGGCTTCACGAATAGCGGTATTTGATGGATCGCAGTGCGGCGTCGCCGGTCTCGGTCACGCAGTATTTGCGTCCCGATCCCAGCCCTTCCAGCCGTACGAGCTGCTGTTCGAGCAGCGCGTCGAGTTCGTCCCGATCCATGTCGCCCTGGTCAGGGGCGTCCTTCACAAGCAGTAGCGTGGCGAATTCATGCGGACTCAGCATCGTTCTCTCCATGGCAATCGGTCTGCCCGCGCGACCGGCGCGAACACCGGTGCGCGATACCCCACGGGGTATGGCTTGGGGGGAAAGCTGTATTCGCCGGCCTTGGGATTCGCACACGCCTTGGCACGGGCGTAACGGGCGAACGGGCCGGGGAACTGGAGTCTAGTCGAACGCGCGGGCAACGACAAATCGTGCCCCGTTAATTTTCAGTTTGACAGGCAGATGTACCGCAAGCGGTTCAGTCGGCGCGCCAACTTCTTGATTTCACTTGAAGTTTTGGGTGCGGTGCAGCAACGCAAGCATCATTCCGCGACGTACACCTGGGTGCCGGCGTTCGCCACCGCGTCGGCCATCTCGGGTGGCAGCGGCTTGTCGGTGAAGAGCGCATGCACCTGGCTCAGGTGTCCCTGGCGCACCAGCGCCGGGCGGCCGACCTTCGAGTGATCGGCGACGAGATAGACCGTGCGCGCATGCTGCATGATCGCCTCCGCCACGCGCACCTCGCGCGTGTCGAAGTCGCGCAGCGTGCCGTCGGCCTCGATCGCCGACGTGCCGATGATCGCGTAGTCGACCTTGAACTGGCGGATGAAGTCGATCGCGAGTTCGCCGACGATGCCCTTGTCCCACGGCCGCACGATGCCGCCCGTGATCAGCACCTCGCAATCGGGGTAGCCGCTCATCATCGACGCGACGTTCAGGTTGTTCGTGATCACGTGCAGGCCGTGATGGCGATTCAGCGCGCGGGCGACTTCCTCGGTCGTCGTGCCGAGATTGATGAACAGCGATGCCTGGTCGGGGATGTGCGACGCGGCGAGCGCCGCAATGCGCCGCTTCTCGTCGTGGAACATCCGCTGGCGCGCGGTGTACGACACGTTCTCCGAGCTGGTCGGCAGGCTCGCGCCGCCGTGGTAGCGGCGCAGCAGGTTCAGGTCGGCGAGCCAGTTCACGTCGCGGCGGATCGTCTGCGGCGTGACCGCGAAGTGGGCGGCGAGATCGTCGACGGTCACGAAGCCGTCGCGCTGCACCCATTCGAGCAGTTCCTGCTGGCGCGCGTTGAGGGTGAGGCGGGGATCTCGGGTCATGGCTCGGCGGTCAGGTCGTGAAGCGGAGCGGCTATTGTAAGGGCGGGAAGGGCGTTCGACCGGCTTGCGGCGCATCACCGTCCGGAATTCATGCGGAAAGTACATGGATTCATGTCACAAATGAATTTGCGCGATCGCGCGGATCGCGCTGCAATGGCGGACCGTCCGCGCGCGCCGGTCGTGCGTCTGGCGCGTTCATTGAGCTTTCGACGAGGTGGAACCGATGACTGGCTTCAACTGGCACAACCCGTATCCGACGACCCGCATTCCGGTGTTCGCGCGCAACGTCGTGTCGACGTCGCACCCGCTCGCGGCGCAGGCCGGGCTGCGGATGCTGTGGAAGGGCGGCAATGCCGTCGATGCGGCGCTGGCCGCGGCCGCCGCGATCACGGTGGTCGAGCCGGTGTCGTGCGGGCTCGGCGGCGATGCGTTCGCGCTCGTGTGGGACGGTGAGCGGCTGTCCGGGCTGAATGCGTCGGGCGTCGCGCCGGCTGCGTGGAACCCGGACTACTTCCGCCGGCGCCACGGCGCAAACGCGCGCGGCATCGCGAACAAGCCGACGCGCGGCTGGGACACCGTCACGGTGCCGGGCGTGATCGCGGGCTGGGAAGCGCTGCACGCGAAGTTCGGTTCGCTGCCGTTCGCGGACCTGCTCGAGCCGGCGATCGAGATCGCCGAGCGCGGCTATTCGGTGTCGCCGATCGTCGCGCACAAGTGGGCGGCCGCAGTGCCCGAGCTGCAGGGGCTGCCGGGCTTCGCTGACACCTTCATGCCGCGCGGGCGCGCGCCGCTCGTCGGCGAGCGCATGTGCCTGCCGGATCACGCGCGGACGCTGCGCACCCTCGCGAACGACGGTCCGCGCGCGTTCTACGAGGGCGCGCT
Source organism: Burkholderia diffusa (assembly GCF_001718315.1). NCBI lineage: Bacteria > Pseudomonadati > Pseudomonadota > Betaproteobacteria > Burkholderiales > Burkholderiaceae > Burkholderia > Burkholderia diffusa. The sequence goes on along the minus strand of NZ_CP013362.1, from coordinate 2,804,928 downwards.
CGCCGGGCAGATCGCGGCATTCGCGCGCGAAGGCGGCGGCGCGCTGACCGAGGCCGACCTGCGCGCGTACCGGCCGGAATGGGTCGAGCCGATCGGCAAGCGCTTCGGCCGGCACACCATTCACGAGAATCCGCCGAACGGGCAGGGCATCGCCGCGCTGATCGCGCTCGGGATCGCCGAGCATGCGGGCGTGGCCGAGTGGCCGGTCGATTCGGCCGACTCGCAGCACCTGCAGATCGAGGCGATGAAGCTCGCGTTTGCGGACGTCTATCGCTACGTCGCCGATCCGCGCGCGATGGACGTGACGCCCGCGCAGATGCTCGACGACGCGTATCTCGCGGAACGCGCGAAGCTGATCGATCGCGCACGCGCGACGCACTTCGCTGCGGGCCGGCCACATTCTGGCGGCACGATCTATCTGTCGGCGGCCGACGAGCGCGGGATGATGGTGAGCTTCATTCAGTCGAACTACATGGGTTTCGGTTCGGGGCTCGTCGTGCCGGATACGGGCATTGCGTTGCAGAACCGCGGGCACGGCTTCTCGATGGACCCGGCGTCGCCGAACGTCGTCGCGGGCGGCAAGCGGCCGTTCCATACGATCATTCCGGCGTTCGTCACCGAGGATGTCGACGGCCGCACCGAGGCCGTGATGAGCTTCGGCGTGATGGGCGGCGACATGCAGCCGCAGGGCCATCTGCAGACCGTCGTGCGAATGCTCGGCTACCGGCAGCAGCCTCAGGCCGCGTGCGACGCGCCGCGCTGGAAGGTCAATCGCGACTTCACGCTCGATGTCGAATCGACGATGAATCGCGACACGGTCGACGCGCTCGCCGCGCGCGGTCACACGATCAAGTCGATCGACGATCCTTACATGGATTTCGGCTCGGGGCAGTTCGTGTGGCGCCTTGACCGCGACGATCCCGAGCGCGGCTACGTGGCCGCGAGCGACGGCCGTCGCGACGGTCTCGCGGCCGGTTTCTGACGGAACGCTTCCAGTGTCGCGCTCGACGGGCGGCCGGAGGGCCGCCCGTTTTGCTTTGCGCGGCGCATCTCGTCGAACGTGCGCAACCGGTTCGAACAACTCATCTAACGAACCGCAACATACGCGGCGGAACTGCGCCCATCGGGTATGGTCAGTGCTCTGAAGCACGAACATAAAAGTCCGGCTAAGATGCCAGGATGGTTCGGCCGGACCAACTCACTAAAAATGCAAGCAAAACGTCGCCTGCGGGCGCGCCGGGCCTGTGCCGAAGATCGGGCCGGCCGGCCGTGCGACGACTGGGAGCGCACCACCATGCCTACTGAAACGACGCATGTCATGCCGTGGCGTATCGAGGACATCGACCTGAACCGGATCGATCGTCAGCGCGCGGCCGCGAACGAGGACCTGCTGCTGTTGCTGTGCGCGTCGTCGTTCATCGAAAGCGGCTCGGATCTCTACACGAGCAACCTGAGCGAATTCTTCAACGACGATCCGGAAGTGTCCGCGTGGCTCAACAATGCGTGGGAGCACGAGGAACTGCAGCACGGGCGCGCGCTGAAGGCGTACATCGCACATGTGTGGCCCGAGTTCGACTGGGATACCGCGTTCGCGAATTTCTTCGCCGAATATTCGAAGACGTGCTCGGTCGAAGCGTTCGAGAAGACCCGCGCGCTCGAGATGGTCGCGCGCTGCGTCGTCGAGACGGGCACGGCCACGCTCTATCGCGCGATCAACGAATGCTCGGACGAGCCCGTGCTGAAGGAAATCACCGACAACATCCGCACGGACGAGGTGCGTCACTACAAGCACTTCTTCAAGTTCTTCAAGAAGTACAACAAGCTCGAAGGCAACGGCCGGCTCGCGGTGCTCGGCGCGCTGATGCGCCGCGTGCTGGAAATCAAGAACGAGGATTCCGAGATCGCGCTGCGCCACGTATTCGCGATCCGCTACCCGGAGCGGGTCGGCGACGATCAATACAATCGCGAGCGCGCCGCGCGCATCAGCTCGCTCGTGCGGCGCAACCTGTCGGCCGACATGTGCGTGAAGATGCTGCTCAAACCGCTCGACCTCCCCGCGAAGATCCAGCCGAGTGTCCACTATCCGCTGACGAAGATCACGCGGCACGTGTTCATGCGCTGAGTGTCACCGCGGGCCCCGCGGCGCGCGTATGCTTCGGCATCATCGTCTGCTTTTCACCGGGGCCGCCATCATGACCGATTCCCATCGCCACGCGCTCGAACAATGGACGTTCGACGCGTGGCCGCCGGCCGTCGTTGCGCTGTTCGACGGCACCGCGCTCGAACGCCATGCCGATTTCGCCGCATCGCTGATCGTCGCGACCGACGATGGTCAGCTGCGCACGACGCTGCTCAGCGTCGGCGAAATTCATGCACGCGACGCGCGCACGTTGCTGTTCGCACTCTGGCCGCAATCGCGCGCGGCGCGCGCGCTGGCGCAACGGCGCGCGGCCGCGTTGACGCTCGTCGCGGACGGCGCATTTTTTCAGGCACAACTGAGGATCGAGCCGCTCGAAGGGGACTTCGGCGGACTGGCCGGGTTCGCCGCGACGATCGCACACGGCGATGCGCAGCGGGTTGGCTATGCGCGTCTCGCGACGGGTGTCACGTTCGCGCTGGAAGGGCAGGTGCGCGCCGAGGTGCTCGCGCGCTGGCAGCGCCAGGTCGAGCACCTGCGGCGCGCGGCCGCGCGGCTTCAGTGACCGCGTTGGCCGCTGCGCGACGAACGGTTGCGGTTCGCATGCGCGGCATTGCCGTTCGCGGGACGCGCGCCGTTGCCGCCTGACGGGCGGGCACCGCCGCTGGCGTTGCCGCTCGCGCCGCCGCCCGTACGCGGTTTGGCCGCCTTCGCGGCCTTCGGCTGCGCATTGCCGTCGCGCTTCGCGGCCGGCTGACCGGAGCCGCCCGCACGAGGCTGGCGATTGCCGCCGCCGCCGTGGCCGCCACGCGGTTGCTGCCCGCGGCGTTGCTGGATCGGTTCCGGCTTCGCGTTCGGATCGGGTTCGAAGCCCGCGATCACTTCCTGCGGAATCTCGCGCTTGATCAACCGCTCGATGTCGCGCAGCAGCTGCTTCTCGTCGACGCACACGAGCGACACGGCTTCGCCCGTCGCGCCCGCGCGGCCCGTACGGCCGATACGGTGCACGTAATCTTCCGGCACGTTCGGCAGGTCGAAGTTGACGACGTGCGGCAGCTGGTCGATGTCGATCCCGCGCGCGGCGATGTCGGTCGCGACGAGCACCTGCAGCGTGCTGTTCTTGAATTCCGCGAGCGCGCGCGTGCGGGCCGACTGGCTCTTGTTGCCGTGGATCGCCATCGCGCTGATGCCGTCCTTCGTCAGCTGCTCCGCGAGCCGGTTCGCGCCGTGCTTGGTGCGTGTGAACACGAGCACCTGGAACCAGTTGTGTTCGCGGATCAGGTGCGTGAGCAGTTCGCGCTTGCGGTCGCGGTCGACCGGGTGGATCTTCTGCGCGACGCTTTCGGCGGTGGTGTTGCGACGCGCGACCTCGATAAGTGCCGGCGAATCGAGCAGGCTGTCGGCGAGCGACTTGATCTCGTCGGAGAAGGTGGCCGAGAACAGCAGGTTCTGGCGCTGCGGCGGCAGCTTCGCGAGCACGCGCTTGATGTCGTGGATGAAGCCCATGTCGAGCATCCGGTCGGCTTCGTCGAGCACGAGGATGTCGAGATCCGACAGGTCGATCGTCTTCTGCTGCATGTGGTCGAGCAGACGCCCCGGCGTCGCGACGACGATGTCAACGCCGCGCTTGAGCGCATCGATCTGCGGATTGATGCTGACGCCGCCGAACATCACGGTCGAGCGCAGCTTCAGGTATTTGCTGTATGCACGCACGCTTTCCTCGACCTGGGCAGCGAGTTCGCGCGTCGGCGTGAGGATCAGCGCGCGCACCGCGCGCTTCGCGCCGCGATGTTCGGCGTAGAACGTGTGCAGGCGCTGCAGGATCGGCAGCGTGAAGCCGGCGGTCTTGCCGGTGCCGGTCTGTGCTCCGGCGAGCAGGTCGCCGCCGCCGAGGACGGCGGGGATCGCCTGCTGCTGGATGGGAGTCGGCGACGTGTAGCCGAGCTCGTTGACCGCCTTGACGAGCGGTTCGGCCAAGCCGAGAGATTCGAAAGACATAGATACCACTCTTGAGTTTTATGATCGGCGACGCCTCGCGCGGCCCGCGCGGGGAACGGCGTCGCAAAAAGCAAAGGGGCGCGGCTGCGGTTTCCCGCAGCCGCGCCCCCGTGTGTGTCGCGCGTTATTTAGTCAAGCGGCGCGGAACGCAGGTCGCTCACCTGTTGCGGCGAGATCGGCGTACCGTTGTTGCCCCACGACATCCGGATATACGTGACGACCGCCGCGACTTCCTGGTTCGACAGCGACTGCGCGAACGGCGGCATCCCGTACGGACGCGGATTCTTGAACGTGCTCGGCGGATAGCCGCCATTCAGCACCATGCGGATCGGGTTGACCGCCGATTCCATCACGATCGAATGGTTGCCCGCGAGCGGCGGATACGCCGGCGGCTTGCCCGCGCCGGTTTCGGCGTGGCAGGTCGCGCAGTTGTCCGCGTAGATCTTCTTGCCCTGGTCGAACAGCGCGTTGCCGAATTGCTTCGACGGCTCGTACTGCATGTTCTTCGGCGCTTCAGCCTTCTGCGGGATCGACTTCAGGTACGTCGACATCGCGCGCGTATCCTCGTCGCTCATGTACTGCAGGCTGTTGTGCACGACGTCGGCCATCGGGCCGAACACCGCGCCCTTGTTCGACACGCCGGCCTGCAGCAGGTCCGATAGCTCCTGCACGTGCCAGTCGCCGAGGCCGAGTTCCTTGTCGTTCGTCAGCGACGGCGCATACCAGTTCTGCAGCGGGATCAGGCCGCCTGCGAACGCCGCCGAATTCACCGGGCCGCCCATCATGTTGATCGACGTGTGGCACATCGAGCAGTGGCCGAGGCCTTCGACAAGGTACGCGCCGCGGTTCCATTCGACCGACTTGGTCGGATCCGGCTTGTATTCGCCTTCCTTGAAGAACAGCGTGCGCCAGCCGATCAGCAGGTTGCGGTTGTTGAACGGGAACTTCAGTTCATGCGGACGGCTCGGCACCGAGACCGGCGGGACCGAACGCAGGTACGCGTAGATCGCGTCCGAGTCGGCGCGCGTGACCTTCGTGTAGCTCGCGAACGGGAAGCCAGGGTAGAGCAGGCTGCCATCTTTCGAACGGCCGGTGTGCATCGCGCGGTAGAAGTCGTCCGACGTCCACTTGCCGATGCCGTCCTTGTCGTCCGGCGTGATGTTCGGCGTGTACATCGTGCCGAACGGCGTCGCCATCGGCAGGCCGCCCGCGAACGACTTGCCGCCGCGCACGGTGTGGCACGCGATACAGTCGCCGACGCGCGCGAGGTATTCGCCCTTCTTGATCAGCGCGGCCTGGTCGGCCGGCGTGGCCGCGACGGCGGCGTTGCCGTGCAGCGTGTCGTTGCCCGGCCACAGGACCGGCACGAGGGCGGCAGCCGCGACGATCGCGACGGCCGAGAGTGCAAACAGGGACTTGCGTTTCATTGTGTCTGTCTCCCTTGCCTTATTGCGGTTCGCTGCCGCAGGCGAGCGGAGTCTTCATCGAACGCGCCGGGGCCGGCACGGGGTTGGCGGGCGCCGGTTGCGCGGCGAGCCATGCGGTCACGGCCGTCACGTCTTCGTCCGACAGCTTCGACGCGATTTCATGCATGCAATCCGGTGCCTTCGCGTGGCGGTTGCCCGAGCGCCATGCGCCGAGCTGTGCGCTCAGGTAATCCGCGTGCAGGCCGACGAGGCCCGGGATCGCCGGCTGCATGCCGGTCAGCCCCGCGCCGTGGCAGGCCACGCAGGCCGGCAGCTTGCGCGACGGATCGCCTTGCGTGACGAGCTGCTTGCCGCGCGCGAGCGTGGCAGCCGGCAGCGTCGGCTTGGCCGGCGTCGGGTACGGCGGGCGCTCGGCGGAGAAGTGCTCGGCGATTTCCTTCAGGTAATCGTCGTTCAGGTACGTCAGCAGATAGTTCATCGGCGGGTACTTGCGCCGGCCATCACGGAAGTTGACGAGCTGGTTGTACAGGTACTCGGCCGGCTTGCCTGCAAGCCGCGGGAAATAGTCGTTGTCCGTGCCCTGGCCGTGAACGCCATGGCATGCGGTACAGCCGCGCACGCGCTCGGCCATCGTGTCGGGTGCCTTGAGCGGCGCCTGCTGGGCGTGCGCTTGCTCCGTGGGCTTGGTCTGCGCTTGGGCAGCGCTCATAAGGCCCGCGCCACCGATCAGGAGAACGGCAAGCAACGGACGGAAGAGGCGTCTTGAAGACACACGAGACTCCATGTTTATTCGTCGGGGACCTGTCCGGGCTACGATCGGCTCGGCGCATGGACGGCAGGACAGCCGGGCTGCTGCGACGCGGCATTCTATCATCGATGGGTAATGACGGCTATTTGGCAAAAGGACATCGGTTCCTGCCTGTTTGCGACTTGCGACAATTTGACGCGCTTTGCGCATGGATCGTGTGAACCGGCGTGCGCTTTGACCATCGAAGACCGTACACTCGCGGGTCGCGCGGCGCCGCCTCCGCCGCAGATCCAGTCATTTCTCCCGTTTCCGGATTCATCGATGACGTTCGCTACCGTGCCGTTGCCATTTTCCCGCTGTCGTTCCACTTGCCGCCGCGCCGCAGGCCGGCCGTTCTCCGGAGGGCGCGCGCGATGAGGATCGACAGCTTGTGGATCGGGCAGGTCGCGCTGGCGGCGCTGATGGATGCGACGTTCGCGATGGCCGTCGGCTCGGCGCTGCTGAAGGCGTGGCTCGGCAAGGACGGTGCGCGGCCGGTCGTCGCGCCGGCGCATCCTGCATGGCTGCGCGCGCAACATTCGCTGGTCGCGGCGGCGCTGGCGCTGGTGCTCGCCGATCTCGGCTGGCTGGTGTACGAGGCCGCGTCGATGAGCGGCGCGGGGCTCGGCGGCGCGTTCGCCGCGATTCCCGTCATGCTCGCGCAGACGCACACGGGCTTCGCGTGGAGCGTCGCGTTCGCCGGCGCCGTCGTGCTCGCGATCGTCGCGCTGGCAAAGCCGGAAGGCCCGGTCGCGCACGCGGTGCTGTGGCTCGCGGTGATCGTGGTCGCAGCCGGCAAGGCGTCGCTCGGCCATGCGGCCGACACCGGCCCGCTGTCCGCGGCGGTCGGCGTGCAGACGCTGCACCTGCTCGCGACCGCAGTGTGGGGCGGCCTCGTGCTTGCGGGCGGGCTCGCGGTGCTGCCGGTGCTCGGCTCATCGGTCGCGCGCGGCGCGCTGATCCGGATCAGCCAGCAACTGTCGCGTACGTCGGTGATCGCGGTCGTGTTCGTGCTCGGCACGGGCGTGCTCAATGCGGTGCGCGGGCTCGGCGGCTCGCTCGCGCCGCTCGACGGCAGCACGTGGGGGCGCGTGCTGTTGCTCAAGCTGCTGCTCGTCGCGCTCGCGCTCGTGCTCGGCGGGCTGAACCGCTTCTCCGCGCTGCCGCGCCTGCGCCGTACCGCATCGACCGAAGACGCGCATACGTTCCGCAACATCCTGCATCTCGAGGCGCTGACGATGATCGGCGTGTTCGTCGCGGCCGCCGTGCTCGCGTTCTGCGTGCCGGGGTTCGCTGCGCTCGGCTGACGGCCGAGGCGGCGCGGCGCCGGGCCGGGCGCCCGCGCGTCGCATGGCCCAGATGCGAAAGCGGCCGCCTGTCGGGCGGCCGTCTCGAAGCCGTTGCGCGGCATCCGCGCCGCGCAACGCACCTCCTCTCACTCCCTCATCACCACTCGGCGACGCTGCCGTCGGCGTGACGCCACACCGGGTTGCGCCAGCGATGCCCCGTCTTCGCCATCTCGCGCACCTTCTCCTCGTTGACGTCGATGCCGAGCCCCGGGCCCTGCGGGATCGCGACGAAGCCGTCCTCGTAGCGGAACACCTCGGGGTTGCGCAGGTAGTCGAGCAGGTCGTTGCCCTGGTTGTAGTGGATGCCGAGGCTCTGTTCCTGGATGAACGCGTTGTAGCTCACCGCGTCGAGCTGCAGGCACGCTGCCAGCGCGATCGGCCCGAGCGGGCAGTGCAATGCGAGCGCGACATCGTAGCTCTCCGCGAGCGTCGCGATCTTGCGGCACTCCGTGATGCCGCCCGCGTGCGACGCATCAGGCTGGATGATGTCGACGTAACCGCTCGCGAGGATGTGCTTGAAGTCCCAGCGCGAGTAGAGCCGCTCGCCGAGCGCGATCGGCGTGTTGGTCTGGTTGACGATGTCGCGCAGCGCTTCGGCGTTCTCCGACAGCACCGGCTCCTCGATGAACATCAGCTTGTACGGATCGAGCTCCTTCGCGAGCACCTTTGCCATCGGCTTGTGCACGCGACCGTGGAAGTCGACGCCGATTCCGACGTGCGGGCCGACCGCGTCGCGCACCGCCGCGACGTTCGCGATCACCTGCTCGACCTTGTCGTAGGTGTCGACGATTTGCAGCTCCTCGGAGCCGTTCATCTTCACGGCCTTGAAGCCGCGCTCGACCACCGCGCGCGCGTTGTTCGCGACGTCGCTCGGCCGGTCGCCGCCGATCCACGAATACACCTTGATGCGCTCGCGCACCTGGCCGCCGAGCAGCGCGTGCACGGGCACGCCGTGATGCTTGCCCTTGATGTCCCACAACGCCTGGTCGATGCCTGCGATCGCGCTCATCGTGATCGGGCCGCCGCGATAGAAGCCGGCGCGGTACATCACCTGCCAGTGATCCTCGATCAGCAGCGGATCCTTGCCGACCAGGTAGTCGGCGAGTTCGTGCACGGCGGCTTCGACCGTGTGCGCGCGACCCTCGACGACCGGCTCGCCCCAGCCGACGATCCCTTCGTCGGTTTCGATCTTGAGGAACAGCCAGCGCGGCGGGACGACGAAGGTTTCGAGGCGGGTGATTTTCATGTCGCGAGTCTCCAGGGTTGACCGGCGCGGACGTGCGAATGCGGCGCCGGTCGAATACGTGACGTTTATCCTAGCGTAGCCCGATAAAAAATAGTATTAATAGCACTATTGTGCAGATAGTGGGCAGCCGCGGTTTTGCCCGTCACTGGAGAACGATCATTCAACGCGACCTGCATGGACAGACGGCCTTCCGGCTGGCGACGGCGATCCTGCGCGGCGACTATCCGCCCGAGTCGCTGCTGCCACGGGAGCCGGACTTGATGGAGATGTTCGGCGTGAGCCGCACGGTGCTGCGCGAGGCGCTGCGCACGCTGACGTCGAAGGGGCTGGTCGAATCGCGGCCGAAGGTCGGCACGCGCGTGCGGCCGCGCCGCGCGTGGAACCTGCTCGACGCCGACCTGCTCGACTGGTACGCGCGCGTCGCGCCGCCGCTGGCGTTCGCGCTGAAGCTGCAGGAGATGCGCGAGATGATCGAGCCGCATGCGGCCGCGCTGGCCGCACGCGCGCACGGGCCGGGCGCTTTCGACGCGATCGACGACGCGGTGCGCGCGATGGCCGCCGCGCGCAACGTCGACGAATGGGTGCGCGCGGACCTGCGCTTTCACCTGAGCGTGCTGGAGGCCGGCGGCAACGAACTGCTGGTGCCGCTCGGCGCACTCATCGATCGGACGCTCGAGGCGCAGCTGCATCTGAACGCGCGCCGCGCGCATGTATTCAACGCATCGCTTGCCGAGCACACGGCCGTCAGCGACGCGATTCGCGTGCGCGACGAGGATGGCGCGCGCCGCGCGATGGCGTCGCTGCTCGCGGTGACGCGCGCGCGGATCGAGATGTCCTGACGGGGAGGGCTGTGCAGGCCGTCAGTGGTTCGCGCAGCCGCCCGGTTTCAGCACGCGTTGCGTCGACGCCGGATACTTCGCGAGCAGGCTCGCCGGGCGGCGCGGTCGCACCACCAGATCGCCGCCGCAGTTCGGGCAGCGGCCCTTCAGCACGTCGTCCGCGCAGCGCGCGCAGAACGTGCATTCGAAGGTACAGATGCGTGCGTCCGGCGAATCGGGCGGCAGGTCCTTGTCGCAGCATTCGCAGCCGGGGCGCAGTTCGAGCATGGCGGTTTTCCTCTTGGTCGGAACGGATGGGGAAGGGTGCTGCCGCACAATGCGCGCGATGCAGTGCGCGCTACTGTACGCGCTTGAACCGTCGCCGCCAATGGCGTCCGGCCGGGGCGCCGCCGACGCGCGCGAGCCGCTGTCAGGAAGGCTCGGCCGGCGCTGCTTGCGGCGTCGGCATTTCCGCCTGCGGCGCGGGGCCCGTCGTGCGCGTGCCCGCCGTGACAGGACGCTCGATCAGCGGCGCGAGCGCCGGCGCCATCGACTTCAGCAACTGCACCGCCATCGCGCTCGTGAAGTCGTAGCGTGCCGCGTACGGCTCGTGCGCGGTTGCCGTCAGCACACCGAAGAAGCGGTCGCCGAGCACGAATACGAACGTGCCGCTGCGATTGACCTTGCGCGACTCGATCAGCCGCGCGCCGCGCGCGTAGACGTTGAAGCGCTGGTCGCCCGTCCCGGTCTTGCCGTACACCTCGAGCGTCTTGCCGTCGGGCAGCGTGAAGCCGCCCGCGAGACGCCGCGCGGTGCCGTTGAGCACGACGTCGCGCAGCAGCGTGTGCGCGACGTTGACGATCTCCGGCGACAGCATCGGCTGCGGCTGCGCGGCCGCGCGCACGAAGCGCGTTTCGTACGGCGTGCCCTTCGCGAAGTCGAGGCGCGTGATCGTCTCGGTCGGCGCCTTCTGGCCGCCGTTCGCGATCAGGCCGATCAGTTTCGCGAGCGCGTCGGGCTGGTCACCCGATGCACCGATCGCGGCCGCGTACGACGGCGTGACTTCCGCGAACGGGTAGCCGAGGGCGCGCCACGCTTTCGTGATCTCCCCGTACGCGCGCAGCTCGACCATGTGGCGAATACGCCTGTCCTGGGTCGCGTGGTAGCGCGTCTTGTACAGCCACGAATACGTGTAGAAGCGCGCGTCGCGGCTGTCGCGCTGAACGTCGCCGAGCGGCGCGTCCGGGTGGGCGCGCAGGTAGTTGAGCGTCCACAGCGCGAGCGGGTGGACGCTCGCGATATAGCCGCGATCGTTCAGGTTGAACCGGTCGATCGCATATTTCGCGTAGAGCGCGGCGAGATCGTCGTCCGACAGCGTCGCGGCCGGCGTGCCCTTCAGTTGCGCGCGCATCTGCGCGCTGAACCACGCGAGCGATTCGTTCGGCGCGACGCTGCGCAGCACCGTCGCGATCTTCGGCGGCGACTTGCGCACGTCCTTCAGCATCAGCGCGAGCGCGTCATCGGGCGCCTTGCCCGCGTAGCGCGTGTAGTAGCGCTTCACGTAGACCTTGCTTTCGCCGTCGACGAACTGCTCGAGATAATGCTTGCGCTGCTCCGGATCGCCGAGCCACGACGACGACGGGCCAGCCGCCTGCAGCATCTCGTAATGGACGATGTCGCGCATCAGCCGCACGAACACCAGGTTGACCGAGTGCTCGAACGCCGCATGCAGCGTCAGGATGCGGCCGTTGTCCGACTTCTCGAAGTTCGAGAACACCTGCGCGCCGCCGCCCGTGTAGAACACGTCGGGGCTCGCCGAATACTTGCGTTCGACCGCTGCGTCGAGCATCGCCTGCAGCGAGCGATCGCGCGTATGCGACAGGTAATCGAGCGCCCAGCGCGACAGCCCGTCGATCGGATCCGGCTTCACCTTCGCGAGTTGCGCGTTCGACAGGTTGCCGTAGCGCGCATGCAGGTCGGAGACGATCTGGAGGTAGGTGATCAGCGTGCGCAGCTTCGCGGTCGACCCGAGGTTGATGCGGCCGCCCCGGTTCACGTCGAACGGCTGGTTCACGCTGTCGGTCTGCACGCGCAGCATGTTCGCGCCGTTGCGGTGCTCGTACAGCGTGAAGCTGTACGTGAGGTGCGACGGGTCGTCCTTCGGCGCGAGCATCTCGAAGCCGTACAGGCCGGCGGCTTGCGCACCGTCGCGGGTCGACGCCTGCGCGAGCCGCTCGGCGACCGCCTGCTGCACGCCGTTGTCGAGCGTGCTGGTGGCTTCCAGGTCCAGCTGGTCGAGCTGGTACAGGTCGTTCATCCCGAGTGCCGACAGCAACGAAGCTCGCGCGGACGACACGGCCTTGCGCGACACGAACGACTGCACGCGCGCGGCCGCCGGCGGCGCGCTGCGCTCGATCTGGGCGGCGAGCGCCGCATCGCGCAGCGCGGGCGAGATCACGCCGCCGTTCGACAGGAGCCGCAGGTAGCTGTCGGTCAGCTTCTGCAGCGCCGGATAGCCGCGATTCAGGAAGTACGACGGCGCGCGCTGAGCGATGATCAGCGACAGCACCTCGCGGAACGTCTTGCCCTGTTCGTCGACGTTGTCGCCGGTCGTCGGTGCGGACAGGATCCGGTTCACGTCGTTGAAGTCGCGGCCGTACCACGCGGCGAGGCCGTCGCCGATGCCGGTGATTTCACCCACGTGAGGCCGCGCGGCGAGCGGCACCGAGTTCAGGTAGCGCACCAGGATTGCGCGCCGCGCGAGCATCGTCTGCGGACCGTTCAGGTACGCGAGGACCGACGCGGACGCGATCTGCCGCAGCTTCTCCGGCGGCGTCGCAGTGCGGCCGTCCGGCGAGTGGCGGAACTTCTCGATCTGAGTCGCGAGCGTGCTGCCGCCCGGGCGCGCCTGGTGATGGTTGACGACGTGCAACGCCTGGTCGGCGAGCGCGCGGCTGAAGCGGCCCCAGTCGATCGCCGGGTTGCGGTTCGGCTGGTTCGCGTCGAGCAGGTAGCGATCCTCGATGAACAGCAGCGAATCGGCGACCACACGCGGCACCGTGTCGAAGTCGGCGTAGACGCGCTGCGGGAACACGGTCGCGAACAGCGGCGAGCCGGTCGAGTCGAACAGCATCAGCCCGGCTTGGTCTTTCTCTTCGTAAGGCAGGAACAGGCCGTGATCGGCGAGCGACAGCATGCGTTGCGAATCGCGCCCCTGCTTGCCGACGACGAAGCCGTGCGCGAGCAGGCGCTGCTGGAACGCGGGAATCATCGAGTAGCCGAGGCGCTGGTCGTACGGCCCGTTGGCAGGGAAGCGGATATGGTCGCTTGCGCCGGTCTCGACGGTGTAGCCGACGTCGCGGGTGAGCTCGGACAGGTAGTGCGCCTGCAAGCGCGACGTCTCGATCTCGGTCATCACGAGTCGCGCGAGGATCGCGATCGCGATCACCAGCGCGGCCAGCAAGGACCACTTGATCCACGTCCAGACCGAGGCACTCCCGGTCACGCGCGGCAGGATGCGATTCAGCGGCCGATTCATGGCGGCGTCTCCCTGAAGGCGCAGGCTCCAGCCGCACCTCATTAAGGATTAGTGTAGTCCTCCGCAGCGGGCTGCCAAGGGCGGTTCATTACCGAGATGCGCCGACGCAACGCACATGCCTGTGACATGCGGCAACCGGCGCTGCAGCGACGAGTGAATGGCGCGGTGGGTAACGTTTGCGCGTGCCGCTGGCACGCGAGGAGCGACGGCGGATGGCCGCGTCGGCGGTTCACGCACCGGCTTTGTGCATTGCCGTATCGACCGTAAATCGGGACTGATCATGTCCGGATCGAGCGCCGATGCATGAAGACGCTATGGGTTTCCGCGATAGCCGGGAGCACCGGCCGCGGGTACGATCGCCGGATGTGCGGCGCACGTCCGCTTTCACCGGGGGTTCCATGTCGATTCATCCCGTCGCGCTCGTTTGCACGGCGATCCTGGGATTGCTGCTGTTCGGGCTCGGCCTGGTCGTGTCCGTCACCCGCTTCCGGCACACCACCGGCTCCGGGTGTGCGTCCGATCCGACCGACGGGTTGCACAAGGTCGTACGCGCGCACGGCAACACGGCCGAATATGCGCCGTTTCTCGCGGCGCTGTTTCTCTATTTCGGCGCACACGACCCGTCGCGCGCGATCGTGTCGTTGATCGTCGCGGCAACCGCGTGCCGCTGTCTGCTCGTGATCGGGCTGCTCGCGTGGCCGACGATGGAAAGGCCGAACCCTTTGCGCTTCATCGGCGCGCTCGGCACGTATCTGTGCGGCGCCGCGCTTTGCGTCGCGCTGTTCGTTTGAGCGCGTCGCTATCGCCATGACCATTTCGCGGGATCGTACCGGCGCACGGCTTCGGCGAAGCAGTGAATCAGGTGGTCGCACGCGCTTGTGCCCGGCGCATCGCGCCGCGTAAGCACGTCGGCCGAATGGTCGGGATCGTCTCCTTCACGTCGATCCCGACCATCCGCTCGCGTATCCAGTCGAACGCCATGAAGGGCTTCGGCGCGCATGACGCGGCGTCGGTGCGCAACGACAGCGCGAACGCCGCGCTGAACGGCATGCATTCGGCGATCGGCTGCGCGGTGATATCCTCGCGAAACGCCCGCGACCGACGGGCGGATACCGACTGCCCGCGCGCGGCCCGACGCCGTGCTGCGCGGCGTTTCCGAGGGAGAGCCGAACCATGAGCCGCAAATTCATCCTGAAGGGCGATACGACCGACCATGGCGGCGTCGTGCTCGACGGAATCGCCGATTCGTCATTCGACGGCCGCGAACTCGCCTATCTCGGCGCGCCGGTGTTCTGCGCCGCATGCAAGACCCAGGGCGTGATCGTGTCCGACGGCGGCGAGCGGACGATGACCGTGATGGGCAAGGTCGTCGCGCTCGAACACGACCTGTGCCAGTGCCTGTGCGTGCCTCAGCCGAAGCTGATCCCGTCGCAGGGCACGGGCACCACCTCGGGCTGACGCCCGTCGTCAGTCGCTGCCTTCGGTCTCGATCACGAGGATGCGCGCTTCGCCGAGCGGGTGCGCGACGTGTTCCGTGCCGATCGTCGCGTGGAATACGTCTCCCGTTTCGAGCACCGTCGCGTGCTCGATGCCTGCCGAGCGGTAACGCATCTCGACGCGGCCGTCGAGCACCGCGAAAACTTCCTCGCCATCGTTCACGTGCCACTGGTACGGTCGATCGGTCCAGTGCAGGCGGACCGTGATGCCGTTCAGGTTGGCGATGTCCAGCGCGCCCCACGGGCGTTGCGCGGTGAATGCGGTGCTGCGGATGATGTTCATCGGTAGATCTCGGTGCGTCGATGCGAATGCCATGGAAGTCGGGCCGGCGGCATGGCTTTCCGGCTCGTCTGCCTTTCCGTTTGCGTGTGCTCGTCTTCAGTGCGCCATCGCGCGCAAGGCCGCGTCGATCGTTTGCTTGCGCTTCTCCAGCCCTGCCGCGGTGCGCTCGGTCACGCGCTTCAGTACCGACGCCGGTGCGGTATCCGGCGAGCCGGCATCGAACGGCGGCGCGGGCGCATATTCGAGCGCCAACTGGATCGCCTGCGCCTCTTCGTCGCCGACGAGTTCGGCGGCGATCGTCAACGCGAAGTCGATGCCGGCCGTCACGCCGCCGCCGGTGATCAGGTTGCCGTCGCGCACCACGCGCTCGCGTACGGGCACCGCCCCGAGCGGCGCGAGCAGTGAATGAAACGCCCAGTGCGTCGTTGCGCGGCGGCCTCGCAGCAGGCCGGCCACGCCGAGCAGCAGTGCACCGGTGCAGACCGACGTGACGTAGCGCGCGGCGGCCGCGCGCTGCTGCACGAACGCGATCGTTTCGGTGTCGAGCAGCAGGTCGTTGATGCCGATCCCGCCGGGCACGCAGATCACGTCGAGCGGCGGGCAATCGTCGAATGTGCAGGTCGGCGCGAGCGCGAGGCCGCTGCTCGACGCGACGGTGTCGCGCGATTTCCAGACCAGATGGACAGCCGCGTCGGGCAACGAAGCGAGCACATCGTGCGGGCCGGTGAGATCGAGTTGCTGGACGCCAGGAAACACGAGAAGGCCGATATGCAGGGTCATGCGAACACTCCGAACGGAAGGGGATGCGCCACGGCCGGCGCACGATGGACAGATCGATTCTAGGCGCGTAGTGTTTGGCGAAATTGCCATATCAGCCACGTTTTCAGCCAATCGCCATGCCTGCCGCTCCGCGTTCGATCCTCATCCTCGCGTTCCCCCGTGCGCAGTTGCTCGACGTGACCGGGCCGCTGCAGGTGTTCGCATCCGTCAACGAACTCGCGCAGGAGCGCGGGCGGCCCGTGCCGTATGCGCCACGTGTCGTCGCCGCCGAGGCGGGGCCGGTCGAGACGTCCTCCGGCCTCGTGGTGATGGCCGATTCGCTGCGCTCGGCCGGGCCGCCCGATACGGTGATCGTGGCCGGCGGCAAGGGCGTGCACGCCGCTTCGCGCGATGCGCGGACGGTGCGCTGGGTCCGGCAGCAGGCACAGCGCGCGCGACGTGTCGCGTCGGTCTGCACCGGCGCGTTCCTGCTCGCCGAGGCCGGCCTGCTCGACGGGCGACGCGCGGTCACGCACTGGGCGCGTTGCGACGAATTCGCGGCGCGCTATCCGAACGTGCGCGTCGAGCCCGATCCGATCTTCATCCGCGAAGGCGCGCTGTGGACGTCGGCCGGCGTGACGGCCGGCATCGATCTCGCACTCGCGCTGGTCGAGGAGGATCTCGGGCGGGCGATCGCGCTCGACGCCGCGCGCGAACTCGTCGTGTTCCTGAAGCGGCCGGGCGGGCAGGCGCAGTTCAGCGCGATGCTGTCGATGCAGTGCACCGACGACCGTTTCGGCGAACTCCACGCATGGATCGCCGAGCACCTGACGGCCGACCTGTCGGTGCCGGCGCTCGCGGAGCGCGTCAACATGAGCGAGCGCAGCTTCGTGCGCCACTACCGCGCGGGCACCGGCCGCACGCCCGCGCGCGCGGTCGAGCAGATTCGCATCGAGGCCGCGCAGCGTTTGCTCGGCGAAACCGCGTGGCCCGTCAAGCGGATCGCCTCGCGGTGCGGCTTCGGCTCGGAAGAGACGCTGAGGCGCAGTTTCGTGCGCGTGCTCGGCGTGTCGCCGCAGGGCTATCGCGATCGGTTCGTGCGGTAACGTGTCGGTGAGAGGTGAGAGGTGAGCGGTGAGCGGTGAGCGGTGAGCGCGCCGCGACCGGGGACGGAGCCGCCGCGTCTGGACCTGCGTGAATCCGCATCACTTTCGAGTCCGAAATGCCGCGACTGTTCAGAGGTGGAGAACAATAGCCGGGGGCTTGTGCCGCGCGGGTTGCGCGCTCTATTCTGTTCCGTTGGCGATTCGAAGGGGGCGCAGTATGGACCGCATTCAGGCAATGGAAGTTTTCACCCGCGTGGTCGACGCGAACAGCTTCACGCGTGCCGCCGACACGCTCGCGATGCCGCGCGCATCGGTGACGACCATCATCCAGAATCTCGAGGCGCTGCTCGGCGTGCGCCTGATGCACCGGACGACTCGCCGGTTGTCGCTGACGCCGGAGGGCGCCGCGTATTACGAGCATTGCATGAAGATCATTTCGGAGATCGCGGAGGCCGACGCGAGTTTCCAGACCGGCAACCGCAAGCCGAGCGGCGTGCTGCGCGTCCACATGCCGAGTTCGCTCGGGCGGCGCGTCGTGTTGCCGGCGTTGTCGATCTTCCGGCAGCGCTATCCGGACATCACACTCGACCTCGGCTTGTCGGACCGCTACGTGGATCCGGTGGAGGAGGGCATCGACTGCATGATCCGGGTCGGGCCGCTCGAGGATTCGTCGATGGTCGCGCGACGGATCGGGATGCTCAAGCGCGTGACATGCGCGTCGCCGGACTATCTCGCGCGCCACGGCGAGCCTCAGGAGATCGCCGACCTGGCCGAACATCATGCGGTGAATTTCCGCGCGAGCCACGGCGCGCGGGCGATTCCGTGGGTGTTCATGATCGAGGGCAAGCCGGTCGAGGTGCGGATGAACGGCAGCGTCACCGTCAACGATTCGGATGCGTACGTGACGTGCGGGCTCGAAGGGTTCGGGATGATCCAGCCGACGTTGTTCATGGTGCTGCCGAACCTGCGCGACGGCTCGCTGGTCGAGGTGCTGCCCGACTGCAATCCGAAGCCCAAGCCGATCTCGATCGTGTATCCGCACAACCGGCATCTGTCGCAGAAGGTGCGCGTGTTCGCGGACTGGATCGCGGAGCTGTTCGAATCGACGCCGGCGCTGGAGGGCGGGGAGAACTGGCGGGGGAAGGTGCGGGCGGAAGTGCCCGATGCGCAGCGCGGGGCGGTGGTGGCGTAGCGGTGGCATAGCGCGCGACCTGCTGGACGGGCCGACGCGCGCCGTCGCCCGTATCGGACGACGCAATGAAAAAAGCCGCTGATCCTTTCGGAACAGCGGCTTTTCGCATTTGGTGGCGAATCAGGGACTCGAACCCCGGACCTGCGGATTATGATTCCGTCGCTCTAACCGACTGAGCTAATTCGCCGAAGACTTGAATTATGTAGATGTGCCGCCGGGCTGTCAACACCTTTTTTCAGGAAAGTGAAAAAAGGTGCCAACAGCCCGTGCCGGCACGGGTCGCGGGCGAGATGCCGCCCGCCGCCCGGGTCAATCCTGCGCGTAGATGTTCGAGTTCTTCGTGTCCTTGACGAACAGCAGACCGATCACGAACGTGACCAGCGCGATCACGATCGGATACCAGAGCCCCGAATAGATGTCGCCCTTCGCCGCGACGATCGCGAACGCGGTCGCCGGCAGGAAGCCGCCGAACCAGCCGTTGCCGATGTGATACGGCAACGACATCGACGTATAGCGAATGCGCGTCGGGAACATCTCGACCAGCATCGCCGCGATCGGGCCGTAGACCATCGTCACGTAGATCACGAGGATCGTCAGGATCACGATCGTCATCGGCCAGTTGAGTTGCGACGGGTCGGCCTTTGCCGGGTAGCCGGCCGCCTTCAGCGTCGACGCGAGCGTCTTGTCGAACGCCGCGCCCTGTGCCTTCGCGTCGGCCGCCTTGCCATCATATGCGGGGATCACCGTATCGCCGACCTTGATCTGCGCGGTCGCGCCAGCCGGCGCCGCGACGTTCTCGTAGTTCAGGCCGGCCTTCGCGAGCGCGCTCTTCACGATGTCGCACGAGCTCGTGAACTTCGACGTGCCCACCGGGTTGAACTGGAACGAGCAGGTGGCCGGATCGGCGAGGACCGTGATCGGCGCCTTCTGCGTCGCGAGTTCGAGCTGCGGGTTCGCGTAGTGCGTGAGCGCCTTGAACAGCGGGAAGTAGGTGAGTGCCGCGATCAGGCAGCCCGCGAGGATGATCGGCTTGCGGCCGATCTTGTCGGACAGCGAACCGAAGAACAGGAAGAACGGCGTGCCGATCAGGAGCGCGATCGCGATCAGGATGTTCGCGCTGGCACCGTCGACCTTCAGCGTCTGCGTGAGGAAGAAGAGTGCATAGAACTGGCCCGTGTACCACACGACGGCCTGGCCGGCGGTCAGGCCGACGAGCGCGAGGATCACGATCTTCAGGTTCTTCCACTGGCCGAACGCTTCGGTCAGCGGCGCCTTCGACGTCTTGCCTTCCGCCTTGATGCGCAGGAACACCGGCGATTCGTTCAGTTGCAGCCGGATCCATACCGACACCGCGAGCAGCAGGATCGACGCGACGAACGGCACGCGCCAGCCCCAGCTGCCGAACGCTTCCTCGCCGATGAACGTGCGCACGCCGAGGATCACGAGCAGCGACAGGAACAGGCCGAGCGTCGCGGTCGTCTGGATCCACGCGGTATAGAAGCCGCGACGGTTCGCCGGCGCATGCTCGGCGACGTAGGTCGCCGCGCCGCCGTACTCGCCGCCGAGTGCGAGGCCCTGCAGCAGCCGCATCGCGATGAAGATCACGGGCGCCGCGATGCCGATCGACGTGTAGCCGGGCAGGAAGCCGACCACGAAGGTCGAGATGCCCATGATCACGATCGTCACGAGGAACGTGTGCTTGCGGCCGACGAGGTCGCCCAGCCGGCCGAACACGATCGCGCCGAACGGCCGCACGGCGAAGCCGGCCGCGAAGCCGAGCAGCGTGAAGATGAACGCGGCGGTCGGATTGACCCCGGAGAAGAAGCTCTTGCTGATGTAGGCCGCGAGTGATCCGGCCAGGTAAAAGTCGTACCACTCGAACACGGTGCCGAGCGACGACGCGAAGATCACCTTCTTCTCTTCGCCCGTCATCGGCGAGTGCGAAATTTGCTCGCCTAACGTTGCCATGAATCGTCTCCAAGTCCCTTGATATAGATGTGCGGCCGCCTTGGGTGGGCGGGCCTGTCGACGATTATTGGCACGGAAACTTACGGCGCACTGACTCGCGGGCACAAAACGACTGCGCGTTAACCCGTGCCGAATCGGCCGTTTCGCATCCTGATCGTGTCGCAATCGGAAGGTAAAGCGCCGGTTTCGATGCGATCGCGGTGCGGCGCGCGGCACGGATCCGCGCGTATCAGGATTGATCCGGCGCGGTGTCCGACAGCGGCAGGCTGACGCGCACGAGTGTGCCCGCCAGGCGCGGCTCGCTCTGATAGACGTGATCGTCGAGCGTCAGCGTGCCGCCGTGCTGCGCCGCGATCTCGCGCACGATCGCGAGCCCGAGGCCGCTGCCGTCGCCTTCGCGGCCGAGGATCCGGTAGAAGCGTTCGACCACGCGGTCGCGTTCCGTGGCCGGGATGCCGGGCCCGGTGTCCTCGACTTCGAGATGCACGCGCCGCGCCGCGTGCTCGGCCCGCACGCGCACGGTGATGCGGCCGCCTTCGGGCGTGTAGCGGATTGCGTTGTCGACCAGGTTGCCGAGCATCTCGCGCAGCATCACGGGATTGCCGTCGACCTCGAGCGGCGCGTCGTCTTCCGGGCCTTCGTAGCCGAGATCCATGCGCTTCGCGAGCGCGGCTTGCACCCAGTCACGCACCGTGCGGCGTGCAAGCGCGGTGATTTCGACCGGCTCGAACGTCAGCCCGCTCGCGCGGTTCTCGGCGCGCGCGAGCGCGAGCAGTTGCGTGACGAGCCGTGCGGCCTGCTCGGAACTCGTCGCGATCTGTTCGAGCGAACGCTGCACGTCGGGCGGCACGGGATGGCGCAACGCGAACTCGGCCTGCGTGCGCAGCCCCGCGAGCGGCGTCTTCATCTGGTGCGCGGCGTCGGCGATGAAGCGCTTCTGCAGCGCCATGTTCTGTTCGAGGCGCGCGAGCAGGTCGTTGAACGACGTGACGAGCGGCTCGATCTCGGGCGGCGCGCGCTGCGCCTCGACGGGCGACAGGTCGTCGGGCCGCCGTGCGCGGATATGCGCCTGCAGCGCGTTGAGCGGCGCGAGCCCGCGCGACAGCCCGAACCAGACGAGCAGGATCGCGAGCGGCAGGATCACGAATTGCGGCAGTATCACGCCCTTGATGATGTCGTTCGCGAGCGCGTTACGCTTGTCGAGCGTCTCGCCGACCTGCACGAGCACGGGCTGCGTGTTGTTCGACTCCGGCAGCGCGACGGTCGTATACGCGACGCGCACGTCGTTGCCGCGCAGCAGGTCGTCGCGAAATACGACGACGCCCGGCGGCGGGCGGTCCTCGTCGCGCGGCAGCGGCATGTCGGCCTCGCCCGCGACCAGTTCGCCGCGCGTGCCGAGCACCTGGAAATAAACGCTGTCGACGTTGTCCGCGCGCAGGAAGTCGCGCGTCTGCTGCGGCAGCGTCAGCTCGGCGACGCCGTTGACCGGATGAATCTGACGCGCGAGCACGTAAGCGTTGGTCTCGAGCGCGCGGTCGAACGGGCCGTTCGCGATCGTCTTCGCGACGAGATAGGTGACGGCGATGCTCATCGGCCACAGCAGCAGGAGCGGCGCGAGCATCCAGTCGAGGATTTCGCCGAACAGCGAGCGCGGACGCGCGGCCTCGGGCGTGTCGGTTTCATCGGGCGGCGCGAACGGGTTCTCGTAGCGCGCGTCGCGCGCGGCGTCGGCGGCCGACGGTTGATCGCCGGTCGGATGGCGGGAACGGGCCGGCGTGGCCATCGCGGCGACGGCCGGGTTCAGCGCAGCGGCGTGCCGGCGGCCGCTGACTGGGGCGCGGGCGAGTCGGCCGGCGCCGCGGGCGCGACTTTCTCAAGGCAGTAGCCGAGGCCGCGCACGGTGGAAATCCGCACGCCGCTCGGCTCGATCTTCTTGCGCAGCCGGTGCACGTACACTTCGATCGCGTTGTTGCTGACTTCCTCGCCCCATTCGCACAGATGGTCGACGAGCTGCTCCTTCGACACGAGCCGGCCGATGCGCTGCAGCAGCACTTCGAGCAGCCCGAGCTCGCGCGCGGACAAGTCGAGCACGCGCTCGTTCGCATATGCGATTCGGCCGACCTGGTCGAACGCGAGCGAGCCGTGGCGCACGACGGTCGGGCCGCCGCCCGCGCCGCGCCGGGTCAGCGCACGCACGCGCGCCTCGAGCTCGTTGAGCGCGAACGGCTTGGCCATGTAGTCGTCCGCGCCGAGGTCGAGCCCCTTCACGCGCTCGTCGACGCTGTCGGCGGCGGTCAGGATCAGCACGGGGAGATTGGAATTGCGCGCGCGCAGGCGCTTGAGCACGTCGAGCCCGGGCATCCTGGGCAGCCCGAGATCGAGGATCAGCAGGTCGAAGGACTGCATCGACAGCGCGGTATCGGCTTCGACGCCGCTCTTCACGTGGTCGACGGCATAGCCCGATTGGCGGAGTGACCGGGTGAGGCCGTCCGCGAGTATGCTGTCGTCTTCGGCGATGAGAATTCGCATGTTGCTGACCGATGGCCGGCGGGGCGTTCGCGCCGGCGCGGCTGTCTCCGAAGTTATCCGTGTACAACGCAGCCTGCATTGCGGGCTTGCATAAAACACTGTTTTTTTATACAGTGTCTGCATTCGTGGGCAGCGCTTGAAAGCGGGCGCGCCTCTGACAGACGCTGCTCATCATAGCAAAGGACGATTCATGGAAGATAGCAAGAAGGGCTCCGGGATGACCGCCGAGAAGAGCAAGGCGCTGGCGGCCGCACTCGCGCAGATCGAGAAGCAGTTCGGCAAGGGGTCGATCATGCGGATGGGCGACGGCGAAGCGGCCGAGGACATCCAGGTCGTCTCCACGGGCTCGCTGGGTCTCGATATCGCGCTCGGCGTCGGCGGCCTGCCGCGCGGCCGGGTGGTCGAGATTTACGGTCCGGAATCGTCCGGTAAAACCACGCTCACGCTGCAGGTCATCGCCGAACTGCAGAAGCTGGGCGGCACGGCAGCCTTCATCGACGCCGAGCACGCGCTCGACGTTCAATATGCGGCAAAGCTCGGCGTGAACGTGCCGGAGCTGCTGATCTCGCAGCCGGACACCGGCGAACAGGCGCTCGAAATCACCGACGCGCTGGTTCGCTCGGGCTCGATCGACATGATCGTCATCGACTCGGTCGCGGCGCTCGTGCCGAAGGCCGAAATCGAAGGCGAGATGGGCGATTCGCTGCCGGGCCTGCAGGCTCGCCTGATGTCGCAGGCACTGCGCAAGCTGACGGGCACGATCAAGCGCACGAATTGCCTCGTGATCTTCATCAACCAGATCCGGATGAAGATCGGCGTGATGTTCGGCAACCCGGAAACCACGACGGGCGGCAACGCGCTCAAGTTCTACTCGTCGGTGCGTCTGGATATCCGCCGGATCGGTTCGATCAAGAAGAACGACGAGGTGATCGGCAACGAAACCCGCGTGAAGGTCGTCAAGAACAAGGTGTCGCCGCCGTTCCGCGAAGCGATCTTCGACATCCTGTATGGCGAAGGTATTTCGCGCCAGGGCGAGATCATCGATCTCGGCGTTCAGGCGAAGATCGTCGACAAGGCAGGCGCTTGGTACAGCTACAACGGCGAGAAGATCGGCCAGGGCAAGGATAACGCGCGTGAATTCCTGCGCGAGAATCCGGAAATCGCGCGCGAGATCGAAAACCGCATTCGCGAATCGCTCGGCGTTGCCGCCATGCCGGATGGTGCAGGGCTCGACGAAGCCGAGGCGATGGACGAAGAAGAGTGATGGTCGGGCGCCGAGGTCAGGCTGGCGAACCGGAACCGAGCGACGTGCCCGACACGGCGGGTCGCTCCGGCCGGCAAGCCGAATCCTCGGGGGCCCACCGGCGGAGCGCGGGCAGTCATGCCGCGCGCCGCACCGCGACGAGGGCATCCGAGGATGCCCTCGTTTCGTTTGAGATGACCGCGCCGGTCGATCCGTTCGACGACGACGAATCGTTCGACGCGCACGACCGGTCGCGCCGTCGCGTATCCGGTGTCAGCTTTCCGGGCGAGCGTGCGGATGATGCATCTGCGTCGGTCAAGGAAGATGTGTATACACGCAGCAGCCAGCATCCGCGTCGCACGCGTCGTGCGTCCGGCGGTTCCGCCGGCACTGCTTCAGGCGATGAATCCGGCGCCACCGAGCGCAAGTCGTCGAAACCGCAGCGTTCGCTGAAGGGCCGCGCGCTCGGCTATTTGTCCCGGCGCGAGTACAGCCGGGCCGAACTTGCGCGCAAGCTCGCACCGTATGTCGGTGAGGACGAATCCGTCGAGCCGGTGCTCGATGCACTGGAAAAGGAAGGCTGGCTGTCGGACGCACGCTTTGCCGAGAGCCTCGTGCATCGCCGCGCGTCGCGCGTCGGCGTCGCGCGCATCGTCAGCGAACTGAAGCGTCATGCGGTCGGCGACAGTCTCGTCGAGGAAGTGAATGCGCAACTGCGCGAGACCGAGTGGGCACGCGCGCAGGCCGTCTGGCGCAAGAAATTCGGTGCACTGCCGCAAACGCCCGCCGAGCGCGCGAAGCAGGCGCGCTTCCTTGCCGCGCGTGGCTTCTCGAGCTCGACCATCGTGAAGTTGCTGAAGGTCGGCGACGATTTCCCGATCGACGACTGACCGGCTCGGTCGCGCGCGCTGCGCGCGATTTTGCTGCAATGCAACCGTTTCCGGACAGGCGGGAATACCCGCCTTCGCGGCCGGATGCCTCAAATACCCAATATGCTAAAATCCACGGGTTTTCCTCTTCGGCCTCAACCTCCAGCATGCCGCTATCCGAGCCCGTGCCCCGTCAGTTGCGACATCGACGCGCAATCCGAGCGGAAGCCTACGAGCGCGGCGACGGCTTGTGGGACATCGAAGCCTGCCTGACCGACCACAAGCCGCGCGATGTCGCGCTTGCGTCGGGCATCCGGCCCCAGGGCCTGCCGATCCACGAACTCTGGCTGCGCGTGACTATCGATCGTGACCTCAATGTCGTCGACGCCGAAGCGTCTTCGGAGTGGGTTCCCTATCCCGGTCACTGTCAAACCGCCCCTCCCGCCTATCGGGCCCTCATCGGGCTCAATCTCTTCCGCAATTTCCGCCGCAACGCGAACCGGCTGCTCGCCGGTGTCGAAGGCTGCTCCCATCTCACCGAACTGTGCGCCGTGCTGCCGACGGCAGCGATCCAGGCGTTCGCCGGTGATGTGTGGAATGTGCGCGAGGAGGGCGGCGAAGGGCCGGACCACGACGGCGAACACGCCGAACCGCCCTTCCAGCTCGGCCGCTGCCGCGCGTTGCGGTTCGACGGCGAGGTCGTGCGGCAGTACTACCCGCGGTGGTATGGGCCGATTCGGCCGGATCTGCCCGGTGAAGGCAGCACGAAGGAATGAACGGAAATCATTCGAAGAAGCGTCTTAAGCGACATTTCATCCAACTCTCAGACTGAAGGGAATCACGCATGAAGATTCACGAGTACCAGGGTAAGGAAATCCTGCGGAAATTCGGAGTCGCGGTACCGCGCGGCAAGCCGGCGTTCTCGGTTGATGAGGCCGTCAAGGTGGCAGAAGAGCTGGGCGGCCCGGTGTGGGTCGTGAAGGCTCAGATTCACGCGGGTGGCCGTGGCAAGGGCGGCGGCGTGAAGGTGGCGAAGTCGATCGAGCAGGTGCGCGAATACGCGAGCCAGATCCTCGGCATGCAGCTCGTCACGCACCAGACCGGTCCGGAAGGCCAGAAGGTCAACCGTCTGCTGATCGAAGAAGGCGCCGACATCAAGCAGGAACTGTATGTCAGCCTCGTCGTCGATCGCGTGTCGCAAAAGATCGTTCTGATGGGTTCGAGCGAAGGCGGCATGGACATCGAAGAAGTCGCCGAAAAGCACCCGGAACTGATCCACAAGGTCATCGTCGAGCCGTCGACGGGCCTGCTCGACGCACAGGCCGACGACCTCGCAGCGAAGATCGGCGTGCCGGCTGCTTCGATCCCGCAAGCGCGCGCGATCCTGCAAGGCCTGTACAAGGCATTCTGGGAAACCGACGCGTCGCTGGCTGAAATCAACCCGCTGAACGTCTCGGGCGACGGCAAGGTCACCGCACTCGACGCGAAGTTCAACTTCGACTCGAACGCGCTGTTCCGCCACCCGGAAATCGTCGCGTACCGCGACCTGGACGAAG
Organism: Burkholderia diffusa; assembly: GCF_001718315.1. Taxonomy (NCBI): domain Bacteria; kingdom Pseudomonadati; phylum Pseudomonadota; class Betaproteobacteria; order Burkholderiales; family Burkholderiaceae; genus Burkholderia; species Burkholderia diffusa. Next base: position 2,778,627 of record NZ_CP013362.1, on the reverse strand, counting down.
AAGATCCGGCTGAAATCGAAGCGTCGAAGTTCGACCTCGCGTACATCTCGCTCGACGGCAACATCGGCTGTCTCGTGAACGGTGCTGGCCTCGCGATGGCGACGATGGACACGATCAAGCTGTTCGGCGGCGAGCCGGCGAACTTCCTGGACGTCGGCGGTGGCGCTACGACCGAGAAGGTCACGGAAGCGTTCAAGCTGATGCTGAAGAACCCGGGCCTGAAGGCGATCCTCGTGAACATCTTCGGCGGCATCATGCGCTGCGACGTGATCGCGGAAGGCGTGATCGCCGGTTCGAAGGCCGTGAACCTGAACGTGCCGCTCGTCGTGCGCATGAAGGGCACGAACGAGGACCTCGGCAAGAAGATGCTGGCCGATTCGGGCCTGCCGATCATCTCGGCGGACAGCATGGAAGAGGCTGCGCAGAAGGTCGTCGCGGCTGCCGCAGGCAAGTAAAGAAGCGCCCCCGGACCTGGCGCTACGCGCCGGGCTCTGCGGGGGGTCAAGAAAACTTGGGGCGGCCCGGCGTTTTCTTGGCGCGCTAATGAACACGCATGGCGGCGCGCTTCGCACGCGACGCCAATCGAACAGAGGTCAAAATACATGTCGATTCTGATCAACAAGGACACGAAGGTCATCACGCAGGGCATTACCGGCAAAACCGGTCAGTTCCATACGCGCGCCTGCCGTGAATACGCAAACGGCCGCGAAGCATTCGTCGCGGGCGTGAACCCGAAGAAGGCCGGCGAAGACTTCGAAGGCATTCCGATCTACGCGAGCGTCAAGGAAGCGAAGGCAGAAACCGGCGCGACCGTGTCGGTCATCTACGTTCCGCCGGCAGGCGCGGCCGCTGCGATCTGGGAAGCGGTCGAAGCCGACCTGGATCTCGCGATCTGCATCACGGAAGGCATCCCCGTGCGCGACATGATCGAAGTGAAGGACCGCATGCGTCGCGAAGGCCGCAAGACGCTGCTGCTCGGGCCGAACTGCCCGGGCACGATCACGCCGGACGAACTGAAGATCGGCATCATGCCGGGTCACATCCACCGCAAGGGCCGCATCGGCGTCGTGTCGCGTTCGGGCACGCTGACGTATGAAGCCGTTGCTCAGCTGACGGCACTGGGCCTTGGCCAGTCGTCGGCAGTCGGCATCGGCGGCGACCCGATCAATGGTCTGAAGCACATCGACGTGATGAAGATGTTCAACGACGATCCGGATACGGATGCGGTCGTGATGATCGGCGAAATCGGCGGTCCGGACGAAGCCAACGCCGCTCAGTGGATCAAGGACAACATGAAGAAGCCGGTCGTCGGCTTCATCGCTGGCGTCACGGCGCCTCCGGGCAAGCGCATGGGCCACGCCGGCGCGCTGATCTCGGGCGGTGCTGATACGGCCGAAGCGAAGCTGGAAATCATGGAAGCGTGCGGCATCACCGTCACGCGCAACCCGTCGGAAATGGGTCGCCTGCTCAAGAAGGCGCTGTAATTTACGCGTGGGTTCGTCCTGCAAAAAACGCCGGCCTTGCCGGCGTTTTTTGTTATGCTCGCGCAATGAATTTGTAAGCAGCCGGGCATGCGCGATGCCTGTCCCGGTGTTCATCCGGGCACCCCGTCCCGCAACCGCTCCCCACGATACCGCTCATGCTTGAATTCCTGACGTCGCTCCACTGGGGCGCCGTGTTCCAGATCGTCATCATCGACATCCTCCTCGGCGGCGACAACGCGGTCGTGATTGCGCTCGCGTGCCGCAACCTGCCGGCCAACCAGCGGCTGCGCGGCGTCGTATGGGGCACGGCCGGCGCGATCCTGCTGCGGGTCGCGCTGATCGCGTTCGCGGTGGTGCTGCTCGACGTGCCGTTCCTGAAGTTCGGCGGCGGCCTACTGCTGCTGTGGATCGGCATCAAGCTGATGGCGCCGGACGCCGATGCGCACGACAACGTGAAGCCGGCCGACCGGCTGTGGGACGCGGTGAAGACGATCGTGATCGCCGATGCCGTGATGAGCCTCGACAACGTGATCGCGATCGCCGGCGCGGCCGAGCAGGCCGATCCGTCGCATCGGCTGGCGCTGGTGATCTTCGGGCTCGTCGTCAGCGTGCCGATCATCGTGTGGGGCAGTACGCTGGTGTTGAAGCTGCTCGATCGGTTCCCGGTCGTCGTGGCGCTCGGCGCGGGGCTGCTCGGCTGGATCGCCGGGGGGCTGATGGTGCACGACCCGGTCGGCGACCGCTGGCCGGTGCTCGATACGCCGGCGGCGATCTACGGCGCCAGCATCGCTGGCGCGTTGTTCGTCGTCGCTGCGGGTTATGCGTTGCGGCGCCGTCGCGGCGCCTCGCACGCGCACTGACGCTGGCCGTCCGGCCGACTGCCGGGGTCGCGGCCCGCTGGCTACGATCGAAACGCCTGCCTGATTCGGCAGGCGTTTTTCGTTTCCGGAGCCAGTCATGTTCGAAGCCTTTTCCGTTTCCCTGTTCCGGCGCATCGCCGCCGATCTGCGGCGCGCGCGCCGGCCGGTGCCGCGTTGGCGGCCACACGGTTTCACACTGATCGAATTGATGATCGTGCTCGCGATCGTCGGCGTGGTCGCGGCCTACGCGATTCCCGCGTACCAGGATTACCTTGCGCGATCGCGTGTCGGCGAGGGGCTCGCGCTCGCGTCGTCCGCGCGGCTCGCGGTTGCCGACAACGCCGCGAGCGGCGCGAGTCTCGACGGCGGTTACAGCCCGCCGGCCGCGACCCGCAACGTCGAATCCGTCGCGATCGACGGCGACACCGGCCAGATTACGGTGGCCTTCACCACTCGCGTCGCCGCGGCTGGCGCGAATACGCTCGTCCTGGTACCGTCCGCCCCGGACAAGGCCGATACGCCGACCGCGCGCGTGCCGCTGAAAAAGGGCGCGATGCAGGCCGGTGCGATCGCGTGGGAATGCTTTGCCGCCGGCAAGTCCGCGTCGTCACTTCCGGCGCCGGGCGCGGGCCCGTTGCCGGCGGAAGCCGCGACGTTGCCGGCGCAATATGCGCCGGCGGAGTGCCGTGCGTAGTGTCGGGGCGGCGCAGCCGCGTGCGCGGGCGGCGTCGCCCGCCGTGCCGGTGAGCCGGCTGCGCCCGCCCCACCGCCTGGGTGATGGCACGACGGGCCCGCACAGAGGGGGGAAAGTTTTGTATAGTGCGCCGGTTGCTGACATCCGGTTCGCTCATGCCTTCTACTTTTTCCCGTTCGTTGCCGCTCGTTGCGCTGGCTGTCGCCCTGATCGTGCCGTACTCGATCACGAATCATACGTATCCGATCCCGACCTTCTATTCCGAGTTTGCCGCACTCGTGCTGTATCTGCTGGTGGGGCTCTCCGTCGTGCTGCTCGCACGCACGGGTCGCCCGGCCGAGCCGTTCGCCGCGCCGGCCGCGTTCGTCGCGCCGCTCGGGTTCGCGGCGGTGCTGATCGCGCAGGTCGCGCTGATGCCGCTGAAGGTGCCGTCGATGAACTGGCTGGCGGTCGGCTATCTGGCTGCCGCGCTGGTCGCGATGCAGGCCGGCTACACGCTCGCTCGCGAGGGCCTTGCCGAAGCCACCGCGCAAATGATGTCTGGCGCGCTGTTGCTCGGCGGGATGCTCGCGGTCGCGAGCCAGGTTGGGCAGCTGTTCCATCTCGAATCCGCGGTGTCGCCGTTCGTGGTGGTGTACAACATCGCGGTCGATCGCCGTCCGTACGGCAACATGGCGCAGGCGAACCACCTGGCGACCTACATCGCGTTCGCGCTCGCGGGCGCGATGTATCTGGTGCAGACGCGCCGGCTCGCGGTATGGGCATGGCTCGCGCTGTCGATCGCGCTGTCGGTCGGGCTCGCGCTGACGGTGTCGCGCGGCCCGTGGCTGCAAGTCGCGGTGCTGGTCGTCGCGGGCTTCTGGATGGCGTGGCTCGAGTCGCGTCGTGCGCCGGGCAACCGCCGTGCATGGGTGATGCCGGTCGCGCTCGCGGTGACTTTCGTCGCGGTGAACGTCGCGGTGCGCTGGGCCAACGTGCATTTCCATCTGGGGCTCGCCGAGTCGGCGGCCGAACGGATGCGCGACGCGGGGCAGATCGCGCCGCGCCTCGCGCTGTGGAAGTACGGGCTTGCGATGTTCCGCGAGCATCCCGTGCTCGGCGTCGGCTGGGGCGAGTTCCCGTCGCACCAGTTCGCGCTCGTGCGGACGCTCGGCGGTGTCGAGATCGCGAACAACTCGCACGACATCTTCATCGACCTGCTCGCGAAGTCCGGCCTCGTCGGTCTCGGCGTGCTCGTCGCCGCGCTCGTGACGTGGTTCGTGCGCGCGGTGCGCGCGCCGCAGTCGAGCACGCGCGTGTTCGGCCTCGCGCTGATCGGCATCCTGTTGATGCACGCGCTCGTCGAATATCCGCAGCAGTACATGTTCTTCCTGCTGCCGGCGATGTTCGTGATCGGCCTGCTCGACGTGAAGCCGCTGCGCATCCTGCCGGGCCGTGCGGCGTTCGGGCTGTTCGCGGTGCTGTCGGTCGGCGGCGTGCTGGCGGCGGTACCCGTGCTGCGCGACTACCAGCGCGCGGAAGTGCTGTATTACGGCAGTGATCCGGCCGCGCAGTACCGCGATGCGCCTTCGCTGCTGTTCGGTGCGTGGGGCGATTACGGGGCGGCCACGCTGCTGACGATTTCGCCGGACAACCTGCCGCTCAAACTCGTCGCGCATGAGCGTGCGATCGCGCTGCTGCCCGGCGAGACGGTGCTGCGCCGTTATGCGGCGCTGCAGGCGCTGGCCGGTCGCGAAGCCGATGCCCTCGATACGGTCGCGCGCCTGCATGTGTTCGCGAAGGAGTTGAAGGACTGGCCGCAGCAGCTCGCGGCGCTGTACAAGCTGTGCGACCAGCAGCCGGCGCTGAAGGGGTTCAAGGCGGCCGTCGTCGCGAAGTACGGGGAAGTCCCTGCCGACGCCGCCGACGACGACACGGACGACGACTCGGAGTGACGCGGAGCGGCGCCGGGCGGGGAATCCCGGTGCTGGTCGGAACATGGCGAGGCACGCGAGCGGCGGCGGCCCGGGACGGTGGCGCGATTGCTTCCCATGGAGAATGGATGCCCGCCGAACCTAGCGTGATTCGCGTCAACCATTGTTAAATTGACGCCAAGCGCGAGGCGGCGCGTGCACAATGCGCGAAAGCGTTCGCGTCAAGGTCGCCCGGTGCGGGCCGCCGGCGCGAATGCAGCCCTCGGATCTCCGGGGAACCCGCCAAGCAGGATCGCGACCGGGCAGCCATCGTCGCGCGGCCGTAACGGGGCGCCGGTTCGCCGGCCGCGTCGTGAGGCAACGCATGCGATGCTGGCGGACGATGTCCACCGGCGCGGCGCTTGTCCGGAACGGAACAGTACTGAAGAACGATATTCGACCATGACCCTTCGCTCGACCATCCTGATCCTGCCCGCCGTCGCCGTGCTGTCGTCCGGCTGCGCGATGCTGTCGTCGTCGCAGGAAAGCAAGCTGACCTGCCACATTCCACGCGCGGTCTATCCCGAAACCGCGAAGCCGCTCACGCGCTCCGTCACCGTGCTCGTGCGCGCGCTGATGACGACGTCGGGCGAAGCGCAGAACGTGACCGTGACGACGAGCAGCCGCAATGCTGCGGCGGACCGCGCGGCCGTCGACGCGATGACGCACGCGACCTGCGCGCAGACGGGCGCCACCGCGAATCCGTTTCTGCTCACGCAACCGTTCGTGTTCGAGCCGCGACGGGGCGAATGATGCGCGGCCGGCGCGTTGCACCAGCCGCTCGATGTTGATTTCTGTCCGGCGACCCGGTCTCGGGTGCCTTGCATTCCGCGTTGAGCGCTTGCCGCGCTTTCGGCGTTGTCGTGGCGGCCGCAGGGTCACTCCATTCGCGCGCAAGCGCATCATCCACGTTCAGCCATTCGTCGACGAAATCGCGGCCGTTGACCCCGACGGGCTGCACGCGCTACACGGTGTCACCGTCGACGCGGTAGCGCAAGATTCACATTGCCCGGTGTCCGCGGACGTCGCCCCCGGCAAACGCATCAGTCAGCGATCAGAATTGCCGTTTGCGCAGCGTGTAGGCGAACACCGAATAGAGCGTATTCGTTTGTGGATCGAAGTAGCCGCCCTGCGAGGCCTTGTCGGTGGTTTGCCGCCACGTCTTTCCACCGTCGGTGCTGCTGATCGTCAGGTCGATCGGGGCACCACCGCCGTTCGCGGTGTTCGGATCGGTTGCGTGGACGAGCAGGACGCCGTTACGACCCGCGCTCAGTCCGTTGAGTGTCAGCGGGCTGTCGAACGCATGCAACTCCTCGACGTGCTCGGGGTGCTCGCTGGTCCAGGTCGAAATGACGCCCGTACCACGACCTTGGCCGGATTCGCTGCTTGTACGCGACAACGCATACAGTGCGTAATCCCGGGCCGGTGCCGGCGGCGATTCGAGGCTGACGATAACTTGTCCGGGAAGCACGGTTTCCCGGGCGAAGTCCTGCTGATTCCACGCGAGCCGCCATACGACTGTTACCGGTTGCGGATGCTCGGCGTCCTCAACCTGACATGCAACACGCAGTACACCGTCGGGACCGAGGTTGGTACCGTCGAAAGTCCGGCGCGGCTTGCCTTGGATGATGGAACCGGGCGGCTGCTTGATTTCCTGCCACGATTGCCCGCCGTCGGCCGTTCGCCATACGCGTGGCCCCCAGCCGATCGCATAGCCCCGTTGCGCATCAATGAACAGCAAGCGATTGATGTTGCGCTCCGCCGGCCATTCCAGCTGGGACCAATGCAGCCCGCCATCGCTCGACTTCCAGAGTCTGGTTGTCTGCGGGGAGGCCCCGTCGGCGGGACGCGGTGCCGCATAGTCCATCCAGCCCGTGCTGACGTACAGGACCCGCCAGTCGGGCGTGTACCACCATGAAGCGGTCTGTCCCGGTTGCTGGAAGTGGCGCGCGACGCTGCCTCCCAGCGTGCCGCGCAGGAAACTGACGGTCGAACGATTCAGCCGCTGGTTCGAATCATCCATCCAGGGTTCGGCGAATTCCGCGACGTCGGGATTCTTCTGCTCGCTTTCCGGCTTGAATCTGAGTTCCGGTCTCGCAACCTTCAGCGACATGAAGTCGTTGCGTTGCACGCGAAATGCGCCGGCGCCGTATGGCTTGTCGTTGCGCATGAATTCGGTCGATACCGTTTCCCACCCTGAAGTCATTTCCGTGTATCCGTAAATAGCGATCGGCAGAACAAGAACGCATCCCGCGACCCAAAGCCATCGTTTTCCCAGTCGCATGTCATTTCACCAACAGCCTTCCGAGCGCCTTGCCGACCGGATCGTCGACGTCCCACGCTTCGGCCTTGTTCCTCAGAACGGGAATGGCCGAATCGACCGCCTGTCCCCACGTTCTACCGTCGCCCCACTCCTGAATGTTCGGGCGTGTACCGATCCTGACGAGGTCCATGATCGGCAGATCCGCCAGCCCCCCGTCGAGATAAGCCATCGGGTGCGTCTTGAACGCGAATTCCTTGAATTTCTCGGTGTTCATTTCCAGCTCGAACTGTGGCCACTTCATATCGACGCCACCGTTTCCCGGCGTCGTGCTGGCCATCTGGATCGTATCGCCCATCATGTTTTGATTGAGCCCGTCTTCCATGTTGACCTGAAGCAGCTTCCGCGCCTTATTCAACCATGCCTTTCCCTGCGGGCTGAGTCGAGGGTAGAGATTCGCTCCATAGTCGGAGCAGTAGTAGTAGCCGTAGCTGATGTAGTAATCGGGCGGCTTATGCCCGCACCCGATATGGCGCATCATGAAGTTTCCATGCCGCGACCAGTCGGAGTCCGAACTCTCCGGCTCTATCAATCGCTCGCGCCGATGCAGGAGCTTGTGCGCCACATCGGAGTCGGTCCACGGATCCCACGATAGCGCGAAGGCCTTGATGGTCGACCAAATGCTCGACATGCTTACCTTTTCGACCGTCTCCAGATACGCGCCATGAAGCGGCCGATAGTAGAACGGACAGGTGCCGACGATCCATTTGGGTGCCGGCGTGACATGCTTGTCACAGATCTGGATCGCCACTTTCGGCCGATCCTTGTACCCCGTCGGCGTCAGCATCCCGGCGCCGGTACCCAGCACGTTGTCCTTCTGTTGCACGTCAGCCATTCGATTTCCCTAAAAACTTGACGACGACGTCATGCGGCACGTGGCTCTGCGTGAGTCCCGTCTCGCCTCCCGCGTTGGTGACGCCTTCCGAGATCAGCGTGCCGTTCGAGAACATCTGGTATCGCGTATTCGCGACCGGAATGTCGGTGCCGGCCCAGTGCGCGATGAACGCCTGGTCGTAGTTGCCGTTCGAGTTCGGCAGCGTCGGCAGGGTTTGCGACAGGTGCGTGGGGCCGTCGAACACGTGCTGCGCTCCCTTGATGTCGATCTTGCCGGGCGCGTGCACTTCGATGTTGCCGTCCGCGATGCGGATGTAGGCGCCGCCGGACGTCAGCAGGATCTCCTTCGCTGCCGCGCCTTCGATCGACTGCGTAGCCGCCAGCAGTTTCAGCGACTTCTGCGCAGTCAGTTCGATGTTGTCCGCGTGCGCCTGGATTTCCACCTTGCCCTTGCCGGCGAACAGCTTCATGCCCGCGTTCTGCGCGAACAGGCTGATCCGGTCGAGGACGCTCGCGATGAGCGACTTCCCGGCAGCGACGTGCAGGCTTTGTCCGCTGACGAGGTTGACGTGCTTGTCCGCGGCGAACTGCACGGATTGTTGCGTCGCGAGCGCGATGCCGGCCGGGCTGCCGAACAGCATCACCGGCTCCTTGAATGCATTGGCGCTTCCGGTTCCGCCGCCGCCGGTTCGCCCGCCCGACGCGCTGCCGCTCACGCTGTTCTGCGTCGCGTCGCTGAACTGCTTCAGCGCCGAATGACCGGCGTCAAGCGACTCGCCCTGATGCTGCGTGCTGAGTTCCGACATCGCTTCCATCAGGCCCTCCGCCCTGACGAGCTGCTGTTGCGTTTCCTTCACATCGAGCGGCTGGCTCGCCGGTTGTTTCGGATGCGTCGTGACGTACAGGCCGCGGTTCGCGCGGACCGCGCCGAATGCATTGGAGCGCAGGTCGAAGCCGCTGCCGAGATAGCCGCCGCGGTCGTTGCCGGTATGGTCGATCAGGTAGCCGAGGTGCAGGTGCGTGTTGGCCTGGCTGCTGTACAGATGCACGCGGTTCTGCGATGTTGCATCGTCGAGCACCAGCTGGTTGTAGCCCGCGCCCGAATATTCCCTGGATCGGTATCCGGACAGGATCCCGTTACTGTGCCATTGCGGACGGGTCGCGCCGTTGTACACCTTTCCGACGACGATCGGACGATCGCAGTCGCCACCGAGGAAATCGACCAGCACTTCCTCGCCGCTGCGATGCGGATGAACGGCGCCGTAGCCATTGCCTGAATCCGACGCGGCGGCGCGCAGCCAGCACGAAGCCTTCTCGTCGCCGTCATTGAGACGATCCCAGTGGAATCGGACCTTGATGCGGTTGAGTTCGTCGGTGTGGACTTCCTCGCCTTGCGGCGCGACGACGATCGCCGATTGCAGATGCATCGGCGGCTTCGGATGCTCGAACGGGCTGCGGAAGGGCACGGTCGTGCGCTGCGCTTCGATGCTGACCTGGAAAATGCCTTCGCTGCCGTCCGGATGCCGGACGTGCGGCAGGTCCGTGCCGCCAGCCCGCACCAGTTCGTCGATTTCGGCCTCCAGGCTGTGCGGGAACCTGGCCTGGCGATCGGCGACGGGCAGGTTGTTGACAATGCGCCAGACCGTCTTGATCACGGCGAAGCGGCGCTGGCCGACATCGTCCTTGTCGTGTTCCGGGTGATTGGCGAGTTCGAACGTGCGACCCGCGTCCATGCGCCGGACGCCGCCCACGCCGTGAAAACGCTTCGCAAGCGACTCTTGTTGCTCCATCCAGATCTTCGACAGATGATCGCCGCGAGACTGTTCGGCGTATGTGTAGGCGCCGGTGTATTCGTAGACTTCGAGCTGCTGCGGCAGGTCGCCCTGGTTCGCGATCGTCGGCGTGTGGGTTGCCTTCGGATTCGACGCAGTGGGCGGCTGCTTGTAGTCGAACGTGCGCGTCGTGCGCTCGACACTGCGCAGCGTGCGCGTGCCGGAGAACTGGACGAGCGTGTCGGCCTCGTCGCGCGCGCCGGCGTGATGAAAGCGCACGCTCTGCGGCGACAGCGCGGGCAGCGCGTCGATCGTGTCGACGACGACGAGCTTGTGCGACTTGCCGTCTTGCGCCTGCTCCCAGAAGCCGTACAGGCCTTCCGATTCCAGCAGGCGATGCACGAAGTTCCAGTCGTCCTCGTATTGCATGCAGAACGATCGGGACGGCAGCGGCCGGTAGAGCCTGAACTCGAAGCAGCCCCTGGCTTGCGGATGCTGGTTCAGCACGTCGGCGATGATCTCGTCGGCCGGCTTGTCCTGCCAGATACGCTGGTCGCGGCGGAACTTCAGGAAATGCAGGAATGACGCGAAGACGATCTGGTAGTGCGTGAGGCCGCTGTCCGACCCGAGCCGGCGTGCCGCGTGCACATATCCGTGGTGCGGTGCGTACGACCGGTCGGTCTGCTGGATCCGCAGCGTGACGGGTTGGGCGATCAGTTTCTTGAGCGCGATGTCGTCGGATACCGACACGGCATCGACGGTGAACTCGAAATGACGCCCGAGCCGCGATCGTCCCTTGACGCGATGGGGCAGCAGGACGTCAGGGCCGAGCGGCGTCTCCAGCTTGACGAGTCGTTCGTCCTGGATTGGCCCTGCCTGCAGTGCGTTTCTCAATGCTTGCGAATTCATCACCCGTGCTCGATTTTTTTGTGCTGGGTCGCACGCTCTCCCGTGCGGAATCCGGTAATTGTATGAGAAAAACGACAGTTATCTCGAATTTGCCTTTCAACGATATTTCAAGGATGGTCAGAGCGTCGGCGTGGCGGGGCACGCACGCCGACCGGTCGGGCATGGTCATGCAAGTCGGATCGACCGGCCCTGCGCCGCTCAATCCGCCGCGTCCCCCGCCTTCCAGTCCCCCGACTTCCCTCCGCGCTTCTCCCTGACGCTCACCTCGGTGATCACCATCCCCCGATCGACCGCCTTGCACATGTCGTACACGGTCAACAGCCCGACCTGCACGGCAGTCAGCGCTTCCATCTCGACGCCGGTACGCCCGAACGTCTCGACCTGCGCGATGCAGCGCACGCCCGGCAGTGCGTCGTCGAGCTCGAAGTCGACGGCCACGCGCGTCAGCGCGAGCGGGTGACACAGCGGAATGAGCTCGGCGGTGCGCTTCGCACCCTGGATCGCGGCGATGCGCGCGACGCCGAGCACGTCGCCTTTCTTCGCCTTGCCGTCGCGGATCAGCTCGAACGTCGCCGGCAGCATCCGGATCGTGCCGCGCGCGATCGCGATGCGTTGCGTTTCCTCTTTGCCGCCGACGTCGACCATGTGTGCGTGGCCCGCGGCGTCGAAATGGGTGAGTCCTGACATGTCTTGCTCCAGTGGAGCGGAGTGCGCGCGAGCGCGTCCCTCGCTCCTGCTTCGCGATCGGCCGGGGCACCGAATCCCGTCTCTGCACCCGATCCGATCCAACGTTTCAACGGGCGCCTATCATAGCAGTGGCCTTCGCGGCACCGAGCGCGCAGATGGCGCATATGCCGCGCGGGACAGTCGCGATGTCGCCGGTACAATGACCCGAATATTCAGACCAAACGCCGCGATGCGCGCCCGGCGCGCGGGACGGCGTCGCTTTCATCCTGCCATGCGTGTCAAACAGTTGCTTGCCGTGTCGCTGTCGGCGGCGCTCGTGTTGCCGCCGAGCGGCCATGCACAGCGCACGTCCGCGCTGCCGCTCGAGCCGGCGGCAGGCGCGTCGCCATCGATTTCCACGGTGCCGTCCGGCATCGCGACCGGCGTATTCGGCACTTACGGCGGTGCGGAGAGCCGGTTTTCCGGCGCCGACGGCGCATCCGCACCCGTCGCGAGCCTGCGCGCACCGCTGCGCGCGCTGGAACTGCCCGACCTCGGCGACGGCTCCGGCGGTTCGCTCACGCCGCAGGCCGAGCGCCGTCTCGGCGAGCGCGTGATGCGCGAGGTGCGGCGCGACCCGGACTATCTCGACGACTGGCTCGCGCGCGATTATCTGAACACGATCGCGAAGCGGCTCGCGGCCGCGGCGGCGGCGCGCTACATCGGCGGCTACATGCCGGACTTCGAACTGTTCCCGGTGCGCGATCCGCAGATCAACGCGTTCTCGATGCCGGGCGGCTTCATCGGGATCAACAGCGGACTGGTCGTCACGACGCAGACGGAATCCGAACTCGCATCGGTGGTCGGCCACGAGATGGGCCACGTGCTGCAACGGCACATCGCGCGGATGATCGGCGCGAACGAGAAGACCGGCTACACGGCGCTCGCGACGATGCTGCTCGGCGTGCTGGCGGGCGTGCTCGCACGAAGCGGCGATCTCGGCAGCGCGATCGCGATGGGCGGCCAGGCGTACGCGGTGGACAACCAGCTGCGCTTCTCGCGCTCGGCGGAGCGCGAGGCCGATCGCGTCGGGTTCCAGCTGCTCGCCGGCGCCGGCTACGACCCGTACGGGATGCCGGGCTTCTTCGAACGGCTCGAGCGCGCATCGATGGGCGACGCAGGCGTGCCTGCCTATGCGCGTACGCACCCGCTGACGGGCGAACGGATCGCCGACATGGAGGATCGCGCGCGCCGCGCGCCATACCGGCAGCCGCGCCAGTCGGCTGAATACGGCTTCGTGCGCGCACGGCTGCGCATCCTGCAGAACCGCGCGCCGAACGACATCGCGGCCGAAGCGCGCCGGATGCAGCTCGAGCTCGACGATCGCACGGCGCCGAACGTCGCGGCGAACGCGTACGGGATCGCACTCGCGAACACGCTGCTCGGCCAGTACGACGCGGCCGACAAGGCGCTCGCATCGGCCCGCGCCGCGTTCGACGCGCGCGAACGGCGCGCGGACGATCCCGAAACGAGTTCGCCGAGCCTCGACGTGCTCGCCGCCGACATCGCGCGCCGCGCGGGCCGGACCGACGATGCGGTGCGGCTCGCGGCGCTCGCGCAGCGGCGCTGGCCGGCGTCGCACGCGGCGATCGTCGCGCACCTGCAGGCGCTGATCGCCGCGCGCCGCTTCGCCGAAGCACAGACGCTCGCGCGCAAGGAGGCGCAAGCGGATCCCGAGCAGCCGGACTGGTGGGACTATCTCGCGAAAGCGAGCGACGGCCGGGGCGACGTGCTCGCGCGGCGTCGCGCGCTCGCGGAGAAGCTGGCGCTCGACGGCGCGTGGCCGTCGGCGATTCGCCAGCTGAAGGAGGCGCGCGACGCGAAGGATGTGTCGTTCTACGACCAGTCGATCATCGGCGCGCGGCTGCTGGAATTCGAGGCGCGCTACAAGGAAGAGCGCGAGGACGAGAAGAACGGCCGCGGATAACGACCGTCAGGCGAGCAGGGGGGATTGCGCGTCAGCCTTCGATGAGACCATCGTGGCCGTCCGATGCGTCGCGCCGCGCCCGCTGCGCGGGACTCGCGACGAAGCCGAACGTCGCCGGCACGTCGGCGCAGGCGAGATTGCCGAGCGACAGCGTGCGCCCGTCGCGCCAGCGCAGCACCGGCGGTGTCGTGTCGAAGTCCGCGTGATCGGCGAACAGGCCGAGGTCGTGGTCGTGCAGCGCCGCGATGCGCGGCGGCGAGCCGGCCGCGCGAAACAGCACGCCGCCCGCATCGTCGAGCCATGCGGCGTCGGGCTCGAACGGTGCGCCGGTCTGGTCGGTCAACGCAAGTTGTCCGTTGCGTTCGGCCAGACGCACGACCCACGGCGTATAGGCAAGCTCGACATACACACGCTGCGGCCCGTTCTGGAAGAACCACTGGCCGTGCGCGTCGCAGTCGTAGTTGCGACCGATGAACGCGTTCAATGCCGCATGCCGGACCGGCGAGCCGAGCTCGCCCGCGGCCTGTGCGGCGTCGTCGCGCAGCCGCCACTGGCCGCGCCGGTCGAGCAGCAGCCAGCCGGTGCAGTGCGGCACGTTCGGCCACTTGGCGAGGGCCTGCCTGACGATGTCATCCATGGTCGACGAATTTCGAGCAATAGCCGAACACGCGCGCCGAAAGCCAGTCGAGGCGCCCGGGGAACGGCCCGGTCATGAACCCCGCATGGCCGCCGTGCGCGGGCTGGTCGAGCTCGACAGCCGGCGACACGTCGGCGGCGCTCGGCAGCGCGGATTCGGGCAGGAACGGATCGTTGCGGGCGTTGAGGATCAGCGTCGGCACGTCGATCGCGGGCAGCAGCGGGCGCGTCGTGGCCTGGGTCCAGTAGTCGTCTGCGTTTGCGAAGCCGTGCAGCGGCGCGGTCACGACTTCGTCGAAGTCGCGCATCGTCACGGCGCGCAGCATCGCGTCGCGGTCGAATAGCCCCGGATACTGATCGAGCTTCGCGAGCGCCTTGCGCTTCAGCGTCTTCAGGAAGCTGCGCGTATAGACCATCGCGAAGCCTTGCGACAGCGCGCGGCCGCCCGCGTGCACGTCGATCGGCGTCGAAATCGCGGCGGCCGCATGCACGATCGACGTGTCGCTGCGATGCTCGCCGAGCCAGCGCAGCAGCACGTTGCCGCCGAGCGACACGCCGGCCGCGACGACCGGCCCGCGATGCTGCGCGGCAAGCCGGCGCAGGATCCAGTCGACTTCGGCGCTGTCGGCGAGATGGTAGAAGCGCGGCTGCCGGTTGAGCTCGCCGCTGCAGCTGCGAAAGTGCGGGACGACCGCGTGCCAGCCCTTCGCGCGCGCAGCGGCCATCATCGCCAGCGCGTAGTGCGAGCCGGAACTGCCTTCGAGGCCGTGGAACAGCACGAACAGCGGCGCGTCGGGCGGCGGCGCGGCACTGTCGAGATGCGCGACCCAGTCGAGATCGATGAAGTCGTGGTCGGGGGTTTCCCATCGCTCTCGTCGGTACGCGACGGCCGGACGCCGTGCGAACAGCGCGGGCACGATGGTTTGGGCATGGCTGTTCGGCAGCCAGCGCGGTGCGCGATAGCGCAATGAATCGTCGTCGGGGGCCGGGGCCCCGGTCAGCGGCGAGGTGGGCGGAGAAGCCGTACTCATGATCGCCCCGCTAATGCGTTGCTTCGTTCTTCGTCAGTGCAGCGGACCCTGCCCGTGACGGATCTTCGCGGCGAATTGTCCGGCCGCTTGTTCGGGAATCGGGCTCGCGTGAATATGCGCGATGCGCCACTCGCCGCGTTCGTGGATCATCACGTACGTGGCAAAAACCATGTCCGGTTCGGCCGTCAGGTCGGCCTGCTGGTGCGCTTCGGCGATTGTGTAGACGACGGTGCCGAGACTGTCGTATACGCGGATGTCGAGCGGCTCGATCGTCACGGGACGCGTCGCGAGGCGGTTCGCCAACCCGCTGCGGATCTGGTCGAGGCCGTGCAGATGCTCGCCGTCGGCCCAGACGCAGCTGGCGAAGTCCTCGTCGATCCACAACCCCAGCAGCGCGTCGAGATTGGCATCGGCGACGGCCTGGTAGTAAGCGTTCAGCGTATCGGCAGCGGCTTCGAAAAGGCGGGCAAAACGTGGCATCGGGGTTATCTCTCGCGCGCGTCGCGCGCCGTATTCAGCACGGCGGCCCAGGTGGAGCTGCCGTACACCGGTGAATCGGATTGCCCGGCGCGTCGTGCGACGCTGCCGGCCAGGGTCAGCGCTGCCCGACGAGCATGCCGCGCAAATCGCCGAATACCTGCTCGGGACCGAGTTCGCGCAGGCAGTTCAGATGGCCGAGCGGGCACTCGCGTTGGAAGCAGGGACTGCATTCGAGATGCAGCCATTGTACCTTCGCCAGCTCCGACAGCGGAGGGGTGTGGCGCGGATCCGTCGAGCCGTACAGCGCGACGAGCGGCCGGCGCAACGCGGCCGCGACGTGCATCAGCCCGGAATCGTTGGTCACGACCGCGTTCGCGCGCGCGATGAGCGCGCACGCCTCGGACAGCGACGTCTGCCCGCACAGATTGCGCACGTTCGGCGCGTGGTCGGCGATCGCCTGCGCGGCGGCGGCGTCCTTCTGCGAACCGAGCGCGACGATCTGCGTGTACGGGAACGACTGGTGGACGATCGTCGCGAGCGTCGCGAAATGCTCGGGCGGCCAGCGCTTGGCCGGGCCGTATTCCGCGCCGGGGCAGAACACGACGAGCGGCTTTCGCGTATCGAGATTGAAACGTGCGGACACGCGCGCCGTCTCGTTCAGGTCGGCGTCGAGGCGCGGCGCGGGCAGCGTCTTCATCGACTCGGGCAGCTTCGCGCCCGGCGCATACGCGAGCGCCGCGTAGTGGGTCGTCATCGGCGCACGCTCGGCCGACTTGTCGGGGTTCGCGTGCCGCACGTTCAGCAGGCCGTAGCGGTGCTCGCCCGTGTAGCCGATACGTAGCGGGATGTTCGCGAGCCACGGGATCACCGCGGACTTCAGCGAATTGGGCAGCACGTACGCCGCGTCGTAGCCGACGTCGCGCAGGTCGGTCGCGAGCTGCCAGCGGCGCAGCAGCTGCAGCTTGCCGTGCGCGAGGTCGGTCGCGTAGACATCGTGGATCTCGGGCATCCGCTCGAGCACGGGCGCGACCCACGTGGGCGCGACGGCATCGATCGCGATGCGGGGATGGAGCTTCTTCAGCAGCGCAAAAAGCGGCTGCGCCATCAATGCGTCACCGATCCAGTTCGGTGCGATAACCAGCGCTCGACGCATCAGGTCGACTTCCGATGTCGTAATGAAGCACGGCGCGCATGCACCGCGTTCGGGTTGTCAGAACAGGAAAAGGGCGGCGCGCCGGGGTTCCGGCTGCGCCGCCTCGCGTGCGGCGGGCCCGCGGGCCCGGCAGGGGCTCAGTGGCCCTTGACCACCTCGCCGTCGCGCAGCTTGTAGCGCGTGCCGCAGTACGGGCAGCGTGCCTCGCCGTGCGATACGTCGATGAACACGCGCGGGTGCGCGCTCCAGCGCGCCATGGCGGGGTTCGGGCAGTAGGCGGGGAGATCCTTGGCCGTCAGTTCGACCAGCGGCATTTCCTTGATTTCACTCATGAGACTTTCTCTTATCACTCTTTTGTGGGGCGGTCGGTGGCGCAGCGCGCTCAGACCTTCGTCAGCCAGTGCGCGTACTTCGCGTTCTTGCCCGACACGATATCGAAAAATGCCGACTGGAGCTTTTCCGTGACCGGGCCGCGCGCGCCGCTGCCGATCGTGCGGTTGTCGAGCTCGCGGATCGGCGTGACTTCGGCGGCCGTGCCCGTGAAGAACGCTTCGTCGGCCGTGTAGACCTCGTCGCGCGTGATGCGCTTCTCGATCACCTCGATGCCGGCGTCCTTCGCGAGCGTGATGATCGTGTCGCGCGTGATGCCGTCGAGGCACGACGACAGGTCCGGCGTGTACAGCTTGCCGTTGTTCACGAGGAAGAAGTTCTCTCCGGAGCCCTCGGACACGTAGCCGTCGACGTCGAGCAGCAGCGCTTCGTCGTAGCCGTCGGCGGTTGCTTCCTGGTTCGCGAGGATCGAGTTCACGTACCAGCCCGACGCCTTCGCGCGCACCATGGACACGTTCACGTGGTGGCGCGTGAACGACGACGTCTTCACGCGGATGCCCTTCGCGAGGCCGTCCTCGCCGAGATACGCGCCCCACGGCCATGCGGCGATCGCGACGTGGATCGTGTTGCCCTTCGCCGACACGCCGAGCTTTTCCGAGCCGACCCAGATGATCGGGCGCAGGTAGCACGACTCGAGCTTGTTTTCGCGCACGACTTCGAGCTGCGCGGCTTCGAGCGTTTCCCGGTCGAACGGCACGTCCATCTGGAAGATCTTCGCCGAATTCAGCAGACGCTTGGTGTGCTCGCGCAGACGGAAGATCGCGGTGCTGCCGTCGGCCGTCTTGTACGCACGCACGCCTTCGAAGACGCCCATGCCGTAGTGCAGCGTATGGGTCAGGACGTGGATCTTGGCGTCGCGCCAGTCGATCAGCTTGCCGTCCATCCAGATCTTGCCGTCGCGGTCGGCCATTGACATAGGATTCTCCTGGGAAGCGGTTGTACAGCGGGTTGTGTGCAGCATTGAGCCGGAAAGACGCTTATTTTAGCGTCATTTGAAGGCGATCCGGTCGATCGGCACAGGGGCGGCGCTATAATCGCCCGGTACCGATTCCAATAACGACGGGTCTTACCGGCAGGAGGCGCCGGCGGCCCGGCGAACTGCCCGCCGCGGCCCGCTTCCCATGCTCGCTCGATTGTCCGCCACCGACCGCTTCGCGCTGATCCAGGGCGCGCGCGACTATTCCCCGACACTGATGGCGATCCTGTCCTGGGGGCTCGTCACCGGGGTCGCGATGAGCAAGTCGGTGATGACCCTCGGGCAGGCGAGCGCGATGTCGATCTTCGTCTACGCGGGCTCGTCGCAACTGGCGGTGCTGCCGCTGCTCGTCGCGAAGCTGCCGATCTGGACGATCCTGCTCACGGCCGCGATGGTCAACCTGCGCTTCGTGATCTTCAGCGCCGGGCTTGCGCCCCATTTTTCCTACCTGCCGCTGTGGCGGCGCCTCGCGATCGGCTATTTCAACGGCGACGTGATCTACCTGCTGTTCCAGAAACAGGGCTTCGCGTACGGCCACGTGCCGGGCAAGGAGGCGTATTTCTGGGGGATGGCGCTCGCGAGCTGGGCGTCGTGGCAGGTGTCGTCGCTCGCCGGCATCCTGCTCGCGAGCTTCTTTCCCGCGAGCTGGGGGCTGGAGCTGGCCGGCACGCTCGCGCTGCTCCCGATCATCGTGTCGGCGGTCGCGAACCGCTCGACGGTCGCGGCCGTTGCCGTCGCGGGCATCGTGTCGCTGATCGCGTTCGACTTGCCGTACCGGCTCGCGCTGCCGATTGCGGTGCTGGCAGCGCTCGCGGCCGGCTGCACGGCCGATTTCTTCGTCGAACGCGCCGACTGGCGCCGCATCCGCACCGAAACCGTGCACGAGAAGGAAGTCGAATGAGCGCGACGGAAATCTGGATCGTGATCGTCGGGATGACGATCGTCACCGCCGTCACGCGTGCGCTGTTCCTGATCGGCGGCGAACGCACCGTGCTGCCCGAGCGCGCGCAGCGCGCGTTGCGCTACGCGCCGGCCGCCGCGCTCGTCGCGGTCGTGCTGCCCGACGTGCTCGAAACGCCGGCCGGGCTGTCGTTCGCGCTGTCCAACCATCCGTTCTATGCCGCGCTCGCCGGCCTCGGCTGGTTTTTGTGGCGGCGCAGCATGCTCGGTACGATCGTTGTCGGCATGCTCGTCTTCACCGTCCTGCGGCTGATCTTCTGACGAATCGCCGTGTCGGTCCACCGGGCGTCGGCGACCGGCGCGCATGTATTGCTGCATTGCGGAAATATGTCGGCGGCCGCGCGCGATCCCAAATAGGCGGAATTCGCCGCCGCACGGGTCAGTCTGCCGGACGGATCGGCTAGAATGCCCGTTCGAGATTTTTTACCCGTGCGCGTCATGCGAACCGCCAGCCACGGCCGCATCCGGCGCCCTTTCGCGGCAGCCCGCGCACGTCCAGCGTGAACCCCCTTTCCCCATCCACTACTTCAATCTGTTCAACATGAGCCAAGTCAAGCGTCTTACCGACCTGATCGCCGCCGGCCAGCTCGCCGGCAAGCGGGTGTTCATCCGCGCCGACCTGAACGTCCCGCAGGACGATCACGGCAACATCACCGAAGACACGCGCGTGCGCGCGTCCGTGCCGGCCATCAAGGCCGCGCTCGACGCCGGCGCGGCCGTGATGGTCACGTCGCACCTCGGCCGTCCGACCGAAGGCGAATTCAAGCCGGAAGACTCGCTCGCGCCGGTCGCGAAGCGCCTCGCCGAACTGCTCGGCCGCGACGTGCCGCTCGTGTCGAACTGGGTCGAGAACGGCGTGAACGTCGCGCCGGGCCAGGTCGTGCTGCTCGAGAACTGCCGCGTGAACAAGGGCGAGAAGAAGAATTCGGACGAGCTCGCGCAGAAGATGGCGAAGCTCTGCGACGTCTACGTGAACGATGCGTTCGGCACCGCGCACCGTGCGGAAGCGACCACCCACGGGATCGCGAAGTACGCGCCGGTCGCGTGCGCGGGCCCGCTGCTGGCCGCCGAACTCGACGCGCTCGGCAAGGCGCTCGGCAACCCGGCTCGCCCGCTGGTCGCGATCGTCGCCGGCTCGAAGGTGTCGACCAAGCTCACGATTCTGAAGTCGCTCGCCGGCAAGGTCGACCAGCTGATCGTCGGCGGCGGCATCGCGAACACGTTCATGCTCGCGGCCGGCCTGTCGATCGGCAAGTCGCTCGCGGAAGCCGACCTCGTCGCCGAGGCGAAGGCGATCATCGACGAGGCACGTGAGCGCGGCGCGTCGGTGCCGATTCCGACCGACGTCGTGACGGCCAAGGAATTCTCGCCGACGGCGGCGGCCACGGTGAAGCAGGTCGCCGACATCGAAGCGGACGACATGATCCTCGACATCGGCCCGGATACGGCCAAGGCGCTCGCCAGCCAGCTCGAGAAGGCCGGCACGATCGTCTGGAACGGCCCGGTCGGCGTGTTCGAATTCGACCAGTTCGGCAACGGCACCAAGACGCTCGCCGACGCAATCGCCAAATCGTCCGCGTTCTCGATCGCAGGCGGCGGCGACACGCTCGCGGCCATCGCGAAGTACGGCATCCACGACCAGGTCAGCTATATCTCGACGGGCGGCGGCGCCTTCCTCGAGTTCCTCGAGGGGAAGAAGCTGCCGGCAGTGGAAGTGCTCGAAACGCGGGCGGCCTGAGCGTGGCGGCGCGCGCAGGGGTGAGGGCCGCGCGCTCCGCGAAGGCGGAGCAGCCGGCCGGCGCGGGCAAGCGCAAACGCGCGCCCGCGCGGGCGAACTCGACCCCGCGCGCACCGGCGGCCGCCGGCGACGCGGTCGTGCAGCACCACGAGATTCAGAACAAAGCGATGCCGGGCGCAAGCACCGGCACGCCCCCCGGAACGGCCGCCGCTGGGCCTGCCGATTCCGGCTCTCGCAGCGTTTCACCCAGCGCATCCACCTTGATCCAGATGAGGAGTTTCATGCAGCGCGCCACCAAGATAGTCGCCACGATCGGCCCGGCTTCCAGTTCGCCGGAGATTCTGCTGCAGATGATGCAGGCGGGCCTCGACGTCGTGCGGCTCAACTTTTCGCACGGCACGGCCGACGATCACCGCCAGCGCGCCGAGATGGTGCGCGAGGCCGCCCGCAAGGTCGGCCGCGAGATCGCGATCATGGCCGATCTCCAGGGCCCGAAGATCCGCGTCGGCAAGTTCGAGAACGGCAAGACGACGCTCGTGCCGGGGCAGGCCTTCATCCTCGACGCGGGCTGTGAACTCGGCAACGACGAGCGCGTCGGCCTCGACTACAAGGAACTGCCGCGCGACCTCAAGCCGGGCGACCTGCTGCTGCTGAACGACGGCCTGATCGTGCTGACCGTCGAGCGCGTGCTCGGCGACGAGATCCACACGATCGTCAAGGTGGGCGGCGAGCTGTCGAACAACAAGGGCATCAACCGCCAGGGCGGCGGCCTGTCGGCGCCCGCGCTGACCGCGAAGGACATGGAGGACATCCGCACGGCGATGTCGCTCGGCGCGGATCTCGTCGCGGTGTCGTTCCCGAAGAACGCAACGGACATGGAAATGGCGCGCCAGCTCGCGAACATCGCGGGCGCGCCGTACGGCATCAAGCCGAAGATGATCGCGAAGATCGAGCGCGCGGAAGCGATTCCGGCGCTGCAGAGCATTCTCGACGCGTCCGACGGCATCATGGTCGCGCGCGGCGACCTCGCGGTGGAAGTCGGCAACGCGGCCGTGCCGGCGCTGCAGAAGCGCATGATCCGGATGGCGCGCGAATCGAACAAGCTCGTGATCACCGCGACGCAGATGATGGAGTCGATGATTCACGCGCCGGTGCCGACCCGCGCGGAAGTGTCGGACGTCGCGAACGCGGTGCTCGACGGCACCGACGCGGTGATGCTGTCGGCCGAGACGGCCGCCGGCAAGTACCCGGTCGTCACGATCGAGACGATGGCGGCCGTGTGCGTCGAGGCGGAAAAGTCCGAGCACGTCGAGCTGGACAAGGATTTCCTCGACCGCACGTTTACGCGGATCGACCAGTCGATCGCGATGGGCGCGCTGTTCACCGCGTATCACCTGGGTGCCAAGGCGATCGTCGCGCTGACCGAATCGGGCGCGACCGCGCTGTGGATGTCGCGTCACTACACGCACGTGCCGATCTTCGCGCTGACGCCGCGCGTCGGCAGCGAGCGCACGATGGCGCTGTACCGCAACGTGACGCCGCTGCACGTCGACTTCAACAGCGATCGCGACTCGGCGCTGCAGGCCGCGCTCGAGATCGTCGTCAAGCAGGGCTACGTGCAGCACGGCGACATGGTCGTGCTCACCGTCGGCGAGCCGATGGGGCAGGCGGGCGGCACCAACACGCTGAAGATCGTGCGGGTCGGCGAGCATTACTGAGCACCGGCATGCACCGGGCCGGCCGTTGACCGGTCCACCGGCCGCCCGGGCGATCGGGCACCGTTTTCTGACGAAAGCCGCGCGGGGTCTGATGCCCCGCGCGGCTTTTTTTCTGTTTTTTGCCCGGATTGTGCCGTGCGAAGGTAACAAATTGCGAGTACGCGCCACCGGCCGGTCGGAATCGGAGGCGCTTCGCGATAAAATGCGGCTATTCGACGCTCAGCCGCGCCGTGCCGTCCCGCTTTCGACGGGGCCGAGCGCCGCGCCGGCGTCAGGGCGCACCGGTTTTCATTCCAAGGAGTTCCACAATGCCTCTCGTATCAATGCGTCAATTGCTGGACCACGCGGCAGAGCACGGTTACGGCCTGCCGGCCTTCAACGTGAACAACCTGGAGCAGGTCCAGGCGATCATGGCGGCGGCGGATCAGGTCGGCGCGCCCGTGATCATGCAGGCATCGGCCGGCGCGCGTAAGTACGCGGGCGAGCCGTTCCTGCGTCACCTGATCGAAGCGGCGGTCGAATCGTATCCGCACATCCCGGTCGTGATGCACCAGGACCACGGCCAGTCGCCGGCCGTCTGCATGGCCGCGATCCGCAGCGGCTTCACCAGCGTGATGATGGACGGTTCGCTCGAAGCCGACGGCAAGACGGTCGCCTCGTACGAGTACAACGTCGAGGTGTCGCGCAAGGTCGTCGAGATGGCGCACTCGATCGGTGTGACGGTCGAGGCCGAACTCGGCGTGCTCGGCTCGCTCGAGACGATGAAGGGCGACAAGGAAGACGGCCACGGCGCGGAAGGCACGATGACCCGCGAGCAACTGCTGACCGATCCGGAGCAGGCCGCCGACTTCGTGAAGCTCACGCAGTGCGACGCGCTCGCGATCGCGATCGGTACGTCGCACGGCGCGTACAAGTTCTCGAAGAAGCCGACGGGCGACATCCTGTCGATCCAGCGCATCAAGGAAATCCACGCACGCATCCCGAACACGCACCTGGTGATGCACGGCTCGTCGTCGGTGCCGCAGGAACTGCTGGCCGAGATCCGCGAATTCGGCGGCGACATGAAGGAAACCTACGGCGTGCCGGTCGAGGAAATCCAGGAAGGCATCAAGCACGGCGTGCGCAAGATCAACATCGACACCGACCTGCGCCTCGCGATCACCGGCGCGATCCGCCGCTGCATGTTCGAGAACCCGGGCAAGTTCGATCCGCGCGACTACCTGAAGCCCGCGCGCGAAGCGGCAAAGAAGGTGTGCGTCGACCGCTACCTCGCGTTCGGCTGCGAAGGCCAGGCCGCGAAGATCAAACCGGTCTCGCTCGACAAGATCGCCGAGCAGTACAAGTCCGGCGCGCTTGCGCAGGTCGTGCGTTGAGACTGTAGTACGATTGCCCCGCCCGGTCTTGCCGCCGCGGCGAGGGTGGCCGCCCCGGCGCCGGATTCGATCCGGCCCTTGGAGCGACCGTTCCGTCCGGCCGAACAAGGGCCGGCCGGCAACCGGCGGGCCTGATCGCCGGCCGGTTGCCGACGCATTGCAAGACCGCCGTTCCCGCCTGCCGCGGGGAACGGCGTTTCCCTTTTTGTTTGGCTCCTTATCTGCGAAAAGACGATGTCTACCCTTTACGAATCCACGCTCCGCTCGCTGCCGCTCCTCGGTCGCGGCAAGGTCCGCGACAACTACGCGGTCGGCAACGACAAGCTCCTGATCGTCACGACGGATCGCCTGTCGGCATTCGACGTGATCATGGGCGAGCCGATTCCGAACAAGGGCCGCGTGCTGAACCAGATGGCGAACTTCTGGTTCGACAAGCTCGCGCACATCGTGCCGAACCACCTGACGGGCGACGCGCCCGAAGCGGTCGTCGCCGCCGATGAAGTCGAGCAGGTCAAGGGCCGCGCCGTGGTCGTCAAGCGCCTCGAGCCGATCATGATCGAGGCGGTCGTGCGCGGCTACCTGGCCGGCAGCGGCTGGAAGGAATACCAGCAGTCGGGCGCCGTGTGCGGCGTGAAGCTGCCGGAAGGGCTGCAGAACGCGCAGAAATTGCCCGAGCCGATCTTCACGCCGGCCGCGAAGGCCGAACTCGGCGAGCACGACGAGAACATCACGTTCGAGGAAACCGAGCGCCGCATCGGCACCGAGCTGGCGGCGACGATCCGCGACATCTCGATCAAGCTGTACAAGGAAGCGGCCGATTACGCGGCGACGCGCGGCATCATCATCGCCGACACGAAGTTCGAATTCGGCCTCGACAATCACGGCAAGCTGTACCTGATGGACGAAGTGCTGACCGCCGACTCGTCGCGCTTCTGGCCGGCCGACCAGTACCAGGTGGGCACCAATCCGCCGTCGTTCGACAAGCAGTTCGTGCGCGACTGGCTCGAGGCGCAGCCGTGGGGCAAGACCGCGCCGGCGCCGGCGCTGCCGGCCGACGTCGTCGAGAAGACGGCCGCGAAGTACCAGGAAGCGCTCGAGCGCATCACCGGCCAGCCGCTCGCCTGAAGGAAGGAACGCACGAAATGAGTGAAGTCCAGACTGCCCACACGCACAGCGCGCCGCTCGTCGGCGTGCTGATGGGTTCGAGTTCCGACTGGGACGTGATGAAGAACGCGGTCGCGATCCTGCAGGAATTCGGCGTGCCGTACGAAGCGAAGGTCGTGTCCGCGCACCGGATGCCCGACGAGATGTTCGACTATGCGGAGAAGGCGCGCGAGCGCGGGCTGCGCGCGATCATCGCGGGCGCCGGCGGTGCCGCGCACCTGCCCGGCATGCTGGCCGCGAAAACCACGGTGCCGGTGCTCGGCGTGCCGGTCGCGAGCAAGTACCTGAAGGGCGTCGATTCGCTGCACTCGATCGTGCAGATGCCGAAGGGCGTGCCGGTCGCGACGTTCGCGATCGGCGAGGCCGGCGCCGCGAATGCGGCGCTGTTCGCGGTGTCGATTCTGTCCGGCACGTCGGTCGACTACGCGAACCGCCTCGCCGCGTTCCGCGTGCGCCAGAACGAAGCCGCGCACGCGATGGTGCTGCCGCCGCTCGAATGACGGTGCACCGGCGGCCGCACTGCCATTCCGGCGGCCGCCTGATCCTCCCCACTGCGGCGGGGTTGCCCGCCGCGACCGACCACTGACATGACCGCAACTCCTGATTCCGTTTCCCCGATCCTGCCCGGCGCGTGGCTGGGCATGGTCGGCGGTGGCCAGCTCGGCCGCATGTTCTGCTTTGCCGCCCAGTCGATGGGCTATCGCGTCGCCGTGCTCGATCCCGATCCGACGAGCCCCGCCGGCGCGGTCGCCGACCGTCATCTGCGCGCGGCCTACGACGACGAAGCCGCGCTCGCCGAACTGGCCGGGCTGTGCGATGCCGTGTCGACGGAATTCGAGAACGTGCCGGCCGCGAGCCTCGATTTCCTCGCGCGCACGACGTTCGTCGCGCCTGCCGGCCGCTGCGTCGCGGTCGCGCAGGACCGAATCGCGGAGAAGCGTTTCATCGAGGCGTCGGGCGTGCCGGTCGCCCCGCACGTCGTGATCGAATCAGCCGCGGCGCTCGCCGCGCTCGACGATGCCGAGCTCGACGCGGTGCTGCCGGGCATCCTGAAGACGGCGCGCCTCGGCTACGACGGCAAGGGCCAGGTGCGCGTGAGCACCGCGCGGGAAGCGCGCGACGCGCATGCATCGCTCGGCGGCGTGCCGTGCGTGCTCGAAAAGCGCCTGCCGCTGAAATACGAAGTGTCCGCGTTGATCGCGCGCGGCGCGGACGGCCGCTCGGCCGCATTCCCGCTCGCGCAGAACGTGCATCACAACGGCATCCTCGCGCTGACCGTCGTGCCCGCGCCGGCCGCCGATGCCGCGCGCGTCGAGGAGGCGCAGCAGGCAGCCGTCCGGATCGCCGATACGCTCGGCTACGTCGGCGTGCTCTGCGTCGAATTCTTCGTGCTGGAAGACGGCTCGTTCGTCGCGAACGAAATGGCGCCGCGCCCGCACAACTCTGGCCACTACACGGTCGATGCGTGCGCCACGAGCCAGTTCGAGCAGCAGGTGCGCGCGATGACGCGCATGCCGCTCGGCAACCCGCGCCAGCATTCGCCCGCCACGATGCTGAACATCCTCGGCGACGTGTGGTTCCCGAACGGTGCGTCCGAGGCTGTCACGCCGCCGTGGGACACGGTCGCCGCGATGCCGGCCGCGCACCTGCACCTGTACGGCAAGGAAGAAGCGCGCGTCGGCCGCAAGATGGGTCACGTGAACTTCACGGCGCCAACGCGCGACGAAGCCGTCGCCGCCGCCACCGCGTGCGCGCAACTGCTGCGCGTGCCGCTCGACTGAGGCGCCAGCCGATGTCCATCGATCTTCCGAATTCCGTGACGCCCGCGCAGATCGACGCGGCCGCCGCGTTGCTCGACGCGGGACAACTCGTCGCGTTCCCGACCGAAACTGTCTACGGGCTCGGCGGCGATGCGGCGAATCCCGAGGCCGTCGCGCGCATCTACGCGGCGAAGGGGCGCCCCGCGAACCATCCGGTAATCGTGCACCTGCCGCCAGGCGGCGATCCCGGTTACTGGGTCGAAGATCTGCCGGCCGATGCACAGGCGCTGATCGATGCATTCTGGCCGGGCCCGCTGACGCTGATCCTGAAGCGCCATGCGCGCATTCCGGACGCCGTGAGCGGAGGCCAGGATTCGGTCGGCCTGCGCTGTCCGTCGCATCCGGTCGCGCAGGCGCTGCTGGCCGCGTTCAGCGCACGGCGCGGCGGCCATGGCGGCGTCGCCGCGCCGTCCGCGAACCGCTTCGGGCACGTGAGTCCGACCACCGCACAGCACGTGCGCGACGAATTCGGCGACACCGTGCACGTGCTCGACGGTGGTCCGTCGGAGGTTGGCATCGAATCGACGATTCTCGACCTGTCGCGCGGCTTCCCCGCGCTGCTGCGTCCGGGCCACGTGACGCCGCAGCAGATCGCCGACGTGCTCGGCCGCGCGCCGCGCCTGCCCGACGGCAGCGATGCGACCGCGCCGCGCGCGTCGGGCACGCTGAAGGCGCATTACGCGCCGCGTACGCCGCTCGCGCTGCTGCCGTTCGATGCGCTCGAGCCGCTGCTCGCGGCCGCGCAGACCGACGGCGAACGTGTCGCGCTCGTCGCACGCGCGTCGCGCGCGGGACGCTGGGCCGAAGCCGACGGCGTGCATTTCGTCGCGGCGCCGGAAGACCCGCAGGCGTACGCGCGCGACCTGTACGGCATGCTGCGCGCGCTCGACCGCGCGCAGGTCGCACGCATCCTCGTCGAGAAACTCCCCGAGACCGTCGAGTGGATCGCGGTGAACGATCGTCTCGGTCGCGCGGCGGCGGCGTTCGAAGCGCGCGACTGACGCCGCCGTTCGCATTCGGCGAGCCAGAAAAAACGCCTGACCGGCACGAACCGGTCAGGCGTTTTCGTTTGCGCGCGTGGCTGGCGGCTTACTTGCCGACGCCGGACTTCGCGATCTGCTGTTCGACGTATTGCGCGAACAGCGCGTGCAGGCGCGTGGTCGGATGGACCGTATCGGCGAACATGTACGTCTGGTCCGCGTTGGCGGTCGTGTAGGTCTGCGGCGAGCAGAACAGCGACGAGCCGAAGGCGGTCGCGTTCGCGACGCCGTACTGCGTTGCGGCCTGAACCATTGCCTTCAGGTTGCACGCCGTATCGGTATTCGACACGCTGAAGCCGTTCGCCTGGTAGTTGGCCGCGATGCCGTCCTGCCACGTAAACGCGTCGACCACTGCGTATTTCGTCGTGTCGACCTTCAGCGCGGCCAGCGTGCCGACCAGCGTCTGGTTGAAGAGGCCCGACAGTTGCGTGAACGCGGCCTGCGTGCCGCCTTGCAGCGCGAGCGGCGTGCCGCCGATGTCCGGCACGGTTGCGACGAACACGTGCGTCGCGCCGGCCGCGACGATCTGCTGAACGATGCCGCCGAGCTGCTGCGCGGCGAGGCCGATCGCCTGCGCGGCCGCGAGTTGCGCGGCCGGCGTGTTGCCTTGCGCCTGCGCGACTTGCGCCTGATAGAAGATGTCGTTCGCGCCGCCGTTGATCAGCACGATCTGGCCGGCGTTGAAGCTGCCGTGCTGCGACAGGTACTGCTTGACCTGATCGGCGATCGGCGTCGTCGTCGCTTGTGCGTAGTCAGAGTTCGCGACGCTGGCGTCCGCGTGGCCGATGCCCGGTTGCAGCGTCACGCGCGAGCCGCCCTGCGCGTAGCCGAGGCCGCCCGTGGCCTGCAGCGGAATGCCGAAGCCGCCCTGGTTCGCGGGTTGCAGCGTGTCGCCGTAGTACTGTGCGACGTCCTGCGTCCACACCTGGCCGGGGTTGGTCGTGAAGCGGCCGCCGCCGAAGCCGAGCTTGATCTGCGAGTAGGTGCCGGCGTCCGACAGGCTGTCGCCGAACGACACGATCTGCATCTTCACGCCGGACGGCGGCGTGTTCGACGCGCTGTTGTTGTTGTCGTCACCGCCGCCGCACGCGGCGAGCAGCGCGAGCGCGGCGCCCGCGATCGCGACCTGCGCGGTGCGCAACAGGCGTTGACGGTGGCGCGTCGGGATTTGTTGTTGTGACTGCATCGTTCGATCTCCTCGTAGATATGGCCCGATGTGTTTCTCATCTGCCGCGCGCCGGCTCGGATCCGGCGGCACGGCGGCCGTTGGCTGAAACGGTTATTGGTCGCGAACGGCCGCAAGCGGCACGGTGCGCGGATCGTGATTCGCGGCCTCGGCGATCTGCGCATGATAAGCGCTCGCCCATTCGGGCGGGCCGAAAACAGCGCGCAGCTTGTTGCGCCATCCGCGGACGCGCAACGCGTCGGCCGCCATCGACACCCACTCGTGAAACGTCGCGACGAGCGGGTTGTTCGAGCCCAGCGGCTCGACGATTCCGTATTGCGGCGGGTCGTCGGGCGACTCCTCGACGTAGCTGCCGAACAGGCGGTCCCAGATCACGAGCACACCTGCGTAATTGCGGTCGATGTAGCGCGGGTTGCGTGCATGGTGCGCGCGATGGATCGACGGCGTGTTGAACACGTATTCGAGCCAGCCGAGCTTGCCGATCGCCTGTGTGTGCACGAAGAACTGGAACGCGAGGTTGATCAGCACGATGCCGACGATCTGCTGTGGCGGAAAGCCGAGGAATGCGAGCGGCAGCCAGAACGCCCACATGCCCGCGACCGGATACATCAGGCTCTGCCGGAACGCGGTCGAGAAATTCATCCGCTCGGACGAGTGATGCACGACGTGCGCGGCCCACAGCCAGCGCACGCGATGGCTCGCGCGATGGAACACGTAGTAGAGGAAGTCCTGGCCGACGAACAGCACGGCGAATGACAGCCAGCCGTCGTGCCACGTGAACAGCCGGAAATGTGCGTAGCAGTACGCATAAACGGGGATCACGAACAACCACGCGAGCTTGTCGGCGCCCTGGTGCATCAGGGCGAGCACAGCGTTGCACAGCGTGTCGCGCCACGCATAGACATGGTCCTGCGCACGCGTGCGGGCGAGGTGCCAGGCTTCCCACGCGATGCAGAGCAGGAAGACGGGCGCCAGCGCGAGCAGAAGCAATTCGACGTCGAATCGCATGGACGTGTCTCCTCCTTTCCCCTGCAAGCCGTGAGGCCGAGTGTACGGCCCGTTGTAGATATCGGTCAGGCCAACAGCCTACGCAATCGCCACGCGCTAGGCGAGGGGGCAGCGTAGAGGGTTCCCTCTGAGGACAGGGTTTCTACGGAAGTCATGCGGAACGGGGCCGTGCGGTGCGGCCCCGTTTTATGGTCAGCACCCGCGGGCGGTGTGCGGTGTGCGGGCGGCCGATGCCGTTTCAAACGTGCCGGCGCGATTTCGGTGCCGTGCGGCCCGGCGGATATTGCTGTCCCGCGATCGAAGCTAGCCGGCAGCGGGGCGCGGGCGCCACGTGCGTCGTCAATGCGCGCCCGCGTAGACCCATTCGAGCAGCGTGTCGTGCGCGGCGCGCGCGGCTTCGGCGTGATCGTCGTTGATGAAACTGACGACGATGTAGCTCTGGCCGTCGGCGCCCGCGACGTAGCCCGCGATCGCGCGCACGTCGCGCAGCGTGCCGGTCTTGATGTGCGCGTTACCGAGCACGCCGGCATTGGTCAGGCGGTTCTTCATCGTGCCGTCGATGCCGGCGATCGGCAGCGAGTCGATGAACGCCTGCGCGACGGGGCTCGCGTTCGCGGCCTGCAGCAGCGCGGCGAGCGACTGCGCGCTCACGTGCTCCTCGCGCGACAGGCCCGAGCCGTTCTCGAGCTCGAGGTCGGGCATTGCGATCCCGCTCTTCTGCAGGAACGCGCGAATCGCGCGGCTCGACTGCTCGGGTGTCGCCGGGGGCTTGCCGGCGGCCGCGCCGATCGTCAGGAACAGGTTGCGCGCCATCACGTTGTTGCTGAACTTGTTGATGTCGTAGACGATGCTGCCGAGCACGGGGCTGTGATGGACGGCGAGCGGGCGCGCGGAGGTCGGAACCTTGCCTTCGCTGACGGGGCCAGCGATCGTGCCGCCGTCCTGCTGCCACAGCGCGAGGAAGCCGCGCGCGAAGAACGTCGTGTGATCGAGGATCGCGAGGTTGGTCGTGTGCGCGCCGCAGCGCAGCGGATAGTCGCCGACGAACGATGCGGTCATGATTCCGCCGCCCGCCGACAGGGTCGGACGCGCGGCCGCGGCGGCCGCGCCGCACGACCCCGTGCCTTCGTACAGCTGATTGTCGATCGACAGGTTCGCGAGCGGCGGCAGCACGTCGACGGCGACCTTGCCGTCGTCGCCCGGCGTGACCGTAAACGACACGGCCTTGAACGCATACAGCAGCGGATCGGGGCCGACGTTGTACGGTGCGCTCGCGTCGTCGTCGAACGACGGCAGGTCGCGCGTCGACGCGGCGAAATAGCTCTTGTCGAGCACGAGGCCGCCGGCCACGCGCTTGATGCCCGCCTTGCGGAGCTTGTCGACGAGGTCGATCAGTTCCTCCGGCACGAGCTTCGGATCGCCGGTGCCCTTGATGTACAGGTTGCCCTGCAGCGTGCCGTCCGGATCGACCGGGCCGTCCGCATACGCGGTGGTGCGCCAGCGGTAGTCGGGGCCGAGGATCGACAGGCCCGAGAAGGTCGTGACGAGTTTCATCGTCGACGCCGGCATCATCGGCCGGTTCGCGTTCCAGGCGATCAGCGGCTCGGGATCGCCGACGCGCTCGACGACAACGCTCATCGCCGATGCCGGCACCTTCGCGCGCTGCAGCGCGACGAGCACCGACGCCGGCAGGCCGGCCGCCCGCGCGGCGGGCGACACCACGGCCGTCTTGCGCGCTTCCTTGTGGGACTTCTTGCGGGCCTGCGCGGACGGTGCGAACGCAAGGGCCGTGCAGGTGGCGACGACGGCGGCCGCGCGCAGGAAGGGGCGGGCGCGGGGGGCGAACCGGGCGGAAAGATCGGCAATCGGCATGGGCGAATACGGGAAAAGCACGGGATTCGGGAGTGGCGCGCGCGGCGCCGGAGCGCACATTGTAGAGACAAGTGCGGACATGTCCGTTGCAATCTGCCTTTCTATTGCATTGCACGGGGCGCATGCGATTCGCGGCGCTACAATGGTCGCCATGTTTCACTCGCCCGATGGGTTCCAGCTCCGATGCGGATTCTGCTTGTTGAAGACGATCGAATGATTGCCGAGGGCGTACGCAAGGCGTTGCGCGCCGATGGCTTCGCGGTCGACTGGGTGCAGGACGGCGACGCCGCGCTCACGGCGCTCGGCGGAGAGACGTACGACCTGCTGCTGCTCGACCTCGGCCTGCCGAAGCGCGACGGCATCGACGTGCTGCGCACGCTGCGCGCGCGCGGGCTGTCGCTGCCGGTGCTGATCGTCACCGCGCGCGATGCGGTCGCCGATCGCGTGAAGGGGCTCGACGCGGGCGCCGACGACTACCTCGTCAAACCGTTCGACCTCGACGAACTGGGCGCGCGGATGCGCGCGCTGATCCGCCGTCAGGCGGGGCGCAGCGAGTCGCTGATCCGTCACGGCGCGCTGACGCTCGATCCCGCGTCGCACCAGGTGACGCTCGACGGCGCGCCCGTCGCGCTGTCCGCGCGCGAGTTCGCGCTGCTCGAGGCGCTGCTCGCGCGGCCCGGCGCGGTGCTGTCGAAGAGCCAGCTCGAGGAAAAGATGTACGGCTGGGGCGAGGAGATCGGCAGCAACACGGTCGAGGTCTACATCCACGCGCTGCGCAAGAAGCTCGGCTCGGATCTGATCCGCAACGTGCGCGGGCTCGGCTACATGGTCGTCAAGGAAAGCTGACGCGTGAGGTCGATTCGTCATCAATTGCTGATCTGGCTGCTCGCGATCGTCGTCGCGGGCGTGGGCGCCGCGGGCTGGCTCATCTATCGACAGGCGCTCGCCGAGGCGAACGAGCTGTTCGACTACCAGCTGCAGGAAATCGCCGCGGCGCTGCCGTCCGAGCCGTTCTCGCAGGTGTTCGGTTCGCGCACCAACGGCGACGAAGGCATTGTGATCCAGATCTGGAACCGCAACGGCGTGCTGATGTACTTCTCGCATCCGCGCGCGCCCATCGCGCCGCGCGCGGAGCTCGGCTTCTCGACCGAGCGCACCGATCGCGGCGAATGGCGCGTGTACGGCGCGATCGTCGGCGACAACGTCGTGCAGCTGGCACAGCCGCTGTCGGTGCGCAACCGGCTCGCGGCGAACGTGGCGCTGCGCACGCTGTGGCCGTTGATCGTGCTGCTGCCGTTCCTCGGCGCGGCGGTGTGGATGATCGTCGGGCGCGGGCTCGCGCCGCTCGGCCGCGTGACGCGCGCAGTCGAAGCGCGCCGGCCCGAAGCGCTCGATCCGTTGCCCGATGCGCGCCTGCCGCTCGAGGTGCAGCCGCTCGTGCGCGCGCTGAACGGGCTGCTCGCGCGGCTGTCGGCGGCGCTCGACACGCAGAAGGCCTTCGTCGCCGATGCCGCGCACGAGCTGCGCACGCCGCTCGCGGCCGTGCAGATCCAGGCACAGCTCGTCGCGCGCGCGAAGGACGACGCGTCGCGCCGCGAGGCGCTCGCCGATCTTCAGGACGGCGTCACGCGCGCAACGCGCCTCGCCGAGCAGTTGCTCGCGCTGGCGCGCGCCGAACCGGACGGCGCGACGATGCGCGAGCCGGTCGACCTGCAGGCGCTGCTCGTCGAATGCGTGGCCGCGCATGCGCCGCTCGCGCAACGGCACAGCATCGATCTCGGCTTCGAGGAGCGCCGCGCGGCGACCGTCGTCGCGGATGTCGGCGCGCTGCGCGTGATGTTCGGCAACCTGCTCGACAACGCGGTGAAGTACACGCCGGATGGCGGCCGCATCGACGTGTCGCTGACCCACGACGCGGCCGGCCGCGTGTGCGTGCAGATCGGCGACAGCGGCCCCGGCATTCCGGCCGACGAACGCGAGCGCGTGTTCGACCGCTTCTATCGCGACAGCTCCGCGCGGGCGCGCGCCGACGTCTCGGGCAGCGGCCTCGGGCTGGCGATCGTCAAGCGCGTCGCGGCGCAGCAGGGAGCGACGGTAACGCTCGGCGACGCGGCGGCGGGCGGCCTGCTCGTGAGCGTCGTGTTCCGCGACGCCGAGAGGCCGGCGCCCGTGCCGGAGGCGTCCGAATCGGTATGACGAGCGGCGCGGGCGATGGCCTAAGCCTCGTTTAAGGTTGATTAAGCCTCCTTTAAGTCAGGGTCGTTACGCTGCGTCCTAACAACGAGGAGGTCCTACGATGAACACCCGATTCCTTGCGCGCGGCGCCGTCGCGGTCGCCGTGGCGGCCGCCCTGTCCGCCGGCTACGTCGCAGGCACCCGCCGTGCCGATCCGCAGATCATCACGCCCGCGCAGGCCGCGGCGCTGATGCCGGCGGAGGCCGCGGCGAAGACCGGCATTCCCGATTTCTCCGGGCTGGTCGAAACCTATGGCCCGGCGGTCGTGAACATCAGCGCGAAGCACGTCGTGAAGCAGGTGTCGCGGCGCGTGCCGCAACCGCAGCTGCCGATGGATCCGAGCGATCCGTTCTACCAGTTCTTCAAGCACTTCTACGGCCAGGTGCCGGGCATGGGCGGCGACACGCAGCCGGACGACCAGCCGAGCGCGAGCCTCGGTTCGGGATTCATCGTCAGCGCGGACGGGTACATCCTCACCAACGCGCACGTGATCGACGGCGCGAACGTCGTCACGGTCAAGCTGACCGACAAGCGCGAGTACAAGGCGAAGGTCGTCGGCTCCGACAAGCAGTCCGACGTCGCGGTGCTGAAGATCGACGCGAGCGGCCTGCCGACCGTGAAGATCGGCGATCCGGCGCAGAGCAAGGTCGGCCAATGGGTCGTCGCGATCGGTTCGCCGTACGGCTTCGACAACACGGTCACGTCCGGCATCATCAGCGCGAAATCGCGCGCGCTGCCGGACGAGAATTACACGCCGTTCATCCAGACCGACGTGCCGGTGAACCCCGGCAACTCGGGCGGCCCGCTGTTCAACCTGCAGGGCGAGGTGATCGGCATCAACTCGATGATCTACTCGCAGACGGGCGGCTTCCAGGGGCTGTCGTTCGCGATTCCGATCAACGAGGCGATCAAGGTCAAGGACGAGCTCGTGAAGACGGGCCACGTGAGCCGCGGCCGCCTCGGCGTCGCCGTGCAGGGGCTGAACCAGACGCTCGCCAGCTCGTTCGGATTGCAGAAGCCGGACGGCGCGCTCGTCAGTTCGGTCGACCCGAACGGTCCGGCCGCGAAAGCGGGCTTGCAGCCGGGTGACGTGATCCTGGCGGTCAACGGTTCGCCGGTTGCCGACTCCACGTCGCTGCCCGCGCAGATCGCGAACCTGAAGCCGGGCTCGAAGGCCGATCTGCAGGTGTGGCGCGACAAGTCGAGGAAGTCGATCAGCGTGACGCTCGGCGCGATGACCGACGCGAAGCTGGCATCGAACGACGGCGGCCCCGTCGAGCAGGGGCGCCTCGGCGTCGCGGTGCGTCCGCTCACGCCGCAGGAGCGCAGCGCCACCAGCCTGTCGCACGGGCTGATCGTGCAGCAGGCGGGCGGCCCGGCAGCCAGCGCGGGCATCCAGCCCGGCGACGTGATCCTCGCGGTGAACGGCCGCCCGGTCACGAGCCCCGAGCAGTTGCGCGACGCGGTCAAGGGAGCGGGCAACAGTCTTGCTCTCCTGATCCAGCGCGATAATGCACAGATCTTCGTGCCGGTCGACCTGAGCTGACCGGCGGCCGCTGCGGGCCGGCTTCGCCGGCCGTGGCGGGCGCAGCCGGCGTTCGGCCCGGGGTGCTGTGTTCCGACCCGAAAGGAGGGAGCCATGCAATATCTACGCAACGTGTCCCGATTTGCCGCTGCCGCGGCGCTGGTCGCCGGCTTCGCGGTCGCTGCGCCAGGCGCGTACGCACAATCGGACGGCTTGCCGGCGGCGAGTCAGCAGGGCGATGTCAGCTATGTGTCGGGCGGCATCGGCAAGGATCAATCGACGGCATTCGAGCGGAACGAAGCGGCGTGGCCGCTCGCGCTGCGCTTCACCGGCAAGGGCGGCGAATACCTGGCCGATGTCCATGTCCGGATCGTCGACGGCAAGGGCACCGAGCTGCTGGCGACGGACGCGCGCGGGCCGTACATGCTCGTGAAGTTACCGCCCGGGCGCTATACCGTGCATGCGTCGTACCAGGGAAGCGACGAATCACGCGCGGTCACGGTCGGTGCGAAAGGCGGGGCGAAGGCCGCGTTCCAGTGGAGTGCGCAGTAGCGCATCGCACGGGCGCGGCCAGGCCGCGCAATCGGATGCGGTTTCGCCCATAATGAGAGCCACGGCACTTGTGCCGTGGCTTTTTCGTTTCCTGCGCCCGGCCTGCCGCCGGGGCCGCCGACCGGAGGAGAAACGATGTCCGACGCTGCCGACCCTTGCCTCGAAATCGTGCCGAACCGCCATCGCGTGCGCGTGATTCATCGCGGCATCACGTATGCCGATTCGCACGGCGCGCTGACCGTGCGCGAAACGGGCCTGCCGGACATTCATTACCTGCCGCGCGGCGACGTCAACATGCACAGGCTCGTGAAGTCGAGCGTCACGACGGTTTGTCCGCTGCGGGGCCGTGCCGTGTATTTCAACCTGCAGACCGAAGACGGCGTGATCGAGAACGCCGCATGGAGTTACGAGGAACCGGGGGAGACAGCGTCCGCGCTTGCGCACTACGTCGCCTTCGATGTCGCGCGGGTCGACAGTCTCATCGAGACGTCCTGATGCGGCGCGCTGTCATCGGGGAGGCATCATGGAACTGAACGACACCTTACGCGTACCGCTCGCGCCGGCCGTCGTGCGGGAGGCACTCGAGGATCTCGCGTTGCTGCGGGCGAGTTTCGACCATTGCGAATCGTTCGTGAAGCACGCGCACGGCGAGTTCGCGCTGACCATCACCGTGCCGCTCGGCCCGCTGCGTGCGCGCTACGACGTGCGTGCGCATTCGGCGAGCGAGCAGGGCGACGCGGAAGGCGAGCCGCGCCGCGTGCTCAACTTCAAGGCTCGGGCCGACGGCCTCGGCGCGCTGCGTGGGCAGGTCGAACTGGTGCTGCGGCCGGACGATGACGACGCGGCCGCGACGCGCATCGAATACGTGGTGTGGGCGACGGCGAGCGGGCCGCTCGCCGAACTGCCGGCGCGGCAGATCGAGAATGCGCTGTACGAGTGGACCGACGATTTCTTCCGCGAATTCTGCGCGGTCGTGCAGGCGAAGCATGGTCTCGTGCCGAACCGCGCGCGTTCGAATCCGCAGCGTCGCCAGCATGTGTTTCTACGGCCCGCGTCGCTGCTGGCCGCGGCGAAGCGGCCGCTGCCGCCGCACCTCGGCGGCGCGCTGGGCGGCCGCGTCGCGAGCGCCGTGCATCATCGCGAATCCGGGCCGCTGCCCGTCTGGGCGTGGGCGGCGATCGTCGTGTTCGTCGCGCTGCTGCTGTATGCGGCGCGCTGGATCAACGGTGCCTGAGCGGCCGGGCGTGCCACGGCGTTACCCGGCCGAGAGCCGACGACGCGGCGGCCGTTAGCCCCGCGCGTCGGGCCCGGCGCCGCGAAATTCCCTCCGATATGCTGACGGCGACGTGCCGAGCGCCCCCGCGAAATGCTGGCGCAGCGACACGCTCGATCCGTAGCCGGACGCCTGCGCGATCGCATCGATCGATTGTCCGGTGGTTTCCAGCAGATGCTGCGCGCGCGCGAGCCGCTCGGCCTGCAGCCACGCGGTGACGGTCGTGCCCGTCGCCTGGCGGAAGTGGCGCGTGAACGTGCGCCGGCTCATCAGCACGCGTTCGGCGAGCGAATCCACACTGTGCACGATGTCCAGATTCGCGCGTACCCAGTCGAGCAGGCCCGCGAGCCGCGCATCGCGCGGATGCGCAGCGACCGGCTGCGGCACATATTGCGCCTGCCCGCCCTGGCGGTGCGGCGGAATCACGAGACGGCGTGCGATCTGGTTCGCGGCGTCCGAGCCGAAGCGCCGCCGCACGACGTGCAGGCAGCAGTCGAGCCCCGCGGCCGTGCCGGCCGACGTCATCAGGTTGCCGTCGTCGACGTACAGCACGTCGGGATCGAGCTTCACGTGTGGAAAACGTTGCGCGAAGTCGTCGGCCCACGCCCAGTGCGTCGTGGCCGGGCGCCCGTCGAGCAGCCCGGCCGCGGCGAGCACGTACGCGCCGAGGCAAAGGCCGACGACCTGCGCGCCGCGCGCAGCGGCCGCGCGTACCGCGTCGACCAGCACGTCAGGCGGCGCTTCGTCGGGATCGCGCCATGCCGGCACGATGACGATGTCCGCGTCGTCGAGCGCATCGAGCCCGTAAGGCGCGGTGATCGTGAAGCCGCCCGTTGTCGACAGCGGGCCGCGCTCGGCCGAGCACACGCGAAACTCGAACGCGGGCATCGCGGCCGCATCGCGCTCCTTGCCGAACACGACGGACGGCACCGACAGGTGAAACGGGCTGATGCCGTCGTACGCGATCACGGCGACGACGGTCGGGGCAGCGGCAACGGACGACGCAGCGGCGCGCATGGCGGGCTCCGGAATGGCGATGGCCCGATTCTATCGAAGAATGGCTATCGGGCCACTATCCGTCTGCGCGATGCGATCCGACAATGCATCGCATCGCGCTGCTGGCCGCCCCGTTCCGGAGCGGGGCGGCGCAGCCGACACCGGAGCCTGCCATGTCGAATGCCACATTGCCTTCCGCTTCCCGCCGTGCGCTGATCGTGATCGATGTCCAGAACGAATATGTGACCGGCAACCTGCCGATCGAATATCCGCCCGTCGACGCATCGCTGGCGAACATCGGCCGCGCGATCGACGCCGCGAATGCGGCCGGCGTGCCCGTGATCGTCGTCCAGCACGTCGCGCCGGCGGGTGCGCCGATCTTCGCGCCGGGTACGGACGGTGTCGCGCTGCATCCGGTCGTCGCCGACCGGCCGTATGCGCACCTGATCGTGAAGGCGCAGGCCAGCTCGTTCGCCGGCACCGATCTCGCCGCATGGCTCGACGCGCACGGCATCGACACGCTCGCGGTCGCCGGCTACATGACGCACAACTGCAATGCGTCGACGGTCTATCACGCGGCGCATGCGGGGCTCGCCGTCGAGTACCTGGCGGACGCGACCGGCGCGTTGCCGTACGAGAACGAAGCGGGTGCTGTGAGTGCCGAAGAGATTCACCGCGCGTACACGGTGGTGTTTCAGTCGAATTTCGCGGCCGTGATGTCGACCGATGCGTGGATCGCGGGACTCGGCGGCGCGGCGATGCCCGCGCGCGATTCGGTCGCCGCGTCGAACCGGCGAGCCCGCGCGCAACGCGCGAAGGCGGCTTGAGCGAATCGGGCGGAGCAGGGGGCGATCGGGCGGAGCGGCGCTGTCGTTCGCACGTGGCCGGATCGACCGGCCGGCGATGGCCCGGCGCGCGGCGCGCCGGCGCAGGGGCGGTTGGTCAGTCGCCCGTCTTCAGCATCGCCGGGCTGTAGCGCATCATGTCGAAGCAGCCGTCGACGAGCTGTTCCGCATGCTGCTCGGCGTCGATCTCGTCGGGCAGCATCAGCATGTCGCGCACGAAACCGCTGACGAGCGTGTGCAGCATCAGCGTCGCACGCCATGTGTCGAGCCGGTCGGGCAGCAGCTTGAGCCGGACGGCGCCCGCGAGATCGGCATCGATCGCGTGCAGCGCCTCGCTCATCCCGGCGCGGTTGCGCTGCAGCAGCGGCTCCATGTCCGCGACATACTCGCACTTCATGAACAGGATGCTGAACACGCGCCGCAACTGCGAGTCGCGCTGCACGCCGAGCAGGCACCAGATCAGGATCTTGCGGATTTTCTCCAGCGGATTGCCGCCGGGCGCGTCGAGCGGCATCCGCTTGAGCTCGTCGATCGGCAGGAACACGCGGTCGAACATTGCGTCGAACAGCTCGCTCTTGTTCGCGAAATGCCAGTAGATCGCGCCGCGCGTCACGCCGGCGTGCTGGGCGATGTCCGCGAGCGACGTGTGCGACACGCCCTTCTCGAAGAACACGTGTTCGGCGGCGTCGAGAATGCGGTTGCGCGTCTCGAGCGCCTCCTCCTTGGTGCGTCTGACCATGTGCAGGCCTGAATGAATCTGTCGTAGGTGAATATAGGGTCCGCAACCCTCGTCGCCGCTGTGCGGACGGGCTATGCTTGCGACTGGAAATAATTCGTAAGACTTGGCGGTCGGCGACGGGCGGGCTTTTTACATACATTCGTGAATGTATATACAATACCACCCTACGATCGAATGACCAAAGTGGCAATCAGTTAATATCCCACTCTGCTGATTCCCGCCAAAGTACCAGTCCGCAGTTCGCGGCATCTCGTCGGCATGGAGGTCTCGTGCCGACTTGCTGTATCTAGTAGTCCAGTAATTCAGGTGTTCGATCTGCGCCGCGAGGCGCATCCGTGTTGCGCTCCCGTCGGGTGCTGCACTTATTCCATTGGTTACACACAGAGGTCGCTCCATGCGCGTCGAACGGGTTCCATACCGCTTGATCACTGTCGCGGCAGCCGCGGTTTTCCTGGCTGCATGCGGAAAAAAAGAATCGGCACCTCCGCCGCAAACGCCGGAAGTCGGCGTCGTCACCGTCCAGCCGCAAGCCGTGCCGGTCTTCAGCGAACTGCCGGGCCGCACCAGCGCATTCCTGGTCGCGCAGGTCCGCGCGCGGGTCGACGGCATCGTGCTGCGTCGTGAATTCACCGAAGGCACCGACGTCAAGGCTGGCCAGCGTCTGTACAAGATCGATCCGGCACCGTACATCGCGGCATTGAACAGCGCGAAGGCAACGCTCGCGAAGGCGCAGGCGAACCTCGTCACGCAGAACGCGCTCGTCGCGCGCTACAAGGTGCTCGTGGCCGCGAACGCGGTCAGCAAGCAGGACTACGACAACGCGGTGGCCACCCAAGGGCAGGCCGCGGCGGACGTCGCGGCCGGCAAGGCTGCGGTCGACACCGCGCAGATCAACCTCGGCTACACGGACGTGGTCTCGCCGATCACGGGCCGCGTCGGCATTTCGCAAGTGACGCCGGGCGCGTACGTGCAGGCGAGCCAGGCGACGCTGATGTCGACGGTGCAGCAGCTCGACCCCGTGTACGTGGACCTCACCCAATCGAGCCTCGAGGGGCTGAAGCTGCGCCAGGACGTGCAGAGCGGCCGCCTGAAGACGAGCGGCCCGGGCGCGGCGAAGGTGTCGCTGATCCTCGAGGACGGCAAGACGTATTCGGAAGCCGGCAAGCTGCAGTTCTCCGACGTGACGGTCGACCAGGCAACCGGCTCGGTGACGATCCGCGCGGTCTTCCCGAACCCGGGCCGTGTGCTGCTGCCGGGGATGTTCGTGCGCGCGCGGATCGAGGAAGGCGTGAACGAGAACGCGTTCCTGGTGCCGCAGATCGGCGTCACGCATGACCAGAAGGGTCAGGCGATCGCGATGGTGGTGAACGCGAACAACAAGGTCGAGCCGCGTCCGTTGAAGACGGCGGGCATGCGCGGCCAGGACTGGATCGTCGAAGGCGGTCTGCAGGCGGGCGACCACGTGATCGTGCAGGGGGGCGAGAAGGTGCGTCCGGGCGCGACCGTGAAGTCGGTAGAGGCGCAACTCGCGCCGGCGGCCGGTGCCGCATCGGGTGCCGCCGCTGCCTCCGCCGCGCCGGCTGCCGCCGGTTCCGGCGCCACCGCCGCGTCCGGTACCGCTGCATCGGGCGCCGCGCCGGCGAGTGCTGCCGCTGCTTCGAGCGCGCAATAACAGGGAGCCTGTTTCATGGCAAAGTTTTTTATCGATCGCCCGATCTTCGCGTGGGTGATCGCCATCATCCTGATGCTGGCCGGGGTCGCGGCGATCTTCACGCTGCCGATCGCGCAGTATCCGACGATCGCCCCGCCATCGATCCAGATCACCGCGAACTACCCGGGCGCTTCCGCGAAGACGGTGGAAGACACGGTGACGCAGGTGATCGAGCAGCAGATGAGCGGTCTCGACAACTTCCTGTACATGTCGTCGACCAGTGACGACTCGGGCAACGCGACGATCACGCTGACGTTCGCGCCGGGCACCAACGCCGACATCGCGCAGGTCCAGGTGCAGAACAAGCTGTCGCTCGCGACGCCGGTTCTTCCGCAGGTCGTGCAGCAGCTCGGCCTGTCGGTGACGAAGTCGAGCAGCAGCTTCCTGCTGGTGCTCGCCTTCAACTCCGAAGACGGCAGCATGAACAAGTACGACCTCGCGAACTTCGTGGCGTCGCACGTGAAGGATCCGATCAGCCGGCTGAACGGCGTCGGCACCGTGACGCTGTTCGGCTCGCAGTACGCGATGCGGATCTGGCTCGACCCGACCCGCCTGACGAACTACGGCCTCACGCCGGTCGACGTGAGCTCGGCGATCACCGCGCAGAACGTGCAGATCGCGGGCGGCCAGATCGGCGGCACGCCGGCCAAGCCGGGCACCGTGCTGCAGGCGACGATCACCGAATCGACGCTGCTGCAGACGCCCGAGCAGTTCGGCAACATCCTGCTGAAGGTCAACCAGGACGGCTCGCAGGTTCGCCTGAAGGACGTCGCGCAGATCGGCCTCGGCGGCGAAAACTACAACTTCGACACGAAGTACAACGGTCAGCCGACCGCGGCACTCGGTATCCAGCTCGCGACCAACGCGAACGCGCTCGCGACCGCGAAGGCCGTGCGCGCGAAGATCGACGAGCTCGCACCGTTCTTCCCGCACGGCCTCGTCGTGAAGTATCCGTACGACACGACGCCGTTCGTGAAGCTGTCGATCGAGGAAGTGGTCAAGACGCTGCTCGAAGGTATCGTGCTCGTGTTCCTCGTGATGTATCTGTTCCTGCAGAACCTGCGGGCGACGATCATCCCGACGATCGCGGTGCCGGTGGTGCTGCTCGGCACGTTCGCGATCATGTCGCTCGTGGGCTTCTCGATCAACACGCTGTCGATGTTCGGCCTCGTGCTCGCAATCGGCCTGCTGGTCGACGATGCGATCGTGGTGGTCGAGAACGTCGAGCGCGTGATGGCGGAAGAGGGCCTGTCGCCGAAGGAGGCGACGCGCAAGGCGATGGGCCAGATCACCGGCGCACTCGTCGGCGTGGCGCTCGTGCTGTCGGCGGTGTTCGTGCCGGTCGCATTCTCCGGCGGTTCGGTCGGCGCGATCTATCGTCAGTTCTCGCTGACGATCGTATCGGCGATGGTGCTGTCGGTGCTGGTCGCGTTGATTCTGACGCCCGCACTGTGCGCGACGATCCTCAAGCCGATCCCGCAAGGGCATCACGAAGAGAAGAAGGGCTTCTTCGGCTGGTTCAACCGC
Organism: Burkholderia diffusa; assembly: GCF_001718315.1. Classification (NCBI taxonomy): domain Bacteria; kingdom Pseudomonadati; phylum Pseudomonadota; class Betaproteobacteria; order Burkholderiales; family Burkholderiaceae; genus Burkholderia; species Burkholderia diffusa. Next base: position 2,735,201 of record NZ_CP013362.1, on the reverse strand, counting down.
ACGTTCAACAACAGCCGCGACAAGTACCACGTCGGCGTGCACCACGTGATCAAGCGCTCGGGCCGCTGGCTCATCATCTATCTGGTCGTGATCGTCGCGGTCGGGCTGCTGTTCGTGCGCCTGCCGAAGTCGTTCCTGCCGGATGAAGACCAGGGCCTGATGTTCGTGATCGTGCAGACGCCGTCGGGCTCCACGCAGGAAACGACCGCGAAGACGCTCGCGAACATCTCCGACTACCTGCTGAAGGACGAGAAGGAAATCGTCGAATCGGCGTTCACGGTCAACGGCTTCAGCTTCGCGGGCCGCGGCCAGAACTCCGGTCTCGTGTTCGTGAAGCTGAAGGACTACTCGCAGCGTCAGCATGCGAACCAGAAGGTCCAGGCGCTGATCGGGCGGATGTTCGGTCGCTACGCCGGCTACAAGGACGCTGTCGTGATCCCGTTCAACCCGCCGTCGATTCCCGAACTCGGTACGGCCGCGGGCTTCGACTTCGAGCTGACGGACAACGCCGGTCTCGGCCACGACGCGCTGATGGCCGCGCGTAACCAGCTGCTCGGGATGGCCTCGAAGGATCCGACGCTGCAGGGCGTGCGCCCGAACGGCCTGAACGACACGCCGCAGTACAAGGTCGACATCGACCGCGAGAAGGCGAATGCGCTTGGCGTGACGGCGGACGCGATCGACCAGACGTTCTCGATCGCGTGGGCGTCGAAGTACGTGAACAACTTCCTCGACACCGACGGCCGGATCAAGAAGGTGTACGTGCAGGCCGACGCGCCGTTCCGGATGACGCCGGAGGACATGAACATCTGGTACGTGCGCAACGGGTCGGGCGGGATGGTGCCGTTCAGCGCGTTCGCGACCGGTCACTGGACGTACGGTTCGCCGAAGCTCGAGCGCTACAACGGCGTGTCGGCGATGGAAATCCAGGGGCAGGCCGCGCCGGGCAAGTCGACCGGCCAGGCGATGACGGCGATGGAAGGGCTCGCGAAGAAGCTGCCGGTCGGTATCGGCTATTCGTGGACCGGCCTGTCGTTCCAGGAAATCCAGTCGGGTTCGCAGGCGCCGATCCTGTACGCGATCTCGATCCTCGTCGTGTTCCTGTGTCTCGCGGCGCTGTATGAAAGCTGGTCGATCCCGTTCTCGGTGATCATGGTGGTGCCGCTCGGCGTGATCGGCGCACTGCTCGCGGCGACGATGCGCGGCCTCGAGAACGACGTGTTCTTCCAGGTCGGCCTGCTGACTACCGTGGGCTTGTCCGCGAAGAACGCGATCCTGATCGTCGAGTTTGCGCGCGAACTGCAGATGACGGAGAAGATGGGGCCGATCGAGGCCGCGCTGGAAGCAGCGCGCCTGCGGCTGCGTCCGATCCTGATGACGTCGCTCGCGTTCATTCTCGGCGTGATGCCGCTCGCGATCAGCAACGGCGCGGGTTCGGCGAGCCAGCACGCAATCGGTACGGGCGTGATCGGCGGGATGATCACGGCGACGTTCCTCGCGATCTTCATGATCCCGATGTTCTTCGTGAAGATCCGTGCGATCTTCAGCGGCGAGAAGGAAGACGTCGACGAGGCGCTGCGCCTGGCTCAGGAGCACTCGCACCACGAAGAGAAGCCGGGCAACGGCGACGAAGGCAACAAGGGACAGTGATGATGCAAAAACACGCTTTGACTGCAATCGCGGTCGCGCTCCTTGCCACGGGCTGCACGATGGCGCCGCATTACACGCGGCCCGACGCGCCCGTCGCGCAGGCGTACCCGGCCGGCGGCGTCTATGCGACGCAGCCGGGCGCTGCCGGCGCGCGCAGCGCGAACGGCCAGGCGGCGACCGCCATCGGCTGGCGCGAATTCTTCGTCGATCCGCGCCTGCAGCGGCTGATCGAGATCGCGCTGAAGAACAACCGCGACCTGCGCGTGTCGGTGCTGAACATCGAGGCGGCGCGCGCGCAGTACCAGATCACGCGCGCGGGCCTGTTCCCGACGCTCGACGGCACGGGCACCGGCAACATCCAGCGCGTGCCGCAGGGCCTGTCGCAGACGGGCGCGCCGTATATCTCGCGCGCCTACAACGTCGGCGTTTCGGCTTCGTGGGAACTCGACCTGTTCGGTCGCGTGCAGAGCCTGAAGGACCAGGCGCTCGCGCAATACCTGTCGACGTCGTACGCACGGCAGGCTGCCGAGATCTCGCTCGTGTCGCAGGTCGCGGACCAGTACCTGACGCTGCTGTCCACCGACGACCTGCTGCAGGTCACGGAGAACACGCTGAAGACGGCACAGGCATCGTACGACCTGACGAAGTTGCAGTTCGACAACGGCACGGGCTCCGAGCTCGAGCTGCGTCAGGCGCAGACGGTCGTCGAGACAGCGCTCGCGAACCAGCAGGCGCAGGCGCGCGCCCGTGCGCAGGCACTGAACGCGCTGGTGCTGCTGATCGGCGAGCCGCTGCCGGACGACCTGCCGGCGGGCATGCCGCTCGACGCGCAGAACCTGCTCACGGATGTGCCGGCCGGGCTGCCGTCCGACCTGCTGACGCGTCGTCCGGACGTGATGCAGGCCGAGCAGACGCTGCTGGCCGCGAACGCGAACATCGGCGCGGCACGCGCGGCGTTCTTCCCGCGCATCTCGCTCACGGGCGCGTTCGGCACCGGCAGCCCGACGCTCGGCGGCCTGTTCAAGGCCGGCACGGCGGCGTGGTCGTTCGCGCCGCAGATCACGATGCCGATCTTCGAAGGCGGGCAGAACATCGCGAACTTGAACCTCGCGAACGTGCAGAAGCGCATCGAGATCGCCAACTACGAGAAGGCGATCCAGTCGGCGTTCCGCGAAGTGTCGGACGGGCTGGCTGCACGCGGCACGTACGACCAGCAGATCGCCGCGCTCGAGCGCAACGAGCACGCGCAGCAGCGTCGCTTCGACCTGTCGGACCTGCGCTACAAGAACGGTGTCGACAGCTACCTGTCGGTGCTCACCGCGCAGACCGATCTGTACTCGGCGCAGCAGTCGCTGATCAGCGCGCGTTTGGCGCGCTGGACGAACCTGGTCACGCTGTACCGCGCACTGGGCGGCGGCTGGATCCAGCGCGCCGGCGAGACGCCGCGCGCACCGGACGAAACGGCCGACTACGACAAGGCGGCCGCACCGGCACCTGCGTCGGTAGCGGCGACGAACGGGTAAGACGAAGCCGGGCCGGCGCGGGTGACCGCTCCGGTTCGCTGAAGTCGCGGTTCCCGGGATGCGACGACGCCACGGACGAAAGTCCGTGGCGTTTTTTTGTGCGTGGTCCGGTTTGCAGCGACCGTGGATCGTCGTCACCGCCGGCACCACCGGCACCACCGCTATCGTCGCCCAAACCACTCGCCACAAAGCAAAACGCCACGGCAAGCCGTGGCGTTTTTCCTCTACCTTCTACCGTATCGCGCCATGCTCCGGCGCATCCGGCTCGCAGCGATCAGTGATGCACGTCGGCCGGGCGTCCGTCGAAGTCGTGCCCTGCGCGGCGGATTTCGCAACGTGCGTCCTTCTCGCCCTTCACGCCGTTGAACACGATGTTCAGGATCACCGCGGTAGCCGACGCGAGCAGGATGCCGCTGTGCAGGATCGGCGCGAGCGCGGGCGGCAGCTTCGAGAAAAAGTGCGGCGACACGACCGGCACGAGGCCCATCCCGACGCTTACGGCGACGATGAACAGGTTGTGCGAGTTGTTCACGAAGTCGACCTTCGACAGCACCTTGATGCCGTTCGCGGCCACCATCCCGAACATCACGATGCCCGCTCCGCCGAGCACGAACGGCGGCACCGATGCGACGACCTGCGCCATCTTCGGGAACAGGCCAAGCAGCACCAGGATCACGCCGCCCGTCGCGCAGACGAACCGGCTCTTCACGCCCGTCACGCCGATCAGGCCGACGTTCTGCGAGAACGACGTATGCGGGAACGAGTTGAAGATGCCGCCGATCAGCGTGCCGAGGCCGTCGACGCGCAGGCCGCGCACGAGGCGCTCCTGGTTGACGGGACGATCGACCATGTCGCCGACCGCGAGGAACATGCCGGTCGATTCGATGAACGTGACGAACATCACCGTGACCATCGTTGCAATCGACAGCGGGTCGAAGTGCGGCATGCCGAAGTGGAACGGCATCACGAAGCCGACCCACGGTGCGTGCGCGACGCCGTCGGTATTCACGCGGCCGATCGCGAAAGCGATCACGAAGCCCGCGACGATGCCGAGCAGCACCGAGATGTTCGCGATGAAGCCGCGCCCGTACTTGTTGATCAGAAGGATCAGCGTGAGCACGAGCAGCGACAGGCCGAGATAGACGGGGCTGCCGTATTCCGGATTGCCGACGCCGCCGGCTGCCCAGTTGATCCCGACTTCCATCAGCGACAGGCCGATTACCGCGATCACGGTGCCGACGACGACAGGCGGGAAGAACCGCAACAGCTTGCCGATCATCGGCGCGAGCACGATGCCGATGATGCCGGCCGCGATGGTCGAGCCGAAGATGTCGAGAATGCCGAGGCCGGGGTTGGTGCCGATCGCGATCATCGGGCCGACGGCGGCGAACGTGCAGCCCATGATGACGGGCAGGCGGATCCCGAAGATCCACAGGCCGAGCGTCTGGATCAGCGTGGCGATGCCGCACGAAAACAGATCGGCGCTGATCAGGAACGCGATCTGGTCTTTCGGCAGCTTCAGCGCGCCGCCGACGATAAGCGGCACGGCGACAGCGCCGGCGTACATGACGAGGACGTGCTGGAGACCAAGCGTTACAAGCTTGCCGGTCGGCAGCACCTCATCGCACGGATGGACCGTGTTCGATTGCATCTGTCTCACTCCATGATCTTGTTTTCGGGGTGATACGAAGTTATGCGGAATGCAAACTCGCAACAAGAGCGCTGGGTTCTATTCCGTTCTTTGCTGGTTCGATATGCCATGTCGGCATGAAACGGGGTGTCGATCATCGGGAAACTGCCGCTGGAGTGAGGTTCCCCGGTTTTATAGCCCTCCAAAATAGTGCGGGCCCCCATGTCAAATATCGACGGCTTTATGGTGTGTATCGCGTCAGCGGAATAGTGGAAAAAACGACCGGCGGAAAATCGCGCCGGGTTAACCCGCTGCCGGCCGTTTTGGCACACAACGAGCAGCCAGGTGAAACCGGTTGCGCGCGGCCGCGCTTTCGTGTCGCCGCGGCGGCAAAAAGCGCCGTGCAAATCGGGCCGCATCTCGCGATCCCGCTATCATCGATATCCGTTCACCCGAATACACCAACCCGTCATGCGCCTGCTCGGAATCGACCTCGGTACCGGCTCAGTCAAACTCGTCACGCTCGATGCCGATGGCGTCGAGCGCGCGGTTGCGAGCGAACCTTATGCGTTGTCGTCGCCGCAGCCCGGCTGGGCTGAAATCGCCCCCGATGTATGGTGGCAGGCGCTCGTGCGTGCCGCTGCGCGGCTGCCGGCCGGCGAGCGCGCGCAGGTCGCGGCGATCGGTTTTTCCGGCCAGATGCATGGCGTCGTGCTGATCGACGTGGCCGGGCAGCCGGTGCGGCCCGCCCTGTTGTGGCCAGACACGCGGGCGGTGCGCGAAACAGACGCGGCCGATTGGCCGACGGCGTCGAATCCGGTCGCGCCCGGCATGGCGGGTCCGCTGTTGCGCTGGCTGGCCGCACACGAGCCGCAGGCGTTGACGCACGCACGCTGGGCCGTGCAGCCGAAGGACTGGCTGCGCGTCGCGCTGGGCGGCGAGGTCGCAGCCGATCCGAGCGACGCATGCGCGACCGCGCTCGCGACGCCGGACGGCGCGTGGGATACGGCGCTGATCGATGCGCTGGGCTTGCCCGTCGACCGGTTCGCACCTGTGCGGGCGGCGGGTGCGCGCTGTGGCGTGCTCGATGCGAAGGCGGCGGCGGTACTCGGGCTGCCGGCCGGCGTGCCGCTCGCGACGGGGGCGGCCGATACCGCATGCGCGGCACTCGGCAGCGGGCTCGTCGCGGCCGGCGACGCGCTGTTGACTACCGGCAGCGGCGGCCAGATCGTCGTGCTCGCGGATGTATTGCCGCCCGCGCGGCGCGGACTGCATCGTTATCGCACGGCGGCTGGCGGCGGCTATTACACGATGGCCGCGATGCAGAACGTCGGGCTCGCGCTCGAAGCGGTGCGCGGCTGGCTCGGCTATCCGGGCTGGCCGGATGCGTATGACGACGCGTTCGCGCGGCCGGCGTCGGAGCGGCTCTGCTTCCTGCCGTATCTGACGGGCGAGCGTTCGCCGTGGATGAGTCCCGACGCGCGCGGCGGCTGGCTCGGTCTCGGGCTCGGCGACACGCGCGGCGCGATGATGCGCGCTGCGTTCGAGGGTGTCGCGTTCGCGTTGCGCGCGGGGCTCGACGCGATCCGCGATGCGAACCGGGCCGATCCGGTGGCGACGCTGCGCCTCGCCGGCGGCGGCTCGGTCGATCCGCGCTGGCGTCAGTTGCTCGCCGATGCGCTCGGCGCGTCGCTCGACGCGGTCGATTGTCCGAACGCCGCGACGCGTGGTGCCGCGCTGCTCGCGGGCCTCGCGATCGGACACTGGCGCGAAGACGCGCTGCGCACGCTGGCGCCCACCGCATCGCCGGTGGCCGCACCGCACGACGATGGCGCGCTGGCCGCACGCCATGCGCGTTTCGTCGATCTGTATGCGCGAACGGATGCGTGGTTCACGGCCGACGTTTAAACTCGGTACGCTTGTCCTGTCGCGACAGCGGTGACGCATCGCGGCAAGCCGGCGGCTGTTTCCCGCACGCGACGGGCTGCAGGATCGGGGATCATGACGGGCACGCTACGGTATCGCCGTGCCGGCTGTCGCGGCTCGGCCTGATCCGCATGCGCTGCCGCTCGAGACGCTCCACGGCGGCGCCGACCCGATCAAGAAGGGCGAATCGATTCGCCCGATTGTGCTGTATCGAACGGAAGGGAATCCCATGCTCGAACTCGTTTCTTCGCATGCTTGCCACGGTGGCGAGCAACGCTTCTATCGCCACGATTCGAAGGCGATCGGCCTGTCGATGAAGTTCTCGGTGTACCTGCCGCCGCAGGCCGCGCACGGCCGCGTGCCGGCGCTGTTCTATCTCGCGGGGCTCACGTGCACCGAGGAGACGTTCGCGATCAAGGGCGGCGCGCAGCAGTACGCGGCGCAGCACGGCCTCGCGCTCGTGATGCCCGATACGAGCCCGCGCGGCGCGGGCGTGCCGGGTGAGACCGATGCGTGGGATTTCGGCGTCGGCGCGGGCTTCTACGTCGACGCGACGCAAGCGCCGTGGTCCGCGCATTACCGGATGGAATCGTACGTGACGGGTGAACTGCGTGAGCTCATCACGGCCGAGCTGCCGATCGACGGTGTGCGGCTTGGAATCTTCGGTCACTCGATGGGCGGGCACGGCGCGCTGACGCTCGCGCTGCGTCACCCCGAGCTGTACCGGTCGGTGTCGGCGTTCGCGCCGATTGCCGCGCCGACGCGTTGCCCGTGGGGCGAGAAGGCGTTCTCGGGCTACCTCGGCGATGATCGCGAAGCGTGGAAGCAGCACGATGCAAGCGAACTTGTCGCGCGCACGGATGCGCCCAAGTTCGCGGACGGCATCCTCGTCGACCAAGGTCTTGCCGACCAGTTCCTCGCGAACCAGCTGAACCCGGACGTGTTCGAAGCCGCGTGCGCGAAGGCCGGCCAGCCGCTTACGCTGCGCCGCCATGCGGGCTACGACCACGGTTACTACTTCATCTCGACGTTCATCGCCGATCACATCACGCATCATGCGCGGGCGTTGTCCCGTTAGTGCGGCAAACCTGCCGCGCCATCCTGCGTCAGCGGGTGGCGTGGCACTTCGACTTTCGCAGCACCCGCAAGGCGAGCCATGTCGCCGGTATCA